>DASXXT010000071.1:0-22863 GCA_036502965.1 Roseiarcus sp. | reverse complement strand
CACGATGAGCGGCTCTGGGATCTGCGGCAGAAGCGCGACCGCGAGATGCACGGCATTGCCGAATGGGAGGAGCTGCGCTCGCTCGCCTCGGCGATCACGGCGCGAAGTCGCTGATCAAGAGCAAGTCGATGCTGACCGAGGAGTGCGGCTTTCGACCGTACATGGCGTCGGTCGGCATCGAAGTCATCGAAACCGACCTCGGCGAGCGCATCCAGCAGCTCGACAACGAAGACCCGAGCCATGACGTGGTGCCGGCGGTAACCGCGGAAGCTCCCGATCTCAATCGAGCGAGAGGATCACGCCTCTGATCACCGGGCCGAGTTCGCGCCTCTATCGATCGCGTCGCGGTAGGACGGACCATGACACGAATCGCCCGGTCCCGGTTCGCGGTGACTCGTCGCGTCCGGCCCAGCCTGAGGTGCAGCTTGGATACCGCCGCTCGGGTGATCAAGGTGCCTTCATCCTGCCGATCTCAAGAATCACGAACCGGCTAAGGTAGTGTGTGTAGAGCTCGACGGTATGGGGCTTGCGCTTCGGCATGACCTCGTCGTGGAGATACCGAGCCGCGAGATCGGCGACAGTGATCGCGTCTCATCCGAGGCGGCTTCGGCCAGTGTTTCATTTCTGTAGCCGACCCTTCGAAATCAACTTGTTAGGCTCCTTTTTCTGCAACTCGATCGATGGCCCACGCTTGCCCGAATTGAGACCCGATTCGCATAAGAGTTATTATGGAACCACAGGGCGAGCGAGGCTCTTGCCGATCAGATTGGTCGCCGAAATCATGCCGTTGGCCTTGACCAGGCGCTCGGGAACCTTGTGCCTCTCGACCCGAAAACCAAGTCCTTCGACGAACCTCAGGCGTCGAAGCCCTCGACGCGCATCCCGTCATAAGCCGGCGTCACATGCGCCGGCAGGCTCGCTCGCAGGGTCTCGTAGTCGAGATCGGTGTGCAGGTTGGTGAGGATCGCGCGCCGCGGACGCATCGTCTCGATCCACGACAAGGCCTCGTCAAGGCTGAAATGGGACGGATGGAAGCGATAGCGCAAGGCGTCGATGATCCACAGGTCCAGGCCCTCCAGGAAAGGGCGGCTCGCCTCGGGAATGCTTTTCACGTCAGGAGTGTAGGCGAGCGTTCCGAAGCGAAAGCCGAGCGCGCTGATGTCGCCGTGGTCGAGGTCGAACGGCATTGCCTCTACCGCTCCGCCTGGGCCCTCGACGCGGCACATTCGGCCGGCGGTGAGGCGCAGCTCGTTTGCCATCGGAGGATAAGAACTTCCGTCAGGGGTTTGAAAAACATATGAGAACGCGCGGCGAACGATGAGCGAAGTCGGCTCGTTCATATGCACGTCGAGGCGACGGCGCATGACCAGGCAAAGCGGCCTTAGATCGTCGATACCGTGCGTGTGGTCGGCGTGGGGATGGCTCAAAAGGATGCCGTCGAGCCGCTTCACGCCGGCGTCAATCAGCTGCTCGCGCAAATCGGGCGAGGTGTCGACGAGAATGGTGGTCGCGCCGCCAGGCCCGAAGCGCTCGACAAGCACCGAGCAGCGGCGGCGGCGATTCTTCGGGTTCGCCGGATCGCAGGCGCCCCACCCTTGCCCGACCCGCGGCACGCCCCCTGAAGAGCCGCAGCCCAGAATAGTCAAACGCAGCGTCAATGCGACGATCCGACGGCCTGCGGCAGCTTGGCGCCAACCGGCTGAAGCTTGCGAAAGACGTCACGCGTGTTGGCGCGCGTCGCCTTCGCCAGCGCCTCCGGCGTAATCCCGTGCGCTTCGGCGACCACCCCCGCCGTCGCGACGACAAAGGCGGGTTCGTTGCGGCGACCCCGATGGGGGGTCGGCGCGAGGTAGGGCGCGTCGGTTTCGACCAGGAGGCGGTCGAGCGGGACGTCGCGCGCGATTGCGCGCAAGCCCTCCGATTTCTTGAACGTCACCACGCCGGAAAACGAGATCGAGAGGCCGAGGCCTAGCGCAGTCTCGGCGAGTTCGCGCGAGGAGGTGAAGCAATGGAGGACGGCGCGGAACCGCCCCTGTCCCATCTCATCGGTCAGGATCGCGGCAATGTCGTCGTCGGCGTCGCGCGCATGGATGACGAGCGGGAGATCAAGCTCGCGGGCAAGCGCGATCTGTCCGCGAAAGACCCGCTTCGCGACGTCGCGCGGCGCGTAATCGTAATGATAGTCGAGGCCCGCCTCGCCGATCCCGACGCATTTGGGATGTCCGGCGAACGCACGCATGGCGTCGAAATCCTCCGCGCCCTCCCCGGCCGCCTCATGCGGATGGGTGCCGACCGTGAAGAAGACGTCGTCGTATCGCTCGGCGATCCCGACCACGCCTGGGGCTTTGTCCACTCGCGTGCCAATGGTGATCATGCGCTCGACACCGGCCGCGCGAGCCCGTTCAACGACCCCGTCGAGATCGTTGGCGAAGTCCGGAAAATCGAGGTGGCAATGGCTGTCGATGAGAGTCATTCGCCTGCCCCTTCTCCCTCCCGGGAGAAGGTGGCCGACCATGGCCCGTCGAAAGACGGCCGTCCTGATAGACGCCCTTTGGTCGTCCGGTTGAGGGTTTGGGCGCCGTGGGGCGTGGACGCCTCACCCCTACCCCTCTCCCTCCCTCGATAAGCTCGGGATGAGGGGGAGAGGGAGACGCGCGGCGCCCTCACTTCGACGCCTCCGCCTCGACGTAGCGAGGAAAGACCGGCTTAGGATGAGGCAGCGCCCTGCCCGGCTCGAGCCGATGCGGAGCGTCCAGACGGCCTGTTCCCTCGCCGGCGTCCACCGCCGCAAATGTGCGGGCCTCCGGCGGGACGCCGAGGAGGTCGAGTAGCCCGCCCATGCTCGCCGGCATCGCCGGCTGCAGCAGGATCGCGGCGATGCGCAAGGTTTCGAGCGTCACGTAGAGCACGAGCCCCATGCGCGCAGGATCGCTTTTGGCCAGCCTCCAAGGCTCGGCGTTGGCGAAATAGCGATTGGCCTCCGACACGACCTCGAAAATGGCGCCGATGTAGAGATGCAGCGCAAAGCTCTGCATGTGCCGGCGCGCTTCGCCAAGGAGCGCGTCAGCGCGCGCGATCATCGCCAGATCCTCCTTCGCCGTCGTCGCCCCGCGCCAGTCGGGCGTGCGCGCGCCGGCCTTGGCGATCATCGTGAGCGAGCGCTGGGCCAGATTACCAATGTCATTGGCGAGATCGGCGTTCATGCGGGCGACGATGGCCTCGTGCGAGTAGCTGCCATCCTGGCCGAACGGGACTTCCCGCAGGAAGAAATAGCGCACCGGGTCGAGCCCGTAGGCGTCGACCATTTCCTTCGGGCCGACGACGTTGCCGACCGACTTCGACATTTTCTCGCCGCGGTTGAACAGGAAGCCGTGCACGACGACCTGTTCTGGCACGGGCAGTCCGGCCGACATCAGGAAAGCTGGCCAGTAGATGGAATGGAACCGCGTGATGTCCTTGCCGATGACATGTGCGTCCGCGGGCCAAAACTTCGCCCGCGGACCATCATCCGGGAAGCCGGTCGCGGTGATGTAATTGGTCAGCGCGTCGACCCAGACATACATCACATGCTTCGGGTCGCCCGGAACCGGCACGCCCCATTTGAGGGTCGCGCGGCTGATCGAGAGATCGGACAGCCCGCGTTTCACAAAGGCGACGATCTCGTTGCGATAGGTTTCCGGCGTGACGAATTCGGGATAGGCTTCGTAATGGGCCAATAGCTTATCGGCATAGGCGGAGAGCCGGAAGAAGTAGCTCTCCTCCTCGACCCATTCGACCGGCGCGCCGCTCGGCGCAAGCTTGGTCCCGTCCGGGCCATCGGTCAGCTCGATGTCGAGGAAATAAGCCTCGTCGCGAACCGAATACCAGCCGGAATATTTCGACAGATAGACGTCGCCGTTGGCGGCCATCCGTTCCCAGATCGCCCGGGACGCGCGCGCGTGCCGGGGTTGCGTCGTGCGCACGATATCGTCGGCGCGGGCGTTCAGCATGTCGCCCATGGCCTCGAATTCGGCGGCGACGCGATCGACAAATTGCTGCGGCGTCACCCCCTCGCGAGCCGCGGCCTGCTGAACCTTGAGCCCGTGCTCGTCCATGCCAGTGACGAACAGGGTCTCGCGCCCGTCGAGGCGCATGAACCGCTGGATCGCATCGGTCGCGATGCGTTCGTAAGCATGGCCGATATGCGGCGCGCCATTGGCGTAAGGGATCGCCGTGGTGATGTAGAAGCGGCTCATGCTCGCCGTCCTAAAGCAAAAATTTTTGAGCGGCGACGAAAATCTAAGTGCTCAGCGCATCGCCTTGGGGTCGGCGCGTTTCATCTCCCCCACCACCGTCCCTTCGGACGGTCCCCCTCCCCGCTTCGTAGGGGAGGATCACGGGCCGCGCCACCCGGCGCTGCCTTTTCCTCCCTTGCCGCGAAGCGGCGGGGGAGGGGACCGCGCGTAAGCGCGGTGGAGGGGCGCGCGGCCAACGACATCCATCGGCAGGCGACTCTAGCGCCCTGGCGCGGTCACGGCGATCTCGGCGAACAGCGCCAGAATATGCAGCTTGCGATCGAGATTGAGCTCCTCAGTCTCGCGCTGCGCCTCGCGGATGCGGTCCCAAAGCGCGCCAATCTCCTCGACCCTGAGCGAGCCGGGCTCGACGTCACGCGCATATGTAACGATCCAGTCGTAGAGCTCGCGATGGAAGGCCCGGTAAGCCTCGTCTCCCGCGCGCCCGCTAACCGCATCGGCTAGCCTGGCAATTGTGCGGGGATCGGGGCGCGGCAGACCGGCAACGATCGAGTCGATCAGTACGCCGACCCCCTCCGATTCCGGCGCGAGGCGGATGAGGGCCTCACGCACCGATCCGTTGGCGCGTTTGGCTGCCGCGGCTATGGCTTCATGGCCGGCTTCGCTCCATGGCGGCCCGAGGCCGATCGCCGCCCGCACGATGTCGTCCTCCGACAACGGATCGAGCCGCAAACGGCGGCAGCGCGAGCGGATGGTGGGCAGGACCTGGCCCGGCCGATGCGACACGATGAGGATCAGCGATCGTTGCGGCGGCTCCTCAACCATTTTCAGCAAGGCATTGGCGCTGCTGCGATTCAGATCCTCAGCCGAATCCACGATCGCGACCCGCCAGCCGCCAAAGGCGGCGGAGAGCTGGAAGACCTGCAGTCCCTGCCGCACGGCTTCGACTGAAATCTCGCTGGCGAGCCTCTTCGTCCCCGCCTGCCATTCGCGCCGGATAAGCGCAAAATCGGGATGGGCAAGTTGGGCCAGAAGCCTCGCCGCGGAATGACTCGGCTCGACATGGAGGTCGTGAACATCGCGCACCGCCTTCGCCGTAGGATCGGGGTTGGCGAGCACGAATCTGGCGAACCGCCAGGCGAGCGTCGCCTTGCCGATCCCCTCCCTGCCCCCGATCAGCCAGGCATGAGCGAGACGGCCCTCGCGATAGGCCGAGAGCATTTCCGCTTCGGCCCGCTTATGGCCGATCAGCGAATAGGCATGGCGCGGATGGGCCGCGCCGGCCAACGCATCGGCTTCGGGAAGATCATCGGTTTCGCTTTTCTTCATGCGAGCTTGGCCTTGCGCGCGCCCGCCGGGTCGAGCCTGCTCTCGACCACCGACCAAATGGCGGCGGCGACGTCGTCTTCGCTTCTATCGGCGTCGATGACGGCGCAACGCGAAGGCTCGGCGGCGGCGATGTCGAGGAACGCCCGCCGCAAGGTTTGATGAAAGGCCAGCCCTTCCGATTCGAACCGGTCGGCGGGTTCCCTACCCCCCCTTCGCTCGGCCGCCCGCTTAAGGCCGACTTCCGGATCGAGGTCGAGGATCAAGGTCAGGTCGGGCCCATTAACGCCTACCGTCAGGCGCTCGAGAGAGGCGATGAACTCCGGCGGCAGATTCCCCGCCAAGCCTTGATAGGCCCGGGTTGAATCGGCGAACCGGTCGGAAACGACCCATGCTCCGCTCGCGAGCGCTGGCAGAATCGTCTTGTCGAGATGGTCGACACGGGCGGCAGAGAACAAGAACGCCTGCCCTGCGGCATTAAACTCGGCTGCGAAGCCGGAAAGAATCGCCTCGCGCAAGGCCTCGGCGCCCGGGGAACCTCCCGGCTCGCGCGTGCGAACAACGGCAAGCCCGAGCGCGGTGAGGCGCTCCTCGAGCCGCTTGGCCTGAACCGACTTGCCCACGCCCTCGCCGCCTTCCAGGGTGATGAAACGGCCCCTTGCCTCCAGCGTCATTTTGCGCGCCCGACCGGCGGCTCTTTTTGTCCAATTTCCATGCAATCGCGCCGAATGAAACTCACTGCGGTCTCTGTTCAACCCCGCCGCTGATAGCCTCTCTCAATAGGGTTCGGCGCGCGTTGGCAATAGGCGCTGACTGGGCGGTCTCTAGAGTGCGCTGCGTTCGGATGGAATCGTCATCGCGAGGAGCGGAGCGACGCGGCGATCCAGGAGTCGCGCGGCGCGCGATGTTCCCCTGGATTGCTTCGCTTCGCTCGCAATGACGATCGCGGTTCGACTCGAATGCAATTTGGTCTAGGGCGCAGGAGTTAACTGACCTCGCGCGGACTTTAATACTCCGCCCGAGCGGACTTTGCGGGCCTCATGTGATCAAACGCGCCAGTCGTCGGCTTCTTGGGCGGCAGGCGGACGGGTTCGGAATAGTAAAGCGCTCTTTCCGCACTTGCATGCAGATCGGGCCGGCGCGGCGGCATGACTCGCGTGGGCGAAGATGCGGCGACAGCCGCAACGACCAACGCGCTGCGATTGGAGCCGAGATCGAATGGGCGCGGCGGCGGCAGCGGAACGGCGCCCCTCGTCAGATGGACGGAACGGATTGGCTCGGGCGGCGATGGCTCCGCGTCACCAGCCTCGGCGGCCGTCGCGGCGACCCCCACTGGCTCAGGCGGCGGGGGAGGCTCAGGAGCCTTCGCGACCTGCACCGGCGGGGGCTCCGGCGCAGGCGCGGGAGCTGGCTGAGCCACAGGTTGCGCTTGGGGCTGGGGCTGTTGTGCGCCGCGACCGCCGCCGGAGAAGAACGACCAGATCGTGCCGGTCTGCTCCGCGGCGGCGTTGGCCATCATGACGGGCGCAGAATAGCCAATCATATTGGCCGGCGATCCGTCGGTGCGAAGGCTCGCCAGCAATTGCGAGTCGTCCGATCCTTCCATCGGCGCGGCTCCGACATAGTCGACTTTGATCTTGGCCGTGCCCATGGCCTTCATGTCGAGGACGTCGGCGACACGAGACGACACGTCCATCACCCGCCCGCCATGGTAGGGGCCGCGATCGTTAACCCTTACGATAACCGAATAGCCGTTCTCGAGATTGGTCACCCGAGCGTAGCTTGGGAGCGGCATCGTCGGATGCGCGGCCGACAGTGACGCCATGTCGTAGACCTCGCCATTGGCGGTTCGGCGGCCATGAAACGCCGCGCCGTACCAGGAGGCCATGCCGACCGCCGTATAGGAGGTGTTCTCGGCGGGGTAATATCGGCGGCCCGCGACGGAGTAAGGGCGACCGACCAGATATTGCCCGCCGCCGCGAGGCACGGCTTCGCCATCGGCGACAACCTTCCGGCTGGCGCGGCCGTATTTGGACTGAGAGAAATGTTCGTGGCCGTGGGAATAGGACATGCGAGTGGCCTGGGGGGTGGCGCAGCCGGCAAGCGCCCAGGCCGCCACGCCGAGGCTCATGGCGCCTCGCCATCTACGATTGCCCGCATTGGTCTGCGGTCCAAGGCCCGAAACGCTCATCACGCTTACTCGGGTCGCGCACCAGCGCAAGGTTCGAGCTTCAAACGCTGAGCCCACCACAGCAACAGAATATTTCCGAACCATCAAGCCCGCTGCGCACTATTGATCCCGCTTCGTTTCGAATTCGCTAACGAATTCCGGCCCCCAAGCCGACCGAGGGGCCGCCCGCCGTTGCCCTACGAGGGCGCCGACTCGCTGGACAGCCGCCCGCCGTCCGCCGCATTTCGGCCGCGAGGAGTGACGCCCAATCGCGGCAACAACGTGGCCAGCCCGCGGTGTTGGAAACCGGCCCAGATCCTGCAGAGAAGCAGCAGGTCGGTCACAGCGTCCCCGGCGAAGCGGAGCTCGGCGGGGGACCCAAATCGGAGTCCCGCAATTCGACCGCGTTTTAGGAGCGTCCAAACTGATAGTTGCGTATTGAATCGCCGAAGCCGCGAGGAACACGCCCGGCCTACGGCGGTTCGTGATCCCGCGCGCCAGCTGTTGATTGTCAGAAAGGCCGGGCGGCCCGAACGCGCAAGCACTCGAACCGCCCAGTTTTTAGGAAGCGACTTTGCCAGACGAACTTGCTGCAAGCCCTCCCGGCTGGTGCTAGTCGCGTCGCCTCCATTCGCCGCCGCGTTACTCATCGGGTTGAAGGGGGTTCTCAACCCAAAGGTCCAGGTTAAAACCCGTCGCGGCGTCACGCTTTAATCACAGTTCACGGCAAACGTCCAGCAAAATATGGCGTTCCCGGTGTCATTGAAGTTTCATCCACAGGAACCTGAACGCGTTCGCGCTGCGTGATTTAGCGAGAACTGCGACTGACGACCGCGCTTTCGGTCGTGTGATCTGTGCGCCCGCCGTCATTCGCCCATGAGATGCAAGGCGATCTCTCGCTGATGCGGCGCACGCCGATGCTCGAACAGATAAATCCCCTGCCAGGTCCCCAAGGCGAGTTGGCCCTGCACGATCGGAACCGAGAGTTGCACGCCGGTTACCGCCGTGCGGATATGGGCGGGCATGTCGTCAGCGCCTTCGTTCGCGTGCCGATATTGACCGGCGTCCTCCGGCGCCAGACGGTCGAAAAATGTCTCGAGATCGGCGCGAAGGTCCCGCGCGGCGTTCTCCTGTATGAGCAATCCGGCCGAGGTATGCCGGCAAAATAAAGTCAAAAGCCCGGCTTGGACGGCACGCGGCTTGAGCCAATTGACGACGTCGCGCGTAATTTCGACGAGGCCGCGGCCGCGGGTCGAAATCGAAAGAATATCGACGAATTGGCGCATCTTTCTATTTGCTGCTCTCGAGATAATCGCAGCACCGGGAACGTTTCGCTGATTTTGGCGTTGTTGCGGCGCCCGCGCGCCCGCGGTCGACCCAAGCAGAGGCCAAAATGCGGCTTATCATCCTTATCATTCTCATCATTCTGATCGTCGGCGCCCTGCCCTCTTGGCCTTACAGCACCGGGTGGGGCTACTACCCGGTTGGAGGACTCGGGACAATACTCATCATCGTCCTCATCCTCGCCTTGCTTGGGTACGTCTAGCGGGCCAACGACGGCCGCACTCGGCCATACAAGAGAAATGACCCCGCCACGAAAGCGGCGGGGTCATTCATTTAGTGGCTACCCAGTCTCAGCTGTCAGTTCCGCCGCTACCTTCGCCAGATAACGCCGGCCAGGAACCCGAGCCCAAGAGCGAGAGCGAGAGTGGCTAGCGGGCGTTCTTGGATCGCGTCCTCGAGCGTATCGCCGAGCGAAGAGGCCTGCGATTGGGCCCTGTTGGCGACGACGCCGAGCCGATCGGAGGCGTCATTCACCATGGATCCCATGTTGGCGCGCGCGTGCTTAAGACCGCGCCTCGCCTGATCTTGCGCAACCGCGCCGATATCGCTCGCCGCGTCCGAAATCTGGTCAGAAAGACCCCCAATTGCATCTCTCATGTTCGCCATCTCCTTTTCCAGGCGGGCAAAGGCGTTGTTATCGCCGGTGTCTCGCGTTTCGTTGCTTCGTTCAGCGTCGGATGGAAAGTCAGATGTCATCCGTTCCTCCGAAACACTCGGTCAATGTTAACGTCGGCTCACGCGGAAGGTTCCGCGCCGGGGCGATTTAGCCGTCTTCGTCGACGTACAGCCGCTGCTTCAGAATCAGCGCCACCATGAGAATGGGCGACGAAAGGAACGCGCCCATCGGTCCCCAAAGCCAAGTCCAGAATGCGAGCGAGAGCAAAACCGCGAGCGCGTTGAGTTCGAGGTGGCGTCCGATGATCATTGGGGTCAAGAACTGGCCCTCCACCGTAATCACCAGGAGGAACCCCGCAGCAGGGAGGAGGCCCCAGGCGAAGGTCGGCTCCGCCACCACCCCGACCACGAGCAGAATCACGAACATCGCGATCGGTCCGACAATCGGAACGAAATTCAGCGTCGCCGCCAATGCGCCAAATCCGATCGCGTTCGGCATTCCGGTCAACGCGCAAATGACGCCGGTCAGCGCCCCGACGCACATGTTGATCAGCGACACGATCAAAAGGTAGTTGGCCAACCCGGATTCGATCTCATTCAGGATCTTGAGAACCGTCAGACGCGAATCGCGACTTGCGAACGTCATGACCACACCGCGCCGCAAGCCCGGCCATTCTGAGATGACCAAAAGCAGCACCACGAGAAAGAACAGAAACTCGGTAATCGGCGGCAGAAGAACCGAGATCGTGGAAGGCACCCAGGCGATCCCGGGCACAGGAAACGCAACGGAATCGTTGCCCTGAGGCTCGCCGATCATCAAAGTGAGCCGTCGCCACACCGCCATCAGGCCATCAAATACATGCAGCTTTTCCTTCAGCGACGCGACGATGCCCGGCAGACTGTTCGTGAGCTCGGACACGCGCGGGAAGAGCAAGAGGATCACCAAAGCGATAATCAGGGTGACGCTCGCCACCAGCAAGAGCGCAACAAGCGGGCGCGGAACGTGCAGCGCTTCCAGTCTCCGCGTCGCCGGACCCAACATGACGCCGACGACAAAAGCTGCTACCACCGGCAGCATGATCTCGCGCGCGGCGTAGAGAACGAAGCCGACCGCAATTGCAGCGAGGATCGCCAGCGACCAGGCCGATATCTGTCGAAGCGTGATTTCGGGATGGGGATCCTCGTCCGCCACCGCGACCGTTTCGGGACCCCGGCCTTCCCCCATCGTTCCTCCGCTCCGCCGAGCCGGCGCCAACGCGTTCATTGGCGCGCCGCCTGACGCCCGAGACATCCGGTAGCGCCCGCGGATCCCGGCGGTCGATCGCTTGAGAACAACTGAGCTCTATTCTAACGTGGGGACCCCACAACGTCGAGGTGAGGCGAGTCCCGGAATAAACAGAGCGACGCGGGAAAAGTTCCAGCTCCATCGTAAACGGCGTTTTCTCCAGGGGATCAAAGTTTGACCGTCCCGCATTGAAGGGGTTTAATCCTTGGCGGCTCAAGCCGCGCTGGGAACTTCGCGAGGTCGACGTTGCCGCCGAGAGCAAGCTGGAAAGGCTTCCTGAGGATCGCCGAGGTCACGGTCCCGGTCGGCCTTTACTCCGCCGCTTCGACCTCGGAGCGCATCGCCCTGCACACGATCAATCGGCCGACCGGCCATCGGGTTCGACGCGAGTTTGTCGACGCGGAGACTGGAGAGACGGTCGATCGCGATGAGCAGGTCAAGGGCTACGAAGTGGGGAAAGACGAATACGTTTCGGTCGAGCCCGACGAAATCGCCGCGGTCATTCCGCATGGCGACAAGACGCTCACCGTCTCCGCGTTCGTCGATCTGGCCGAGGTCGACGATCTCTATTTCGACAAGCCCTATTATCTCGCCCCCTCAGATCGAAGCGCCGACGAGACCTTCGCGCTGGTGCGCGATGGCATGCGCACGGCCAAGGTGGCGGCGGTCGCGCAGGCGGTCCTCTTTCGGCGCGCCCGGACAGTGCTCGTCCGCCCTCTCGATCAGGGACTGGTCGCCTCGACGCTGAACTACGAATATGAGGTCCGCTCCGCCGCGGAGGCGTTTTCGGGTATCCCAGCGAAAGAGATCACCGGAGAGATGCTCGATCTCGCCGTCCACATCATCAAGACCAAGCAAGGCGCTTTTGACCCGCGCGAGTTTCAGGATCGTTACGAGGACGCGCTGGCTGAGCTGGTCAAGCTCAAGCTCGAGGGCAAGGAGATCCCCAAGCGCGCGCCGCCCCGGAGCGGGCCGACAGTCAACCTCATGCAGGCGTTGCGCGACAGCGCCGCCGCTGGTGCCCAGAATCGACCGAGCGGCAAACCTGCGGCCAAGAAAAAGACCGGCCGGCGCGCCGCGGCGAAAGCAAAGCCCGCGGCGCCGCGACGCAAGGCTGGCTGACGAATGGCGCTCGAAACCTATCGGAAAAAGCGCAATTTCGCCGCGACCGCCGAGCCCAAAGGCGCTGCGCCGCTCGCGGACAGCAATATCTTTGTCGTGCAGAAACATGACGCGACGCGGCTGCATTACGACTTCCGGCTGGCCCTGGACGGGGTGCTGAAGAGCTGGGCGGTCACCCGCGGCCCGAGCCTTAACCCAGGCGAAAAACGCCTCGCGGTCGCGGTCGAAGACCACCCGCTGGAATACGCCGATTTCGAGGGCACGATCGCCAAGGGCGAATACGGCGGCGGCGCGGTCATCGTATGGGACAATGGAACGTGGACGCCGATCGGCGACCCGCACCGGGGCTTGAAGAAGGGCCATCTCGAATTCGAGCTTCATGGGCAAAAGCTCAACGGGCGCTGGCATCTGGTGAGGATGCACGGCAAGCCCGGCGAGAAGCGCGAGAACTGGCTTCTCATCAAGGGCGATGATGAATTCGCTCGCTCCGCCGATGAAGCCGATATCCTTGAGGAGCGGCCCGAGTCGATCAACACCGGCAGGACTATTGACCAGCTCGAAGGGGAGGCGCCGGGCTGGTCGTCCAAGACAGGAAAGATCGAGAACCCTGACGTAGCCGGCGCCGCGGCCAAACCGAAAGCCGGCGCGTACGCGCGGGAAGCGCCGGACCCGTCGGCGATCGAGGGCGCTGCTGAAGGCCCCCTGCCCGGCTTTGTCGAACCGATGCTGGC
Source organism: Roseiarcus sp. (assembly GCA_036502965.1). Taxonomy (GTDB): domain Bacteria; phylum Pseudomonadota; class Alphaproteobacteria; order Rhizobiales; family Beijerinckiaceae; genus Roseiarcus. The sequence goes on along the minus strand of DASXXT010000071.1, from coordinate 10,035 downwards.
GACGCTGGCGAAGTCTCCGCCCACCGGAGACCGATGGCTGCATGAGATCAAGTTCGACGGCTATCGGCTTCAAGCGCATATCGAGGACGGCAGGGTTACGCTCTGGACCCGGGGCGGGCTCGATTGGACAAAAAAATTCGGCGATCACGTTCAAGACGCGCTGCGAAACCTGCCCGTGCGCGCAGCCTTGATCGACGGCGAACTGGTGGCCGAGAACGCCAGCGGCGTCTCTGAGTTCTCGCTCCTGCAAGCGGGTCTCAGCGAGGGACGAGTCGACCGGTTCGCCTACTACGCCTTCGATTGCCTCTATCTCGACGGCTACGATTTGCGCGAAGCGCCGCTCATCCGCCGCAAGGAGCTGCTTAGCCAGCTGATCGGAACCGACGGCGGCGCTATTCGCTACAGCTCGCACTTCGTGGAGGACGGCAAGCTGGTGCTGCAGCGCGCCTGCGGCCTCGGTCTTGAAGGCATCATCTCGAAGGCCAGCCAATCCGTCTATGTCTCGGGCCGCGGCAAAAGCTGGGTGAAGGCCAAGTGCTCGGCCCAGCAGGAGTTCGTCATCGCCGGCTATGTCCCCTCGTCCACCGGGCGCAACGCGATCGGCTCCCTGGTGCTTGGCGTCTACGACGGCAACGACTTGCGTTACGTCGGACGCGTCGGCACCGGCTTTTCTTCAGGCGTCGCCGAGGCGCTGTTTACGCGTCTCGACGCAATGCGCCTTCGCTCGAGCCCGTTCGCCAGGCCGCTCAGCACAGCGGAGGCGCGTCAAGTCCGCTATGTTAGGCCTGAGCTCATCGCGGAGGTCGATTTCCGCGGCTGGACCGGCGACGGCCTCCTGCGTCAGGCGTCGTTTCAGGGTCTGCGCGACGACAAGCCGGCGCGCGAAATTGTGCGTGAGACGACCATGGCCACGAACGCCGCGCCTGAGCGCCCCAAGAGCAGCGTAACGCTGACTCATCCCGATCGAATCTACTGGCCCGATGAGGGCGTCACCAAGGAAGGCCTCGCCGATTATTACGCCGAAGCTTGGCCGTTCATGAAACCCTTCATCGTCGACCGCGCGCTGGCTTTGGTGCGCTGTCCGGACGGAATCGGCGGGCAGACGTTCTTCCAGAAACATGCCTGGAAGGGGCTCAACCGCAATATCGTCCTCGTCAAGGATCCTGAGGAGCCGGAACCGCTCATCAGCATTCGCGACTTCGACGGGCTGATGGCGCTCGTGCAATCGGCGGCGCTCGAAATCCATCCCTGGGGATCGACCGTCACCGACTGGGAACGGCCGGACATGATCGTGATGGACCTTGACCCAGGCGAGGACGTCGACTGGACGTCAGTGATTGCTGCAGCGGAGGAGGTTCGCGCCCGCTTGAAGAACGCGGGCCTCGCGGCGTTCGTCAAGACCTCGGGCGGCAAGGGGCTGCACGTCGTCTCGCCCATCAAGCCGAAAGCGGAATGGCCAGCGGTCAAGGCCTTTACCAAATCGATCGCCGACTCCATGTCGGCCGACAGTCCTGAGCGCTACGTCTCGACGATCCCGAAGGCGAAGCGGCACGGCAAGATCCTCATCGACTACCTGCGCAATCAGCGGGGCATGACAGCGGTCGCCGCCTATTCCACCCGCGCCCGGCCGGGCGCCGCGGTTTCAATGCCGCTCGGCTGGGAAGAACTCGCGCCAGAAATTGGCCCCGCTTATTTCACCATCCGCAACGCGCCGACGCGCCTCTCCTCGGTCGCCGACCCTTGGGCCGATTTCCGCGCCGCCGCAGCGCCGGTTGAGGAAGAGCGCAAGAAGGGCAAGCCAACCCGGAAGCGGTGAGGGCGCGGGGGAGCGCCAAAGGCGCGTCTCGAAGGACGCTCCAGCGTACCGTAACACCGGCGCCAACTGGACCATTCTTCCCGGCCCGCTTACGCAGGCGCCTCAGAATGAGGTGGGTGTAACCCAATCCAAAAGCCGGTCGCGGCTCAGCGCCCCTTGGGCTTCTTCGCGCTGGCCACACTTCGTCGCAAAGCGTCCATGATGTTGATGACGTTGCTGGGTGGTTCGGGCTCGGTGCTCGGCTTCGCCTTGGTTTTTTTCACGCCCTTCTTTTTCGCCGCGATGATGTCGAGCAACTGGGCTTGCACCGGGTCGGCGACCATATCCGGGCTCCAGGCTTTCTTGCGCGACTTGATAAGATCGCCGATCAGTCGCATCAGTTCGGCGTCTGGCTTCACGTCGTGAATCCCGCCGAAATATTCGCCTGGATCGCGCACTTCATCGCCAAAGCGCAGTGTCCAGAGCACAATTCCATTGTCCCGCGGCTTCAGAATCACCGCCCGTTCGCGCCGATTAAGGACGAGCCGGGAGACGCCGATCATCTCGGTTGAGCGCATCGCATCGCGAATGACGCAATAAGCCTCCTCGCCGATCGGATTGTCGGGGGTCAGGAAATATGGCGTGTCGTACCAGATCCAGTCGATGCTCTCCGCCGCGACGAAACTCTGGATGTCGATCGTGCGGGCGCTCTCAAGCGCGACCGATTCCAGTTCCTCGTCCTCCAGCAGAACATAGTCGTCCTCGCCGCGCGCGTAGCCTTTGACCTCGTTAGCGTCGTCGACGGGCTTGCCCGATTCGGCGTCAACATAGTGGCTCTGGATTCGATTGCCGGTCCGGCGGTTCAATACGTGGAACCGAACCTTTTCCTCTTCGCTCGTCGCCGCGATCATCGCCACCGGACAGGTGACGAGGCTGAGCTTCATGTAACCTTTCCAGAATGGACGCGCCGCCATTGAAAGGTCCTTCCCTTTACATGCTCAGTGCGCCGACTCACCGGCGCTCATGAGACTGTCAATTTTTCTACTCCCTTGCCAGCCTCCGATTTGCATCCCGCGAAACAGAACGGCCGCGCATTTTGTTCCGGTTGTGTACAATTGATATTGCAACTTATAGTCGTTTGATAGGGATTCGCGGGGACGATGGGGCTTACTGAATGCACCCACACGGGCGGCCCAGGCCGCAGCTCCGGAAGACGGACGCTTCACCGCAGCCGGCGCCGCAAGACCATCAGAGCGGGACAACGCCATGACGCAAATCGATTGTCTGGTTGAAGTCGCCAAGAATTTGAAAGAGGCTCGCATCCTCGGGGAGCGCTGCTCGGACCGAGCGTTGCTCTATTTCATCGACATGACCCTTGCACATGTCTGCGACTCTCTCGACTCGCGCCCGGAGACCAAAGGCGCCGCTGAAGATGAAGCGAGCCCCAGCTACGCCGCGGCGTGAGGAGCCGTTAGCCCGCGAAGGCCGTTAGGCCGTTCGCCTTTCTCGCCCTTGGCAACTTACTGGGTCGATCCCGGAAGCGGTGGCCAGCGTTTAAGCTCGGTCGGCGTCTGCGCTTCAGTGGTCGTGTAGGCGCCAAACCAATCGCGGATCACCGTCCGGCCCACTTGGTAAGCGGATAGAGGTTGCGCGTCGGTCGAACTCGGCGCCCACCGGCTAACGCAAACTCACGGGGATTGTCTTGCTGCGCGGGGCGATTAAAAGCCGCGCCCAACCGGAAAAAGGCGTCGCCTGTACACGGGGACGTCGTTCGGGCACAAAACCGCGTCCTTGTTCGCGCGGGACCTCCGGTTTCCGGGAATTTTCGCATGGCTCGCGACTCGGCGCTCAATGTCTCGGTCGGGATCATCGCCGCGGTCATGATTTGCGTGGCCGCCTCTCAGGCGAGCGACGTGTTTGCGCCTTTGGCGCTGGCTTTGTTCATCATCGCTCTGGTGTGGCCTTTGCAGTCCTGGTTGCACGCTCGAATGCCGGCGTTGCTCGCGCTCGCCATCACGATGACCGTGACCGTCGCCGTGTGCATCGCCTTCGCCTCGCTCGTCGCATGGGCCTTTGGCCGCGTGGGCGTATCGCTTCTCGCCGACACCGCGCGCTACCAGGCGCTTTACGAGCGCGCGATCGACTGGCTCGAGGACCGCGGAATTTCCGTCGCTGGGTTATGGAGCGAGCACTTCAACGTCGGCTGGCTGGTGCATTGGGCGGGCCAGATCACCGGCCGCGTCAACACGACCTTAAGCTTCTGGCTGATCGCCCTTCTCTACGTCATCTTGGGACTAATGGAAGTCGATGACCTGGGCCGACGAGCCCAGGCTTACCTTCGGCCCGAAACCGCGCGGATCCTCCTGCAAGGCAGCGCAGCGACGGCGGTGAAGATCCGCAAGTACATGGAGGTCCGCACGCTGATGAGCGTGGCGACCGGCGCTCTCGTCGGCGCGTTCGCCTGGATCGCCGGACTGCCTTTTGCCCTCGAATGGGGCGTGATCGCGTTCGCGCTCAACTACATTCCGTTTATCGGCCCCTTCGTCGCCACCCTGTTTCCAACCCTGGTGGCGATGACTCAGTTCGAGTCGTGGGAAGCCGTCGTCGGGGTTTTCGTCTGCCTCAACATCATCCAGTTCGTCGTCGGCAGCTATATCGAGCCGCGCGTGTCTGGCGCCATGCTCGCCATGTCGCCGACGGTCGTGCTGCTTGCGGTCTTCTTGTGGACTTACCTTTGGGGCCTGTTCGGCGCCTTCATCGGCGTCCCGATCGTCATCGCGATCGTCACCTTCTGCGGCTATCATCCCTCCAGCCGCTGGATCGCCGATCTTCTCGGCGGGCCCATAGCGAAGGACGCCTTGGTGCAGGGTTGGGCGGAGCCGCCGTCGTCATCGCGACCCCCGGATCAAGTCCGAGGGGAATCGATCCAGAGATGAAGGAGCTGGAGCGGTGGCCCTGGATCGCCGCGTAGCGCGCGCGCCCTCCTCGCGATGACGATGCTTCTAAAGCAGATTGCGTTTGGGTCGACGCGCCGGTTGTAGCCGCGCTCGGTGAGCGCGGCCGGCGCGGTCCAAAGGGCGTCCGGAAGGACGTCCGTCTTTCGACGGGCTATGGACCGCGCCTACAGCGCCCGATTCGGCGGAAGTGCAATCTGCTCTAATCGCCTTTATGCTCCTCAGCCGCAACGTCAAGCCGCGCCGGTCTCATCAGCGCCAGGCCCCCATCAGGCGCCGGACCAAGCGCGTGGACATAGAAATGGGTGGGCTTGGAATCCGGCGCCATCACCGGCGACGGGGCGGAGACGATCTTGAGCTTTCCGCAGGCGCCGATCCAATCGACATGCCGGTGGCCGTGCATGACGACGACGCGCTCGGCATAAGGCTTGAGCACGCGCTGAAACCAGCTGCCGTTGACGAGGGCCGTGCCGATCCGCTCGGAGAAGGCGGCGACCGGCATGGGATACTCGATCAAATGATGGTGCAGCGCGACGATCCATTGGGCCTTGGGATAGCAGCCGAACGCGGCGGTGAGCCGCCGAGCTTGGCTGACCGAAATCATGCCCAGCGCGTTGGTGAAGGAGAAATTCGTGTCAGCGTTCGAATTGAGGATCGCGACCCCGAGCCCATCGTCCTCTGCCGGTGGAAGGATCAACGGAAAGAGCTCATCCCAGACGCGCGCGAGCTGGTTCGATAGTCGAAGGCCGCCCTGATCCGCGAAAGCCTCGATCGATTGGCGCTGCGGCGCGAGCGCCGTCGCAAGCGTGAGTCTGGGCTCAGCGGCGCCGGTGCCCATCACGCGCAAGCGATCGGCGCCGAAGGCGGTGATCGCGGAGAGCGCCCGCATCTTGCGTAACGTTTTCGCTGGGCTGAACGGGAGATCGAGGCGCGCCGGGTTGGCGCGATCGACAACGTTGACGTCGTGGTTGCCCGGCAGGATGAGCATCCGGTTCGCGAGCTCGGGATGGCCTGCAACAATGTCGAAGAATTCGGCCCACTCCGCGGAGCGGCCGGCGTCGGTCATGTCCCCGGTGATCAGGACAAGGTCTAGCGGCCGGGCGGCGTGCTCGGCCTCAAGGCGAGTCATCACCTGTCTCACGCGCTCGTTGCCGCGCGGCCCGCCCCGTCCGCTCTCGATGCGAAAGCCATAACGCTCGCCGACGATATGGATGTCCGACAGATGCGCCACTCTCCAGACGCGACCGCCTGATGGCGCAGCGTCGAACGCTTCGAGGTCCAGCGGCTGATCCATGCTTGCGTCGGCGAAGCCCCAGACGAGCGAAGCCGCCGCGAGGTAAGCCGACATGATAACGATGGCGTTGGCCAGCGTGGGCACGATCAGCTGATGCGGGACCGCAAGATCGGCGGCCGATCCGATCCACCGCGTCGCGGGCCAAACAAAAGCCGCGACCAGCGCCGCGGCGGCGGCGAGAAAAACTCCAGCGCCGGCGCAGCTCATGGCCCGCATTCGCGCCAGCTCCGCTCCGCTGCTCGGCTTGAAGGTTCTCTCCGAGAGATGCCGGAGCGCCTCCCGGCACAAGGCGTATCCGGGCTGAACGCCAAGCGCGTTGAGCGCCCAGAAATTCGCTTCCGCGACGCGAAACAATGGGCGCCAGCCGAACCAACCTGCGGCGACGATAGCGAGAAGCAGAAGCGCGGCGCCGATTCCGTACAATTCCAGGACTCTGGAAAAGACGCCTCCGACCCATGCCGTCACAATAAGCGGCGCCAGGCCCAGGATCGCCGCCGGCAGCACGATCGACGCAATCCACGCGACCAGAAGCTTCGTCAGGCTGATCTCGGCCAGCAGGCTGCCGGCGATCGCCAGAAGCGACTTTAGCTTCGGGCTCGAGGCGTCGTCCTCCGCGTCTCCGTCGCGCGGATCGAGGATCGGCCTCCCGGGCGCCAGTTCGCGGCGCTCAAGCTCAGCGCTCGAGGGAGAAACGTCGGGCGCTCGCGTGGCGTCGGATGAGGATTTTTCCACAGCGTCTGCGCCATAGCATGGTGCGGCGCCGCTCGGTAGCGAGGCCGTCACGGCAACGCAAAGGACATCCGGGCCGCTCTCGCGAAACGCGGGATCGTTGCGCCCTCTGCGCTCGCCCTATAAGCACGGGCGCATTGCCCTTGAGAGGATTCGCCTTGGCTTCATGCATCGCTCATGCGCCTGCGCGCGGACGCGCTTGCGGGTTCGTCATCGCCTCCGCGCTCGCGTTGCTCCTCGGTGGCTGCAATCAGGAAGCCAAGACCGAACCGCCCCAGCCGCGCCCGGTCCGCGCCGTCACCGTGGAAAAGGGCAAGGTTGGCGACTCGGTCACGCTCACCGGCGATATCCGCGCCGAAAACGAGGTGAACCTCGCCTTCCGCATCGGGGGACGGATCATCGAGCGCAAGGGCGGGGTCGGCGACAAGGTCGAGCCGGATCAGGTGCTGGCGAAGCTCGATCCTCAGGACGAGCTCAACGGCGTGCGCTCGGCGCGAGCGGCGCTCGCAGCCGCCCAGGCTCGGCAAGTCGAGGCGCAGAACAATTTCGATCGCCAGAACCATCTGATGGAAAGAGGCTTCGCCACCCGGGCGATATTCGATCAGGCGAAGCAGGCCCTGCAGACGGCGCAGGCGCGGGTCGACGACGCAACCGCGCAACTGGACATCGCGCAGGACCGGTTGAGCTTCACCGAGCTCAGAGCCAACGTCTCGGGGGCGATCACTGCCCGATCCGCCGAGGCGGGCGAGGTGGTGCAGCCGGGACAATCGATCTTCACCGTCGCGCGACAGGATGGGCGCGACGCGGTGTTCGACGTTTCGGCCCAGGTCTTGAGGGGAGCGCCGCCGGACGCCATCATCACCGTGGCGCTCGCCGACGACCCGTCGGTGACCGCAAAAGCGCGCGTGCGCACGGTCGATCCGCAGGCCGATCCGGTCACTCGCCTCTTCCGGGTCAGGCTCGGCCTGATCGATCATCCCGAGGCGATGCGCCTCGGCGCGACGGTGACCGGGCGCCTGCAACTTGAGGGCGGCGCGGGCATCTCGATTCCGGCGAGCGCGCTGACCTCGATCGATCGCCAGCCGGCGGTCTGGGTCGTCGATCCACAGAACCTTACGGTTGCGCTGCGCAATGTCGAGGTGCAGCGGTTCGATCCGGCGACGGCTGTGATCTCCCAAGGGCTCGCGCCCGGCGACGTGGTGGTGACGGCGGGGGTCCAGGCGCTGCATCCGGGCCAGAAGGTTCGGTTGCTCGGAGCGACTTCGTGAGCGGACTCAATCTTTCCGATTGGGCCCTGAAGCACCGCTCTTTCATTGTCTTCATCATGGCCGCGGTGACGCTGGCCGGCGTCGCGTCCTTTTTCCGCCTCGGCCGCGCGGAAGATCCGCCCTTCACCTTCCGCACCATGATCGTCCAGGCCGGATGGCCCGGCGCGACGATGGACGACACGCTGCAGCAGGTGACCGAGCGGATCGAGCGCAAATTGCAGGAGACGCGAGGACTCGACTTCCTGCGCAGCTACACCATTCCCGGGCGCGCGACGATCTTCGTCAACCTTAAGGGATCGACCAAGGCCTCGGAAGTGCCGGACATATGGTATCAGGTGCGCAAGAACATCGGCGATATCCGCGGCACGCTGCCGGCCGGGGTGGTCGGGCCGGGCTTCAACGACGACTTCGGCGACACCTTCGGCCTGATCTACGGCTTCACCGCCGACGGCTTCACGCATCGGGAACTGCGCGACTACGTCGAAGACATCCGCTCACGTCTTTTGCAAGTTCCGGATGTGTCGAAGATCGAGCTCCTCGGGGCGCAGGACGAGCAGATCTTCGTCGAGTTCTCGACCCAGGAACTCGCCGGCCTCGGTATCGACCGGGCGGCGCTGATCGCGGCGCTGAGAGCCCAGAACGCGGTCAGTCCCGCGGGCGCCCTCGAGACCGGCGACGAAAAGATTTCGCTCCGTGTTTCCGGCGCCTTCGGGTCCGAAGCCGACCTTCTCGACGTCAATTTCCTCTCGAACGGCCGGCTGATCTGGCTGCGCGACATCGCGACCGTCAGGCGCGGCTATTCCGATCCGCCGCAGCCGATGTTCCGCGTCAACGGCAAGCCGGCGATCGGCCTCGCCATCGCCATGCGCGACGGCGGCGACATCTTGTCACTGGGCCGCAACGTGAAAAAGGCGATCGACGACAGCGTCGCGAACTTGCCGCTTGGCATCGATGCGACGCTGGTGTCCGACCAGCCGGTCGTCGTCCAGACGGCGATCGGCGAGTTCATGGAATCGCTGTGGCAGGCGATCGCCATCATCATGGCGGTGAGCATCATCAGCCTGGGTTTAAGGCCGGGCTCGGTGGTGGCGCTGACGATCCCGCTGACCATCGCCATCGTGTTTCCGATCATGCAGGCGATGCACATCGACCTCCAGCGGATCTCGCTCGGCGCGCTCATCATTTCCTTGAGCCTGCTCGTCGATAGCGCCATGACCACCATCGACGTCATGACGACGCGCCTCGCCCAAGGCGACAGCAAGGAAGACGCCGCGTCCTTCGCCTACAAAACGCTGGCGCTGCCGATGCTCACCGGCACCTTCGTCACCATTGCGGGCTTTGTGCCGATCGGTTTCGCCCGCAGCGCCGCCGGCGAATATACGTTCTCGATCTTCGCCGTGGTGACGATCGCGCTCATCGTCTCCTGGTTTGTCGCGGTGCTGTTTGCGCCGCTGCTCGGCGTGTGGCTGCTCAGGAAGCCTAAAGATGGGGCCGCCGCCGAGCCCAACTTCGTCATGCGCACGTTCCGTTCGATCCTGGTCGGCGCGATGCGGGTCCGCTGGATTACGATCGCCGTGACGCTCGCCTGCTTCGTGGCGGCGCTGCTGGCGCTGCCCTACGTGCCGCGGCAGTTCTTTCCTGCTTCCGACCGTCCCGAACTGGTCGTCGATCTGACGCTCCCGCAGAACGCCTCGATCTTCGCCAGCGAGGAGGCCTCCGCCAAGCTCGACGCCATGCTGACCGGCGATCCCGACGTCGCCAGCTGGAGCACCTATGTCGGACGCGGCGCGATCCGCTTCTACCTGCCGCTCGACGTCAAGCTCCCCAATGACTTCTTCTCGCAGGTTGTGGTGATCGCCAAAGACGTTCCGGCGCGCGACCGGCTGTACGCGAAGCTGGAGAAGGCGCTGGCTGAGCAGCTGCCAAGCGCGGTTACGCGCGTGTCGCCACTCGAGCTCGGGCCTCCGGTCGGCTGGCCGGTGCAATATCGGGTGA
>DASXXT010000070.1:0-2137 GCA_036502965.1 Roseiarcus sp. | reverse complement strand
TTGACCGTTCGAACCTGCCCTGGTGCTCGGACGGCTTCGAACTGGCCTGTGACAGGAAGAGGGAACAAGCTATCACTTCGCCCCGCCCTCTGAGTTTGCCGAAGCTGATCCTGACTTCGTGAGGACGGGGGCGGCTGCACTTGCTACAGTCGGGCCGGATAGTGTGTCATCGGCCCGAGCTGGACAACGGACGCGCCCTTCCGGGAGACCGCCGAAGCGATTGAAGCGGCGCGTTGCAAAGGGACTCTTGCGGTCGAACTGGAGGCGTCGGCGCTCTACTGCTTCGCCCGCGCGACAGGCGTTCGCGTTCTCTGTCTCGCACACGTCACCACGAGGGGACTTGCTGGTGATGATTTTGAGAAGGGCGAAGCGGACGGAGCAACGGACGCGCTTGTTGTACTCGAAACAGTGGCAACCGCCTTGCGCTCGCCGCGATCCTAAGAGTTGGGCACATAGAAAGAGTCGGACACATAGAACGAAATATTGGGGGACTGTTACGCGCTGTAACAACGGATCGCGACGCGGCGAACAGCGTCTTGAGGTCACAAATCTTCCCGATTTTCCACAGGACCGCCGACATGATTTCTCGACGTACTCTTTTGGCTTACGCCGTCGCCGCAAGCACATCGATCGCGGCGCCCGCCTTGGCCGCCGAAACGGTCACCTACACACCGGCGGCTTTCGACGAGGCCCAAAAGGCTGGAAAGTCCATCCTCGTGGAGATTCATGCGACTTGGTGTCCGACCTGCAAGGCGCAAGCGCCTATCCTCTCGGAGATCGAAAAAGGGGCGGACTACAAAACTCTTCTCGTGCTCCATGTCGACTTCGACGCCCAGAAAGACGCAGTCAGACGCTTCGGCGCGCGCATGCAAAGCACGCTGATTACCTTCAAGGGCGGTAAGGAAACGGGTCGCTCTGTGGGCGACACAAATCCTGACTCCCTTGCGGCTTTACTCGCCAAGGCGATCTGACGAGGAACCTCGATGGGGACCTTAGCGCTCGCTTTTTTGGCGGGCCTCCTATCCATTCTGTCGCCCTGCGTTCTGCCCTTGCTCCCGATTGTCCTTGGCGCGGCGGCTAGTGAGCATCGCGGCGGTCCCCTAGTTCTCGCGGGCGGAGTTGCGTTGTCCTTCGTCGCTATTGGTCTGTTTGTCGCCACGATCGGCTTCTCGATCGGGCTCGATGGTGATGTATTCCGGACTGCCGCCGCCATCCTGATGATTGGCGTTGGCCTCGTGCTGACAATGCCAACATTGCAGATTCGTCTGGCGGTCGCGAGCGGCCCGATCAGTAATTGGGCGGATCAACGGATCAGCGGAATTCAATCGCATGGCCTTGGCGGACAATTCGGCGTCGGATTGCTGCTCGGTGCGGTCTGGAGCCCCTGTGTTGGCCCAACCCTGGGAGCGGCGTCCGTCCTCGCCGCGCAAGGCTCGTCTCTCGGACAGGTTGCGACGACAATGCTGGCCTTCGGCATCGGCGCGGCAACTCCCCTTGTCGCTATCGGGTTTGTGTCCCGCCAAGCCATGGCGCGATGGCGCGGCCGACTGATCTCGGGTGGCAAGGGAGCCAAGGTCGCCCTCGGTTTCTTGCTGATCTTTCTTGGTGCGGTCATTGTCAGCGGATTCGACAAGCGGCTAGAAACCGTTCTCGTCGACTCGTCTCCGCAATGGCTAACCAATCTGACAACGCGGTTCTAATTGCCAGTCGAATAAATATCGAAATGGACAGCTCGTAGTCTCACTCGAAATGGACAGCTCGTAGTCTCACTCATTGTGAGCACGAGCGCCGTCATTCACATGGACGCCTCCATAGAGTGCGCATTCTTTCGCCAGCTCTGATTCGAAGCCGAGAGAGGTCCGAAACAATGGCTCCGCCGCTGCGGGTGGTGAGCAATCCAGACGAGTTTCGGGCCGGCCCGTAGTTGCGACAACTGGACCGAAGGTCCGAAGCCTCGCCTATCGGCAAAACGCATTCCGCGAATTTTTTGATGCAGCCCGATGTAACGTCTGCCAGGCGGGCCCGAACAATCCAAAGCGCGCCCATCAGGGTGGCGAGGAGTTCACTTGGAGAGAAAATCGATGTCTGCAAAAACCACAATTACGTCGCTTGTCTTGGCCAGCGCCATATCGAGCGC
>DASXXT010000069.1:0-8857 GCA_036502965.1 Roseiarcus sp. | reverse complement strand
GCTTACTGCGCCGGCGGCGGAGACGCCGCCAGCGGGCCGAACTGGCCGAGCGGCTTGAGGATAAACTTCACGACGTCCCTGACGGGCGCCGAGGGCAAAACCTGTTTGGCGCGCGTTTCATGCAGCGCCGCGGCAGCTTGCCGGTCACTGTCGCCCGCCGACTCCAAATCACGCTGGTACAGGTCACGGATCCACGTATCACTTGGATTCGGCGCCGCGTCCTTGGCGAACTCGAGCCACATCAATCCGCGCGCGCGCTGACGGGGCGCGCCGTCGCCCATGAACAGCATGTGGCCGAGCAAGGCCTGCGCCGGAGCATGGCCCTTTTGGGCCGCCACCGCCAGCCAGCGAACGGCGGCGATGTTGTCCTTGGCTACCCCCCCGGCGCCGACCATGTACATGTGGGCGAGATTATATTGCGCGTTCGGATCGCCGAAGATCGTCGCCGCGTATTGAAACAACTCGTGCGCTCGCCGCGGGTCCGGCCGTACCTCGCTGTTCGGTATGCCGTTCAGGCAATAAACTCCGACCGCGACGAATGCGTTGGAGATCGCGCTTTGATTTCGCCGGTCGGGCTGGTCTTCGTCGTAGTCTTCAACCAGCTGGTTGAAGTAACGGTAAGCTTTTAGGTCATCGCGCGGCACGACCTGGCCGTCCGCATACATCTCGCCAAGTTTCCAACGCGCAAGATCCTGCCCGCCTTCGGCCGCGTAGGTCAGCGCCGCGACCGACGCGTCGGCATCTCCCGCCTTCAAGTCCGCGAGGCCTGCGTGCAGCGCCTGTTTGGGGTCGGTGAAGTTCCTCGGGATCTTCTCCGACGCGTCGGATGTCGAACCATCGAAAGCAAGAGCGGGAGCCAACCCTAGCGTCACCGATCCAATGACGGCGAATGCGACGCGGCGGCGTACCGACGCCTTGTCAACCACTGCCCTCGCATACGCAACCACCCGCATATCGATCCCGAGTTGCCAACCGGCCGCGTCGCGTTCCTTTGACGGCGCTCGCGACACGGACGACTTCCATATTGAATTGATTTCAAACTGCGGGCCGTTTATGGCGCAATCGCGGCGCCTTCCAGCCGGAATCCCGACTCGCAAGACTTGCATCGGAGATGTTGCGCAAAAGCAACAATTTGAGTACTCGAGCGCCGCCTCAAACCCGCTCCAGACGCTCGCGCGCGCCGGTAAGCTTAACAAGTCGCGCCTGAAACGTCTCGAGCCGGTCCTGATGTTCGGCAATGATCTCCTCGGGCGCCCGGGCGACAAAGGTGTCGTTGCCGAGCTTTGCCTCGACCTTGGCGATTTCAAGCTTCTCCTTTGCGATCTCCCTATCGAGACGCGCCTTTTCCGCCTTAAGGTCGACGACGCCGGCGAGCGGCAGCGCCGCCGTCTCGCCGCGCACGACGAGGAGCAGCGCGCCCGACGGCGCGGCCTCGGCGGTTTCAATCGAGCCGACGCGGGCAAGACGCCCGATGCTGTCGCTCCAGGCGCGCGCGCTTCGGGCCGCGCGCTCGCTCGGACCGATGAGAACGAGCGGCGTCTGGATCGATGGCGGCACGCCCATTTCCGACCTCACTGACCGCACCTCGGCGATGAGATCGACCACCCAGCCGATTTCGGCTTCGACCGCCTCGTCGACTTCGAAGCCTTGGCTCGGCCAGGGCCCGAGCGTCAGGGGGCCCACGCGCTCGGGGCCGGCCTCTCCGGCGATCGTCCAAAGCTCCTCGGTGAGGAATGGCATGAAGGGATGCAGAATCGCGTAGACCATGTCGAGCACATGGGCGATCGTCGCCCGGGTCTCCGCCTTGGCCGCCGGGTCGGCGGCCCCCTGCAGCACGGGCTTGGCCAGTTCAAGATGCCAGTCGCAGAAGACGCTCCAGACGAACCGATAGGCGGCGTTGGCGGCGTCGTTGAAGCGATAGGCTTCGATCGCCCCTGCCGTTTCCGCCGCGGCCGAGGCGGCCTCGCCGAGTATCCAGCGGTTGAGAGGTTCGCGCGCGGCTGACGGATCGAAACCCTTGACGCGAAGGCAGCCGTTCATTTCGGCGAAGCGCGCGGCGTTCCATAGCTTGGTCGCGAAGTTGCGGTAGCCTTCGATCCGGGCTTCGCTCAGCTTGATGTCCCTGCCCTGCGCCGCCATCGCCGCAAGCGTGAACCGCAGCGCGTCGGCGCCGAACCGGTTGATGAGGTCGATCGGGTCGATGACGTTGCCCTTCGACTTCGACATCTTCGCGCCCTTCTCGTCGCGCACGAGGGCGTGGATATAGACGTCGTGGAACGGGACCTCCTCCATGAAGTGGAGGCCCATCATCATCATCCGCGCGACCCAGAAGAAGATGATGTCGAAGCCGGTGACGAGCGCGTCAGTCGGGTAGAAGCGCTTGAGCTCCGGCGTTTCCTCCGGCCAGCCAAGCGTCGAGAAGGGCCACAGCGCCGAAGAGAACCAGGTGTCGAGCACGTCCTCGTCGCGCTTGAACGTTTCGGCGAGCCGCGCGGGATCGCCGGCGAGTGCGTTAGCCTCGGCTTCAGTCAAAGCGCCGCGTTCAACCCCCTCGGCGAGCGCCGCGGCGTAGGCCGTCTCCTCGGTCTCCTCGACAAAGACCGCGCCCCAAGGGGCGTACCAGGCCGGAATCTGATGCCCCCACCAGAGCTGGCGCGAAACGCACCACGGCTGGATGTTCTCGAGCCAGTCGAAATAGGTCTTCTCCCAGTTCTTCGGCACGAACTGTGTCTTGCCCTCGCGGACCGCTTCAATCGCAGGTGCAGCGAGCGTCTTGGCGTCGACATACCACTGATCGGTGAGCCAGGGCTCGATGACCGCATTCGAGCGGTCGCCGTGCGGCACCGCGTGCGCATGCGGTTCGATCTTGGCCAGAAGACCGGCGAGCGCCATCATCTCGACGATCCGGCTTCGCGCGACGAAGCGGTCCTGGCCGTCGACAGCCGCGATGAGCCGCGCATGATCGTGGTCGCTCTCCAGCCCCTCGAAGAAGTCGACATTGTCCCTGAGCGTGACCCGCCCTTGCGCATCGAGGATATTGATCGGTCGCACGCCTTCGGCCTCGTGCCGGTTGCCGACTTCGAAATCGTTGAAGTCGTGTGCGGGCGTGATCTTGACTGCGCCGGCGCCCTTTTCCGGATCGGAATATTCGTCGGCGACAATCGCGATCAGGCGGCCGACCAGCGGTAGCCGAACATGGCTGCCGAACAAGTGCTGATAGCGCGGGTCGTCCGGGTGCGCTGCGACCGCCGTGTCGCCCAGCATCGTCTCGGGTCGCGTGGTGGCGACGGTCACCCGTTCGCCGGTCTCGTCGCCCTCCGAGTCCACCACCGGATACTCGAAGTAGTAGAGGTGCCCGTTGGGATTTTTAGCCAGGACCTTGGCGAGCGCCGCCGCGTCGAGTGGAGCGCCATCCGCCCGCGACCACTTGAATGAGCCCTTGCTCTCGACCTGCACCACCTCCAGGTCCGAGATCGCGGTCTGGAACTTGGGGTCCCAGTTGACGAGGCGCTTGTCCTTGTAAACAAGCCCCTCGCGATAGAGCTGAACGAACACCTTGACGACCGCGCGGGAGAGGCCGGCATCGAGCGTGAACCGCTCGCGGCTCCAGTCGCAGGAGGCGCCGAGGCGCTTGAGTTGGGCCACGATCGCGCCGCCCGACTCTGCCTTCCACGCCCAGACGCGGTCGACGAACGCCCTTCGGCCTAGGGCGCGGCGGTCCGGCTCCTGCCGCTCCATGAGCATGCGTTCGACCACCATTTGCGTGGCGATGCCGGCATGATCCACGCCCGGCTGCCACAGAACGTCACGGCCGTTCATGCGCCAGTAGCGGCATACGACATCCTGAAGCGTGTTGTTGAGCGCATGACCCATATGCAGATTGCCGGTGACGTTCGGCGGCGGAATGACGACGCAAAACGGCTGCGCCGCCGCCCGGTCGGGGCGGCCGGCTCGAAAGGAGCCGGTTTCCTCCCAGAGCGCGGAGGCGCGGCCTTCGGCCGCAGCGAAGTCGAAGGATTTGTCCATCATCGGGTCTTGGTCTTAGCGATTCCCGCCCTCACCCCGACCCTCTCCCGGGGGAGAGGGGGCGCCGCCTTGGCCCCTCTCCCCCGGGAGAAGGCAGCGGGCGAAGCCCGCGGATGAGGGCAAGGGCAAGCGCCACGGGCGCTATAAATGCATCGTCGCGGTCGAAGTCAACGCGGGGTGTCGACCGTGCCGCCTATTTCCGTCCGCGCGCGACCCGCTGGATCTCCGCCCGCACCAGCTGCTCGACGATGGCGGGGAGGTTCTCGTCCAGCCACTTCTTGAGCATCGGCCGCAACATTTCGCGCACCATGCTGTCGGCGAGCACGCCGCTGCGAATATCGAGATTGGCCGTTAAGGCCCCGAATGACAACGCCACGGCCTCGTCCGCCTCCGGCGACAGCAACGGCTCCTCGTTGCGCTTGACCGCGTCGGCGGCAGGCTCGGCCTCAACCGCTTGCGGCCGGCGCCAGACGACCGTCGGCGCGTTCGCGTCTGGGCGCTGGGACAACCCAGAGGCGTCGGCGGCGGACGCGGCAGCGTCCTTGGAACAGACGATTTGCGGTGTGGGCGCCGGCTGCGGCGGCTTAGGCGCCGCCCCTTTGGCGGGGTCATCGGCGATGATGTTCCGGATCGAGGCGAGAATCTCCTCCATCGATGGCTCGTGCGCCCGTTGCGCGCGGTGAATCGCATCGAGGTCGCGGTCGGTCGAATTCGAATTGATTGCGCTCATTAGACCGCCCCGCCCCATCCGAAGGGCTTTGTCCTATGCGCCTGGCGCGAGCCCGGACTCAGCCAACGCCGCCGTCGAATCGAGCGGCGCTTAAATACACAATAGTCATTCGGCGCCGCCAGCGGCAAGGACCCCAAGCCAAAGGCCTTACTGTCCGCTCGGCGTCCTGAGGCCGATCCACTTGCTCTTCACCTGATCGAAATGAACCCTCGGATCGTACTCGGCGACCGCAAGTCCGAGGGTTGGGATGTTCAGCCGGCCAATCGACGACAACAACGAGTACGAATCGACGACCTGGTCGTGTTCGGCCTGAACCAGCGTCGTTCGCGCCTGCAACAAAGCCTGTTGGGCGTTGAGCACGTCGAGCGTCGTCCGCTGGCCGACCTTGGCCTCTTCGCGCACACCGGTCAGCGCCACTTCGTTGGCGGAGACCGCCGCGCGGGCGGCGCGCACCACGCCGACCGCAGCTTGATTGAGGCCCCAGGCGGCGACGACAGCCTGGCGGACCTGGTTGCGCAAGGAATCGGTCTGGATTTCCTGTTGCGACAGGCTCTCCTTGGCCTGACGGGTCGCAGCGTACTCGGCCCCGCCCTGATAGATCGGGATCGTCAGTTGGCCCGTGATGGTGCCCGACATGATGCGAAAACCGGGGATTCCGTTCACGTCGACTTGGTTGGAGTATGCAGCGCTCAACCCGATTGTCGGGTAAAGCGCGCCCTCGGCGATCTTCACCTGCAACTCCGCCGCGTCGACGCCATGAAGGGAGCCGCTAATCGCCGGATGCTCAATCTGCGAAATGGATATCGCCTCGGGCAGGGTTTTCGGCAGCGGCCTCATGATCGGCTTCACCGGCGCAAGGCTGGTCGGCTGATCGCCGATGAACTGACGGTAACGCGCGACTGCGGCCTGCAGGGTCGCTTCGGCGCTGAGCGCTGTCGCCTGTGCGCTCGCGAGGCTCGCCTCAGCTTGCGCCACGTCGGTGCGCGTCACCTCACCGACTGTGAAGCGGTCCCGCGTTTCGCGCAACTGTTCTTTCAACACATCGACGTTGTTACGGTCGAGGCCGAGGATGGCTGTATCCTCCAGCACGTCCATATAGGCGGTGAGGCCCGAAAGGAGCGTGTTCTGCTCGGTGTTGCGCAATTGCTCTCGCGCCCCGAACACCTGCGACTCGGCCTGACGGATGGAATTGAGCGTCCTATTGCCGTTGAAAACGGTCTCGTTGGCGGTGACGCCGTAGCCCCGCGGTTTGACAAAGGTATCTGTGGTGCTAGCGGCGCCGCTTTGAGCGCCAAACAAACTCGTTTGGGCGCGTTCGATGCCGATATTGGCCGTGGCCTCGACGGTCGGAAGGTATCCAGCGTTCGACTTGGGGACGTTTTCGTCCGCCACTCGGACCGCGGCGCGCTGCGTGTTGATGTCAGGGCTGGTCAAATAGGCCTTGATGAGCGCGCCGCTAATCGTTTCCGCCCGGCCGTCCCCAGCGCCGATCGAGAGACCCACCCCCGCCAAGAGCGCTGAGCGCAGGAAGCGACAGGGCCTCCGGCCGCCCGATGCGGCGGGCCGCTTCTGAAATGCGCTTGAGCCCCAAATCATCCCCGCCTCATGCGCCCCTCGTCGAATCGTGAAGTAAAGCGGCCGACACTCTCGACGTCGCGTAACTTGCACGTCCAACGCGAAAATCAAAGACGCGAGCGCGACAGCCAGGACACACTCAACCACCGCCGCCTCCCGCTCGCTCGCCGAAAGCAGCCAAAACGCCAAGCATCATAGGCGTAGAAATCCTCATTGCGCTACGGGAGCTGCGCCAGCTCGCCGGAATGGCTCCCATTTTTCCACCGAGCGTCGCAAAGATGAGACACTTGCCGCGGCCGATGCTACTTTGCGGAACAGGGGTCCAATGGCTTAGAAGGCGAAGCTTACCCTAGGCCTGAAGCCGTCGAGGAGATCCGCTTTGGTCTCGAACAGCGCCCTACGGCTGATCCCTCCGCCTTTTTTTTCGTAAACAACCGCCTGAGACGGCTCGGAGGACGCGTCAACGCCGACGAGACGTCCAGGATCGGCAATCAGGGCGATGAGACTGTCCGGAAACACCCCGAACGCGCCCTCGACGATGATGAGATCGAAAGGCCCAAGAGCAGCGGCCCCGCTGTCGAGCGGCCCGACGACTACGGTGACGTTCACGCGGTTGTGAAGCTCAGCCTTGGCCGCTTCCGCCGCGCCCGCATCGGATTCCAGCAGGACGACTTTCGCGCCCATGGCGGCAAGGATGGCCGCGCCATAGCCGGAGCCGCCCGCCACATCGAGCGCGCGGTCGCCGGCAACGACCGTCGCCGCCTGGAGCATCCGCGCCAGGACCATGGGCGCGAGCAGCCGGCGGACCTTCGCCCCGCGCGCCGGCAATTCGCGATCAAGATAGGCCAGAGACGCATGCCCGGGCGCTACGAAGCGCTGGCGCGGCACCTCGAGGAACGCCGCCAGCACGGCCTTATCGACCACCCCGCCGGCGCGCAGCTGCCCGTTGACCATGTGCACGCGCCGGTCAAGCATCGTGTCAGCGGAAATGTGCGCCCCCTTGGCTCAGACCCGCGATGCGGGACGGATCATCGCCCCGGATGAAATTGTTTGGAGGCCTCGCCCGGAATCGAACCGGGGTGCAAGGATTTGCAGTCCTCTGCGTAGCCACTCCGCCACGAGGCCGACGATGAAGCCAGGCAGCATCGCGAGGCGGCTATACCAAGGATTCAATCCCGCTCGCAAGGCGCTTCCTCCGTTTCTGTCGCCTTTGCTCAGTCATGCGCCAGGGGGGAACGACGCAGCAGCGGTAAGCCAAGAAAATAAGCCGCCGTCGCGATCAGGCCCCAGCCGACCCAGGCCTGGGGCGCCAATTTCTCGGCGATCGCCATCGCGGCAAAAGCGAACCACGCGAATGTCATCGCAATGGTCAGGCCGCGCAACCGGACGACCCGCAACGGATGGACGAACACGACCGGCGTGAACATGAGCGCCGCCGCGCCAAGCAGAATGAGAGCGCTGATCATCCAGGGCGGCCGAAGGACAAACAGATAGAGCACGACGATATTCCAGGTGGCTGGAAATCCGCGAAACCACAGGTCGTCGGTCTTCATGCGGGTGTCGGCGAAATAGAGCGCCGAGGCGATGGTGACGACAAGTCCAATCCAGAATGAGGCCTGGGTCGGCATCAGATCCGAGCGCCAGAGCGCCACCACCGGCACCAGCACGTAGGTGAGGAAATCGACCACCAGGTCGAGAACCGTCCCGTCGATCGACGCCGCCGTCACCTGCACCCGCGCGGCGCGCGCGAGGGTGCCATCGACGCCATCGATGAACAAAGCGAGCCCAAGCCAGGCGAAGCAGGCGGCGAAATTGCGCTCGATCGCCGCGTAAAGCGCGAGCACAGCCACTGCCCCGCCCGAAGCGGTGAAGAGATGGACTGAGAAACCCGCCGCGCTTGCAACGCCAACAGGCCGCTTATCGATCGACATGCCCTGCCCTGTCCGCCTCCCGCGCGTCTCGCTTCCCGGGTCCGACGTCGGCTTGACCTTACAGCGTCCGCCTTATCAAAGTTGCACGGCGCCGTCTCCCCGACCGCAAAGCTGAGCAACCGGCGGTAGTAACGACGCGAGCGGGGAGACTGACGATGACCAAAGGCGATGAGCCTTCCCGGAGCAGTTCGGACGTCCTGGTCGCGGGGGCGGGGCTTGCGGGGCTTACCGCGGCGTTCGGTTTGGCGCAGGCCGGCTTCGACGTCGTCTGCTGCGGTGCCGCGGAGCGGACGGGGCGGGGACGCACCGTCGCCCTGCTCGACCAATCCAGCGCGTTTCTTAATTCCCTCGGCTTATGGGCGGGTCTGCAATCCCGAGCCGCACCTCTGCGCTCATTGCGTCTCATCGACGACACTGGAGCGTTCTTTCCGCCGCGCCCGGTGGAGTTCCACGCTGCGGAAATCGGGCTCGACGCCTTCGGGTGGAATATCGAAAACGACCTTATGGCCGAGGCGCTCGCGGCCGGGATTGCGCAGATTCCTGGCGTCGAGCGCGTCGCGGCCGGGGTGGCGGCTTACGATTTTTCCGCCGACGC
>DASXXT010000068.1:0-2137 GCA_036502965.1 Roseiarcus sp. | reverse complement strand
TTGGGCGGCGCCATGGCCGGGATCGCCGGCGTCTGCTACGCTTTCATTTTCAAGCAGGTCTATTTTTACATGGGCTTTACGCCCGGCATTAAAGCGTTCGGCGCGGCCGTGTTGGGCGGTATCGGCAGCGTGCCGGGCGCGATGCTAGGCGGTCTGTTTCTCGGCATCGTCGAATCCGTCGGCCCGGCCCTCTTCCTCGATGGCATTGGCATCCCCGCGCCCTATCAACTGCGTGACCTCATGGCCTTCACCCTCCTCATTATGGTCCTGATCTTCCGGCCCTACGGCATTTTGGGCGAGCGCATGGCCAAGAAACGCGCATGAGCGCTGCGACAGTCGATCTCGCCGACCGCGCTTCTCCCGGGAAGCATTCGCCCTTTCGTCGGGCACTCGGCATCGGCCTCATCCTCGGCGTCGTCGCCGTCTATGGCGCGACCGTCGGCATTCTGCCGCTGATGGACGCCCGTTGGGTCATTGTCGACGTCGTCTCGCTCGGCGACGCAGCCCTGATTGCAATTGGGCTAAGCGCCGGCGCCGCGGTCGCGGCGCGCACGCGCGCTTCGGAATTCTGGCCACTCGCGCCGCCTAGTCTTGTTGCGGGAAGCGTCGCTGGAGGCCTTCTCGCGCTCCTTGCGTTGGCTATGCAGGCCTTTCGTTTGCGCCAGATTTTCATCGCGCTGTCGCCCGATCTGCTCAAGACGCTGACGTTTGGCTTAGGCGCGCCGCTCGGCGGCGCGGTCCTGATTGTCGCCGGGGCCTTGCTCGCAGTGCTAGGCGCCGCGCTGACCCGGGCACCCGAAAGCCTGCGCAAGCCAGTGACTGTCGGCCTCGCCTTTGTCATTGTCTTCGGCGTCTTTCAGGAACTTATCCAGATCATGATGCAGTCCGGCCGAGCGATGGATGCGTTGCGTCAGTCGATCTACACCTGGGAAGGCCTTACGCTCGAAGGCGCCGTGATGATTTTCGTCCTCGCTTCCGGCGCCGCTTTCGTCTGGACGGCGTGGCTGCGCGGGCCGGCGCGCGAGCGCCTCATCCATCTTCCGCCCGCCCAAAGGCGCTATGCTAAGGCGGCGCAAGTCGTTCTGTTCATTCTGGTGCTCGTCCTGCTCCCTGTTGTCGCTGGCTCCTATATCGGGCAGGTCATGATGCTTGTCGGGCTCTACATCCTCATGGGAATGGGGCTCAATCTCGAGGTCGGACTCGCAGGACTTCTCGATCTCGGTTTTGTCGCCTTCTTCGCGGTCGGCGCCTACACCACCGCCATTCTGACTGCCGACAGTCCTCACGCGCTCGCCAGCTATACCGCGATCCCAAGTCTTTCATATTGGGCCGCCATGCCTATCGCTGTCCTGGCGTCGATCGTCGTCGGGGTTTTGTTCGGCATTCCCGTGCTCGGTGTGCGCGGAGACTACCTTGCAGTCGCCACAATGGGCCTTGGCGAGATCGTGCGCGTAGTCGTGCAATCCGACATGGCCGCACCGCTCCTCGGGGGCGCTCAGGGGATTCTGCAAATCCCGAAGCCCAGGATCGGAGGCTACGAGCTCGCCGATCCGGTGCAACTCTTCTATCTGACCCTCGCGGCGTCGGCCATCGCCGCCTATTTTGCCTGGCGTCTCGAGAATTCGCGCTTAGGTCGCGCCTGGATGGCGGTTCGCGACGACGAGGACGTAGCGCAGGCGCTCGGTATCAACCTTGTAAAGGTCAAGCTGCTCGCCTACGGCCTTGGTGCTGCTTTTGCAGGATTGGCCGGGTCGATCTTCGCCGTCATGCTGACGTCGGTCTATCCGAGTAGCTTCCAGCTGCTGGTCTCTATCAACGTGCTCGCGCTGATCATCGTGGGCGGGATGGGCAGCCTGCCCGGGGTCATGGTCGGCGCCATGGTGTTGGTTGGCCTGCCGGAACTGCTGCGTGAATTCGGCGAATTTCGCTTTCTCTTCTACGGCGCCGCGCTCATCATCATGATGCGCGTCAGACCCGAGGGCCTATGGCCTTCGGCGACGCGCCGCCGAGAGCTGCGCGACGAGGCTGGCGAAAGCGTGCGCGACGAACCCGAAGACGATGCGGCTCTCGCCAGGCTTCGCGTGTCTGACCTGCAAAACACAGAGCTGTAAATGGCGCCCGCGCCGGAAACAATCTT
>DASXXT010000067.1:0-9430 GCA_036502965.1 Roseiarcus sp. | reverse complement strand
AATTGTTGGAGCAGAGATTGACCGCATCGCGCGCGCCTTGCGGGGACGCGACATGGATGCGCCCGCCCTGCGGCCCGGTCAGCAGCCGCTCGCGTTTTGTCAGGCCCGCCGCATCGATATCGTCGAGGGTGGCGCGGATGTGGTTGAGAAAGGCGTCGGTCATGGCGGCTCGCCGGTTCACGTGAGCGCGACCATAGCAGCGCCAAGGGAGCGCTCAAATCCGCGCGCAATCCAACGAGCCACAAAAACGCCTTGTGGCGATTGCACCAACCGGCGCGACGCCTGAGACGGGCCATCTCCGATAGAGAAATCCAGGAGCGATTCGCCATGAACGTTTTCGCGACCTCGCAGCGCATCGCCCCGGCGCTTACGCGGTATGGCTCGACCGCCGTCGGCTTCCATTGGGCCGTCGCGGCGCTGGTCGTTTTTCTCGGAACGCTGGGTCTGTTGTTCGACGACATCCCGAAGGAATCGCGCCCATTCTGGATCAACGTTCATGGCTGCGTCGGGCTCGTCTATCTCGCCCTCGTCATCGCCAGGCTTGTGTGGCGAACGTCGCACAAGCCGCCTGATCTGCCGCCTGACATTGGCGAGTTCGATCGCCGCACTTCGCTTGCGGCGCATCATCTTCTTTATGTGCTGATGGTCCTCATCCCGATTTTCGGGGTCGTCGCCTATGTCTGGCATGGACGCGCCTTCGACTACGGTTTCGCCCAGCTGAACTTTGGCGTCGCTAAGAATCCTGGCGTGTTTCATCCCGCGGAGGAGGTCCACCAATTGCTGGCCTACTGCCTCTTTGGGCTGGCCGCCCTGCACGCCGCAGCGGCGCTCTATCATCACTTCGTCCGTCGCAACGGTTTGCTTCTGCGCATGCTGCCCGGCGGGACGGGGTAGCGGGCGCCTCGCTTTACTCGCGCCGCTATTGCGACAGCTGGATAAAGATCTCGTACCGCCCCTCGCTGAACGTGAGCCCCGCCTGCGCCGCGCTCAGGCGCATAACGACGCCGTTTCGATTCTCGAGCCACAATTCGCCGTTCGCCTTGGTGGTGATGGCGAGGCTGCCGGTGCCTTGGATCCAGGCGCCGGGGAATTGGGAGACGTCGCGGAGCTTGTAGACCTCGCCGGAGGCCTGCAGCGTGGAGATCGCGCCAAGGCCGATCAGCGAACCGGTCAGTGTGAACGGATAGGACCTGCCCCTGAAGGTGAGGACGCCGCTGCCCGCGCCCACGCCGGAGACAAAGGCCTGAGTCATCGTCACCGTGCCCGATGGCTTGAGCCCGCGAATGCTTGCCGCGGTCGGGATGCCGGAAGGCGGAATCTGGCACCCGGCGAGGTGCAGAAGACCTAGGACCACGAAGACCGCGGCGATCATGCGCGAGCGAATGAGTCTTCCGCCGATCCGCATGGCCTTCCCCCTTTGTCGAGCGGGCGCCGGAGACGTCCCGGCGGTTCGGGACGGTCTAACGAATTTGTCGGCGGGATGTCAGCATTGCTCGTCTCGACAACGCCTAAAGGTGACTGGATCTGCTCAACCGCGGTGTATCTCATACCTAATACCTATATTACCGCGTGGATTACCCAGCCTTTTCGAGTTGCAGAAAAATGAGGTTAAGCAACTGAAAAGACTGAGTCGCGCGCAAAACCATACGCTGCGTCCGCGCGTTATAATTTTAGGCCCCGCGGCCGAACCTACCCGCCCCACTCGATAAGCCGCTCGCCGCGATGGATGGCGTCCGCCTCAGCCGTCAGTCGGCCGTCGGCCCCGTGCAGGATCAGCCCCGGCGCAAGGCGCAGCGGGGCCTTGGCGCCTTTCACGCCCGAGACGAGAAGACGATGCGCGCTCGCGCCGATCGCCGGATGAACCGGCAGAAGGGCCAGCGCGCCGAGCCGGCTTCCAATCGCAGCGAGGATCACGCTCAGCGCGTCGGGCCGGTGGATCATCACAAACCGCCCGCCCGGCGCAAGAATCGCGAGCGAAGACGGAATCCAGTCGGCAAGCGTCGCGCCGACCTCCGCCCCGGCCAAGACATGCGCGCGCGCTTTGCTTTCGTCGGGAGAGGCGCGGACCGCCTTGGCGTCGAAGAACGGCGGGTTGGTGACGACGCAACTGGCCGATTCAGCCAGCCCCGCCTCCCGGCGCTCCCTCGGATTGAGCGCGTCGAGCCGCAAGACGCGTGCGCGCGCCTGAAGTCCGTTGCGCGCCGCATTGCTTTCGGCGAGCTGCGCCAGTTCGGGGCCGACTTCGACAAGATCGGCCGAGGCAAGCGGGTTGCGCTGAGCCAGCGCCAGCCCGACCGCGCCAACCCCCGCGCCGACGTCGGCGATCCGGCCCTCCGGCGCGCCCGCCGCTGCAACGAGCAGGGCGGCGTCCGTTCCGACCCGATGGCCGCGCTTCGGCTGGACCAGCACGAGCCGGCCGCCAAGCCATCGGTCCTCGGTCAGCCCGCCCGCAGTCGCGGCGCTCTCAAGCTCCGTCGACGGCTCAGCCATCGCGCAATTCTTTTCCCAGACCCGCCTCGACGAGGAGACGGCGAACCCGCCCCGCCTCTTGCGCGTCGACCAGAATCCGTCTCGGCAAGAAGCCGAGCGACCCCTCCGCGGCGGCCATGTTCTGGTCGGCGACGAGATAGGCGACCCGCTCCGCCTTCAGAATCGATTCGATGACGCTAATGAGAACGAGATCGTTGGTGCGCAGGATTTCGACCAAAATGGACCTCGATTGGCTCACTTGCCGCGTCGTTGGGCCGTCTTTATGGTCGAGCCGCGGGATCTGGCAAGGGAATGCTTGCGTGGGAATTGTCGTTCCACTGGGAGACAAATCGGCCGATCGTCTGATCGAGCCGCTGACGACGCTCGTCGCGAGCGACATGGCCAAGGTCAATCGGACTATTTTGTCGCGCACCGGATCAGAGGTGACGATGATCCCCGAAGTCGCCAATCACCTCATCGCCTCAGGCGGCAAGCGGATGCGTCCGATCCTGACCCTGGCGACGGCCGGCCTTTGCGACTACTCAGGGGATGGCCACATCAAACTCGCCGCCGCGGTCGAATTTATGCATACCGCGACCCTTCTGCACGATGACGTCGTCGACGAGAGCGACCTGCGCCGCGGCAAGGCGGCCGCGCGGGTGCTTTGGGGCAACGAGGCCAGTGTCCTGGTCGGCGATTTTCTCTTAGGCCAAGCCTTCAAGATGATGGTCGAGGTCGGCTCGCTGCCCTGTCTCGATGTATTGTCCGGGGCCGCGGTGGTGATTGCCGAGGGCGAAGTGATGCAGCTCTCAGCGGCCAAAGACACGGAGACGACCGAGGACGCCTATCTCGCTGTCATCCGCGCCAAGACCGCCGCGTTGTTCGCCGCGGCCTGCGAGGTCGGGCCCATTCTCGCCGGCCGCTCCAAGGCGGAGATCGCCGCCTGCCAGGGCTATGGCGCCAATCTCGGCATCGCCTTTCAGCTCATCGACGATGCGCTCGACTATGGCGGCTCGTCGGCCAAGCTCGGCAAGAATGTCGGCGATGATTTCCGCGAGGGAAAGATCACCCTGCCGGTGGTGCTGTCGTTCCGGCGCGGGGCGACGAAAGAGCGCGAATTCTGGCGCCGGACATTGGAAAAGGGCGAGGTCGTCGAAGGCGATCTCGAGTTCGCGCTGGCGACGATGAAGAAGCATCGCGCGCTTGAAGACACCATCGAGCGCGCCCGGCATTATGGGGCGATGGCGCGGGACGCCCTTGAGCTGTTCGCCGCTTCCCCATGGAAACATGCTTTGCGCGACGCGGTCGAGTTCACCGTCGGCCGGGCCCATTGAGGGTGGCGGCGCCTCCGGCCATTTACAGCGGCGGCGCGCGGTTTTCTGTCTAGGCAATGGACGGCGCACGTCGATCTGGCGATCGATAAGATTGGGAATTTGTCGAGCGGGACCTGACGAAGCTCAGCGGTATTTCGCGGAGCGCGCTCTTTGCCAAACGATTCCCCTTCTTATTGTACCTTGGTTTAGACGACCCTACCAACAGACCAGGCAAAGCGACCTATGTATAATTCAGCGCTCCGCTTCAATCGTATAAAGCTCCTCGTGTCGCTTTAGCTTGCGGCGTTCATCGTGAATATTCATGAGCCTCGAGGAGGATAAGAGGATTAACATGAAGACGTCGAACTTGCCGCTGGCTCTTGGCATCGTGGCGTCTCCCGCCCGAACCAGTCCGGGAATTCCAAGTTTCGCCGGCGTCGCCGGCGTCCGAGGCCCTTCGGGGCAGCCCTCCTTGGGCGTTTCCTCCCCAGACTCAAGGCCCCGGCTTCATGGCTGGGGCCTCTTTTCTGGGCATAGTGCGGAGTTACCGGGTTTTGCTCTTGTTTGGCCGAGTTTGCTGGGAAAGTCCGCCGTGCTCCCTCTCCCGCCCGAAACACTGGACAAGTTTTCGCGCGCCGGTTAGCGAAGGGGAAAGCGGTGCTGGGTTAAAAAGGCGGCAGGCCGAGAAGGACAGGCGATGGACTATCAGCGGAGCTTCGAGGACGCGATTGCGCGCCTGAAAGCGGAAGGGCGCTACCGCGTTTTCGCCAATCTCGAGCGCGACGCGCGCCGGTTCCCAATCGCCCAATGGCGCCCAGAGGGCGAGGAAGACCGACCACGCGAAGTGACGGTCTGGTGCTCGAACGACTATCTCAGCATGGGCGGCCATCCTGACGTCATCGAAGCCTCGGTGCGAGCGGTCTGCGCCCATGGGGCAGGGGCGGGTGGAACCCGCAACATTTCCGGCACCCACAATCCGATCGTCGAGCTCGAGGCCGAGCTTGCCGACCTGCATGGCAAGCCGGCGGCGCTCGTCTTCACCTCTGGCTGGGTGTCCAATCTGGCCGCGATTTCGACCATCGCCGGCCTCTTGCCCAATTGCCTCATCCTGTCCGATGCGCTCAACCATAATTCGATGATCGAGGGCGTCAAACGCTCAGGCTGCGAGAAGCGCGTATGGCGGCACAACGACGTCGGTCATCTCGAGGAACTGCTCGCCGCGGAGCCGCGCGGCCGCGCCAAGCTCATCGTGTTCGAGAGCCTCTATTCGATGGACGGCGACATCGCACCAATCGCCGCGATCGCAGCGCTGGCTAAAGAATATAACGCGCTCACCTATCTCGACGAGGTGCATGCGGTCGGGCTCTATGGGCCCCGCGGCGGGGGATTGAGCGAACGCGAGGGTGTTGCGGCGCGCATCGATATCATCGAGGGCACGCTCGCGAAGGGTTTCGGCTCGCTTGGCGGCTATATCGCGGCGAACGAGGCGATCGTCGACGCGGTCAGAAGTTTCGCCCCCTCGTTCATCTTTACCTCTACCTTGCCGCCGAGCGTCGCCGCGAGCGCCGCCGCCGCGGTCAAGCATTTGAAACGATCAAGCGCCGAACGCGAACGCCACCAGCACATGGCGAAGCTCGTCAAGCACGCGCTGCGCGCCGCCGGCCTACCGGTGATGGACAATCCCTCGCACATCGTGCCGGTGTTCGTCGGCGACGCCAGGCAATGCCGCGCAGCCAGCGAACTCCTGCTCGAGCGGCATGCGATCTACATCCAGCCGATCAACTATCCGACTGTCGCCAGGGGGACCGAGCGCTTGCGGGTGACCCCGACCCCCGCCCATAGCGAGACCCAAGTCGCCGAATTGGTCGAGGCTTTGGTCGACGTGTGGAAGACGCTTGGCCTTAAGTTCGAGGAGGCGCGCGTGATCCCGCTATTCCGCGCCAATGCGAGCGAGGAAGCCCATTGCGTCTATCCGGAGATGAAGCGCGCGGCGGAATAGGAGGGATTTCGGCGCGAAAGACTAACGCCGCCAAGCCCTTCCTTGCCACGCTTGCTGGCGAGCGGCAAAAAACGCCGCCGATCTGGCTCATGCGCCAAGCGGGCCGGTACCTGCCCGAATATCGCGAGCTTCGCGCCCAGGCCTCGACGTTTCTCGAGTTTTGCTACACGCCTCGCCTGGCGGTTGAGGCGACGTTGCAGCCGATCCGCCGCTTCGGCTTCGACGCGGCGATCCTGTTTTCCGACATTCTCGTCCTGCCCGACGCGCTCGGCCAGTGCGTTTCCTTTGAAACCGGCGATGGCCCGCGTCTCGATCCGATAGGCGATGCGGAGGGACTGGCGAGGCTGAGGAGCGAGCCAGACTGGGCCCGGCTCGCGCCGGTGTTCGAGGCTGTCGACCGCGTGAAAGGCGCACTGCCGAAGGAAACGGCGCTGATCGGTTTCTGCGGCGCGCCGTGGACGGTGGCGAGCTACATGATCGCCGGCCGTGGCACGCCGGACCAGGCGCCGGCGCGGCTCTTCGCCTATCGCCATCCGGACCTGTTCGCGCGCCTGATCGACCGGCTCGTCGACGCTTCGGCCGAATACCTCCGCCGCCAGTTCGCAGCCGGCGCGGATGCGGCGCAGATCTTCGATTCCTGGGCGGGCGTGCTGCCGCCGGCCGAATTCGAACGCTGGTGCGTCGCCCCGGTCGCGGCGATCGCGGCGAAAGTTCGCGCCGAAACGCCGCATGCGCGGCTGATCGCCTTTTCGCGCGGCGCCGGGGCGCAGCTTGCCAAATTCGTTGGCCTCGCCGAAATCGACGCGATTGGCCTCGACACCGCCGCGGAGCCCGAAGCCGCCGTCGCCGCTCTGCCCGAGCGGCTGACGCTCCAGGGCAATCTTGATCCGCTGGCGCTGGTCGCGGGCGGACGGCGCCTCGATGAGGAAATCGAGCACGTGCTGAATGGCTTCGCGGGCCGCGCCCATATTTTCAATCTCGGCCATGGCGTCCTGCCCGAGACGCCTATCGAGCATGTCGAGCGCCTGCTCGCCCGGGTGCGCGACCAGCGAGCGCCATGAACGGTTCAACAGCTTCGGCCGATGACCCGCGTTTCGTCCGGGTGCAAAACTGGTTCGAAACCCTCCAGGAGCGGATCATCGAGGGTGTGGAAGCGCTCGAGCGCGAGTTCGCAAGCGTTGGCGCAGATCGTCCGCCGGGGCGGTTCGCGATCGAGCCCTGGGCGCGAATCGACGCGAGCGGCGGGCCGGGCGGCGGCGGGCGTATGGCGATGCTGCGTGGCCGCCTGTTCGAGAAGGCGGGTGTGCATTTCTCGCTCGTTCATGGCGCTTTTCCGACGGAATTCGCGTCGCAAATTCCCGGCGCCGAGACAGATCCGCGCTTCTGGGCCGCCGGCGTCTCGGTGATCGCCCATCCGTGGAGCCCGAATGTGCCGACCGTGCATATGAATACGCGGCTCGTGCGCACGACCAAGACATGGTTTGGCGGCGGCGCGGATCTGACGCCGATGCTGGATCAGCGCCGCAAGCCGGATGATCCGGACGCCACCGCCTTTCACGGAGCCATGCGCGCGGCTTGCGAGCGCCATCCAGGCGTCGCCGACGCCGAGCGTTTCAAAACCTGGTGCGACGAGTACTTTTATCTCAAACATCGCAAGGAACCGCGCGGGATCGGCGGCATCTTCTTCGACGATCTCAACAGCGCGGGCGACGCCGGCAATTCCGCCTTTGACGCCGATTTCGCCTTCGTGCGCGACGTCGGCGAGAGCTTCATCGCAGTCTATAGCAATATTGTCCGTCGCAACGCCGAGAAACCCTGGCACGACGCTGAGCGCGAGGAACAATTGGCCCACCGCGGGCGTTACGTTGAGTTCAACCTGCTCTATGACCGCGGCACGATCTTCGGCTTGAAAACCGGCGGCAACGTTGCTTCGATATTGTCCTCGATGCCGCCGCTGGCCAGCTGGCCCTGAGCGCGCCTGCGAAAGCCTCTCGGAGACAAAGCATGACCAACGCCGCTGAATCCGGCCGCTTTCGCATTGGCGGCGCCTTTGACGTCAATCGCCTTGGCTTCGGCGCGATGCGCATCGTCGGCCGGGGGATCTGGGGGCCGCCCGCGGATCGCGATGAGGTCCTGAAGACGCTGCGCCGGCTGCCCGACCTCGGCGTCGACTTCATCGACACCGCCGATTCCTATGGTCCCAATTTTTCCGAAGAGCTGATCCGGGAAGCGCTCGCGCCTTATGGCAAGATCCATATCGCGACCAAGGGCGGGTACGCGCGCACGGGCCCGAACATCTGGGTTCCGCTAGGCCGGCCGGAATATCTGATCCAGCAGGCCCATACGAGCCGCTGGCGGCTCGGGGTCGAGACGATCGACCTATGGCAATTGCACCGTATCGATCCGAAAGTGCCGGCGAAGGAGCAGTTCGACACGATCGCCTCGCTGATCAAGGACAAGGTCATCCGTTGCGCCGGCCTGTCGGAGGTCAGCGTTTCCGACATCGAGGCGGCCTCGAAGGTCTTCCCGGTCGCGACGGTGCAGAACCGCTATAATTTCATCGACCGCGCGAGCGAGGCGGCGCTCGACTATTGCGAGAAACACAGCATCGGCTTCATCCCCTGGGCGCCGCTCGACGCTGGCGCGTCGGCGAAGCCCGGCTCGGCGTTGGACGCGATCGCCGGCAAGAACAAGGCGAGCCCCGGCCAGATCGCGCTTGCCTGGCTCTTGAAGCGCAGCCCGGTCATGCTGCCGATCCCCGGCACAGGAAAGGTCGCGCATCTGGAGGAGAACGTCGGCGCGGCGGCGATCAAGCTGTCGGACCAGGAATTCGCAGCGCTCGATCGCGTCGGGCGCGGGGCCAAGTGACGGAGGCTGCGGCTTCGACCGTCGCGACGGAATGCAGGAGGAGTCGCTTCCTACGTTCTAACCGCATAATTTAGCGGCGGCGCGAAATTGTCCTGCTATTCCGCGCCGGCGTAAAGGCCGGGGATGACAGAGACCCGCAAACTCGTAGCGATCCTGGCGGCTGATGTGGCCGGTTTCAGCCGCCTGACGGGCGCGGACGAGGACCGGACGCTGGCGCGGCTAGGGCGCTGCGCAGGGACCTGATCGACCCAACGATCTCCGTTCACAAAGGCCGGGTGGTCAAGCGCACCGGCGACGGGGCAATCGTCGAGTTTCGCAGCGTGGTCGAGGCGGTGCGCTGCGCCCTCGAGATCCAGAACGCCATGGTCGAGCGCAACGCCGGCGTGCCGGAGGACCGGCGCATCGAGTTCCGCATCGGCATTCATCTCGGCGACGTGGTCGAGGAGAGCGACGGCGACCTGATGGGCGACGGCGTCAACATCGCCGCGCGCCTCGAAGGCGTCGCCGAGCCGGGCGCAATTTGTCTCTCCGAGGACCGCCAATCGACAGGTGAAGGCGCGACTCGATCTGAGGGCAAATGATCTCGGCGCCACAAAACTCAAGAACATCGCCGAGTCGGTGCGCGTATACTCCCTACAAGTCGGGCGGGGTGCTCAGACGAAACCGGACGAGCCGTCCGACGTCAAATTCGGGAGCGTGCCTGCGCCCGACAAGACGTCGATCGCGGTCCTGCCGTTCGCCAACTTGAGCGGCGACGCCGAACAGGAATATTTTGCCGACG
>DASXXT010000066.1:0-9879 GCA_036502965.1 Roseiarcus sp. | reverse complement strand
CCGCTGGAAGCCCCGCGCGCTTGCCACTATCATGTCCGGCTCGCTCCTGCGATATGCGGGTAGACTATCCGGCCAAACCGGCCTCTCCCGCAAAATCATATTCGTCAGGTGATGGATGAGGGAAATTCATCTATGCTCAGGCGATGAGACGCTTGCCGCCACTTGGCGCCCTGCGCGCCTTTGAAGCGGCAGCGCGAAGGTTGAGCTTTAAGGATGCGGCCGAAGAGCTGGGGCTGACCCCAACGGCGATCAGCCACCACGTCCGCCTCCTTGAGGATCATTGCGGCGCAAAGCTATTTCGCCGACGTCCGCGCCCGCTTGCATTGACCGCTGCGGGCGAAAAGCTATTGCCCGGATTGCGGTATGGCTTCGACACGTTCGCCGCGGCGCTGTCGTCAATTGGCCGGACCGAGAACGACTCGCCGCTACGCATCACTTCGACCAACGCCTTCGCGAGCCGTTGGCTCGTGCCTCGGCTTGGCGGCTGGCGCGCCAACCATCCGGACATTCCCTTGTCGGTGATCGGGACCGACCGAATTGTCGAGCCCGACGAAGCCGATCTCGCCATCCGATACGCGCGGTCTCCGCCCCTGCACGCCGGGCGCGAGTTGTTCCGCGATTGCCACTACCCCGTCTGCAGTCCCAGTTTCGTCGCTGGGCGCGAGCCGATTGCGTCGCCCGCCGACCTCGGCCGGTACCCGCTCATCCAATACGACTGGTTCGCCAATGACCGCCTGTCCCCCAACTGGAAGCGCTGGTTCGACGCCGCCTGCGGCGCGCCCGAGCCTTGGGTCATTGCATTCAGCTTCCGAGAAGAGGCTCACGCCATCGAGGCCGCCCTTGCGGGCCAAGGGGTGACGCTTTGCAGCGACGTCGTCGTCGCGGACGAGCTTGCTTCGGGAGCACTGGTCAAGGCCTTCGACTTCGGGCTGCCCGGCTACGCCTTTTATCCGGTCTTCGCGCCACACCACCCTCGACGGGAGACTCTGGAAGCCTTCGTCCTCTGGCTGCGCGAGATGGCCGCGAGCGCTTGAGCCCAGCGGCCCCGCAGAGCGCGCGGACAAGGAGCCAACAATGTCAGCGCGGCGCCTAAAACGGAATGTCGTCGTCGATCGGCCCGGCGCCCGCGCCACCCCCGCCGCCGGAGAGCGCCGGGCGGCGGTCGCTTGCCCCGGCGCGGTTGAAGCCTGAGCTGCGGGGAGCGCCTTCTTCGGGGAAGCTGTCGCGGTCTGCGCCTCCGCCACGCGAGTCGAGCAATTGCAATTCGCCGCGGAAGCGCTGCAGCACGACTTCGGTCGTGTAGCGGTCGGCGCCGCTCTGGTCCTGCCATTTGCGCGTCTGCAGCTGGCCTTCGAGGTAAACTTTCGTGCCCTTCTTGCAATATTGCTCAGCGACCTTGCCAAGGTTCTCGTTGAAGATCACGATATTGTGCCACTCAGTGCGCTCCTTGCGCTCGCCCGAGGTCTTGTCGCGCCAGGTCTCGGAGGTGGCGACCGGGAAGCTCACCACCTGATCGCCGGAATTGAGCCGCCGAACGTCGGGGTCCTTACCCAGATTGCCGATCAGAATGACCTTGTTGACGCTGCCCGCCATGATCCTCTCCTCGCCCAACTTGTAGACGCGGTCGGCGACCGCGTCTGCCGCGCTCGGCGAGCGCGGCTACAAACACCCTCTCATAGGCGCGATCCATAGCCCGTCCGCAGACGGGCGTCTTTCCACGCCTCATAGCCCGTCCGGAAGGACGGGCGTCTTTCGACGCCCTATGGGATCGCGCCCGCCGCGCTCGAGCGGAGCGCGGCTACCGATGCGCCCTCTTGTAGACGCGGTCGGCGACCGCGTCTGCCGCGCTCGAGCCAAGCGCGGCTACAAAGCTCATGCTTATCCACATGTCGCCGCATCGGACGCTTGGGAACCGGCGGCCCCGCGACTACATTAACCTTAAATTCCGGGTCCCGGCGCTGGAAAAAGCGCCTTTGCCCCTGTTCTACATTTGTTCTAGCATTGGCGCGAGGCTCGCGCAAGCGCGATGATTCGCGTCGCCGCCGCCTCGCCGCTAAGGAAAAGTCGCTTCCAGGAGCCGTCATGGCCGGACCCAGATCAGAAGCGCGCCCGGTTCGGGCGTCGAAGAACGCCGAGCCCGTCGAGGCCCTGTTCGGCGGGCGGGCCATCGCAGTCCGCGGCGCGCGCGAGCATAACCTCAAGAACGTCGATCTCATCATCCCGCGAGACAAACTGGTGGTGTTCACGGGCCTCTCGGGCTCGGGCAAGTCCTCGCTCGCCTTCGACACGATCTACGCGGAGGGCCAGCGACGCTATGTCGAGTCGCTCTCGGCCTATGCGCGCCAGTTCCTCGAAATGATGCAGAAGCCGGATGTCGATCAGATCGACGGCCTGTCGCCGGCGATCGCGATCGAGCAGAAGACGACGTCGAAAAATCCGCGCTCGACCGTCGGCACGGTGACCGAGATCCATGACTACATGCGCCTGCTCTGGGCGCGGGTCGGCATTCCCTATTCCCCCGCCACCGGCCTGCCAATCGAGAGCCAGACGGTCAGTCAGATGGTCGACCGCGTGCTGGCTTTGCCGGAGCGGACGCGCCTCTATCTGCTGGCGCCGGTCGTGCGCGGCAGGAAAGGCGAATACCGCAAGGAAATCGCCGACTATATGAAGCGGGGTTTCCAGCGACTGAAGATCGACGGCCAGTTCTACGAGATCGCGGATGCGCCCCCGCTCGACAAGAAGTTCAAGCACGACATCGAGGTGGTGGTCGACCGCATCGTCGTGCGCCTGGATATCGCGGCTCGCCTCGCGGAGAGCTTCGAGACGGCGCTCGATCTCGCCGACGGCCTGGCGATCGCCGAATTCGCCGACATGTCCGAGGGCGAGAGCGAGCCGCGGCGCATCCTGTTTTCGTCCAAGTTCGCCTGTCCGGTCTCAGGCTTCACCATCCCGGAGATCGAGCCCAGGCTGTTCTCGTTCAACAATCCTTACGGCGCCTGCCCGGTCTGCGGGGGCTTGGGCTCGGAATTGAGGGTCGACGATTCGCTGGTCGTCCCCCATCCGAAGCTCACGTTGCGCCAGGGGGCGGTCGCGCCCTGGGCGAAAACGAGTTCGCCCTACTACCTGCAGACGCTTGAGGCGCTCGGGCGGCACTATAAGTTCCGGCTCGACAAGCCCTGGAGCGAATTGCCGGATGAAGCGCGGCGCGTGATCTTGCACGGCTCGGGCGCGGAGGAGATTCGCTTCGCCTATGACGACGGTTTGCGCGCCTATGAAGTGAAGAAGCCGTTCGAGGGCGTGGTCGCCAACCTCGAGCGCCGCTACCGCGAGACCGAAAGCGAGTGGTCGCGCGAGGAGATCCAGCGCTACATGACCGCGACGCCCTGCGAGGCCTGCCAGGGCTTTCGCCTCAAGCCCGAGGCGCTGGCGGTCAAGATCGACGGCCAGCACATCGGCGAGGTGAGCTTGCTCTCGGTCAGCGCGGCGATCGATTGGGCCAAGGGCCTGCCGGCGAAGCTCGACGCCAAGCGCAATGAGATCGCCCAGCGCATCCTGAAGGAGATCGTCGACCGGCTCACGTTCTTGCGCGACGTCGGGCTCGATTATCTTACGCTGTCGCGTTCGTCCGGCACCCTGTCGGGCGGCGAGAGCCAGCGCATCAGGCTCGCTTCGCAGATCGGCTCGGGCCTCACCGGCGTGCTTTATGTGCTCGACGAGCCGTCAATCGGCCTGCACCAGCGCGACAATGCGCGCCTGCTCGATACGCTGCGCCGTCTGCGCGGCTTAGGCAATACGGTGATCGTGGTCGAGCACGATGAGGACGCGATCTGGGCCGCCGATCATGTCGTCGATGTCGGCCCAGGCGCCGGGGTGCACGGGGGCGAGATCGTCGCCGAGGGAACGCCGGCCGACATCGCCGCCAATCCCAATTCGCTCACCGGCCACTATCTCTCGGGCGAGCGGACGGTCGCGATCCCGGCCAGGCGCCGCGCCGCCGATCCCGGCCGCGAGCTGGCGATCATCGGGGCGCGCGGCAACAACCTCAAGAACGTCACGGCGACCATTCCGCTCGGGCTCTTCACCTGCGTCACCGGCGTCTCGGGCGGCGGCAAATCGACGCTGGTCATCGACACGCTGTACAAGGCGGCGGCGCGCAGTTTGAACGGCGCGAGCGAGCCGCCTGCGCCGCACGAACGCATCGACGGCCTCGACCAGATTGACAAGGTGATCGACATCGACCAGTCGCCGATCGGCCGCACCCCGCGCTCCAACCCGGCAACCTACACCGGCGCCTTCACGCCGATCCGCGACTGGTTCGCCGGCCTGCCGGAGGCGAAGGCGCGCGGCTATCTGCCGGGCCGCTTCTCATTCAACGTCAAGGGAGGACGGTGCGAAGCCTGCCAAGGCGACGGCGTGATCAAGATCGAGATGCACTTTTTACCTGACGTCTATGTCACCTGCGATGTGTGCAAGGGCAAGCGGTACGACCGCGAGACGCTCGAAGTGCGCTACAAGGACAGGTCGATCGCCGACGTGCTCGACATGACGGTCGAGGAGGCGGCGGACCTGTTCAAGGCGGTGCC
This sequence comes from Roseiarcus sp., assembly GCA_036502965.1. Classification (GTDB taxonomy): domain Bacteria; phylum Pseudomonadota; class Alphaproteobacteria; order Rhizobiales; family Beijerinckiaceae; genus Roseiarcus. Next base: position 5,296 of record DASXXT010000066.1, on the reverse strand, counting down.
GTCGATCCGCGACAAGATGGAGACCTTGAAGCGGGTGGGCTTAAGCTATGTCAAGGTCGGCCAGCAGGCGACGACGCTCTCCGGCGGCGAGGCGCAGCGCGTCAAGCTCGCCAAGGAATTGTCGCGCCGCTCGACCGGGCGCACGCTTTACATCCTCGACGAGCCGACCACCGGCCTCCACTTCCACGACGTCGCACAATTGCTCGACGTGCTGCACGAGTTGGTCGACCAGGGCAATACGATGATCGTCATCGAGCACAATCTGGAGGTGGTGAAGACCGCCGACTGGATCGTCGACATGGGGCCGGAAGGCGGCGACGCCGGCGGCGAGGTGGTGGCCGAAGGCACGCCTGAGCAGATCGCCCGCAATCCGAAGAGCTACACGGGGCAGTACCTCAAGCCCGTGCTAGCGCGGAAGGCGAAGGGCGGGCGCCGGGCGGCGGAGTAATGCCGACCGACGTATTTGCGTGAAGGCGATTTTCGTTGGGCGGTCGGTCAGAACCGTTATACAATCCGGCGATGACAAGACGGGATGCGATCGCGGCTTTGAGGGGGCAAGCCGACGCCGTTAAGGCGCTCGGAGCTACGTCGCTCTATCTGTTTGGATCGACGGCGCGTGACGAATCCGGCGCCGGCAGCGATATCGACCTCTTCATCGATTACGATCGCGGCAGCCGCTTCTCCCTCGTCGAATTGGTCGGCATCAAGCAGCTCCTCGAACGCCGCCTTGGCGTGCATGTTGATGTGACGACCCGAGATAGCCTGGACGCGCTGCTCAAAGACCGGATCGAGGCTTCGGCCGAGCGCGTTTTTTGACGGAGCGGCTTGTCCAGCCTGCTGTTCACGCCATTCGCGAGGCGATCGAGGGCGTCGAGGAGGCCATGCGAGGTAAAACTCTCGACGATTTTAGCGCGGATTGGCTTCTTCGACACTGGCGTTCAGCGCGCCATCGAGATCGTCTCCGAAGCCGCGCGCCGTATTCCGCCGGAGCTCCAAGCGCGTCAGCCGAACATTCCTTGGGCGCAAATTATGGGCATCGGCAACGTGCTGCGCCACAAGTACCATCGCGTCTCGGACACGCTGATCTGGAACGTCGTGCAAGAATATCTTCCGCCGCTGAAAGCCGCCATCGTGGCGATTGAGGCGGAGCTGAAGAAACAATCATGATTGCCGAAGGGCGGACGCCGCGCGGCGGAGTAGGGCCGACGCAACGGGCTCCGGCGTTTAATCGATTCCCGGCGAAAGGCGATCCTTACGGCCCCTCTTGAATCCCGCCAACCCAAGGCCAAAGAAGAAAACGAGCATCATCGCCCAGGTCGGCAGTTCGGGGATAGGCGTGGCGTCCGAGCTGTCCACGGTCGAGGTCGACGCAGGCGCCGGAGCTGAATTGTCAGAATTCGCGGGCGGCGGCAAATCACCAAGATCACGAATGGCATGACCAGAGTTTGATGCTGTTTGGGCCATGGCGTGGGTGGGCGCAGCCGGAGCGGCGCGTGCTTCCCCAGCGCCGAGCGCCAACGATAAACCGACCGCGCAAATGATTATTTTTGTGGACAAGGCTTGGCTTGCGCCACCGTCGCAGCGGCGATGAAAAATCAGCTCGCTAGTGTCAATCATCTCGGCAGATCTCAAATCTCACTTCGTTAAGACCGACGATTTTAATGACCGCAACCAATCATAATGTATCGGTCTCGTCAAGTGATTTAGAAGCTGTTAACCCATTCCCGGCCGGCACAGTGGTAAATTCCGATGACTCCTCGGATCGTTCGGCTGAAGCTCGTGACGCTAATGCCCCCAAAAAAGAGAGCCTCTTATGGCGTTAGCTATTGGTCTTAACCTACGCCGTCCTGGCCGGGCTTGTCCCGGCCACGCCGGTGGCCTTGCGGCTGGTTAGCTTGTAAGCGTTCAATGCGCCGAACCACGTGGATGACCGGGACAAGCCGGTCATGACGGCCGCCGCGGATCTGGAGGTCGCCGCGCAACAGCTAACGTTATAAGAGCCCAAAGGGCCGGCTCGATTCGCGCAGGGGACTTTTGGATGTGTGGAATAGTCGGGATTCTCGGGACCGGGCCGGTCGCGGGCTCGATTGTCGATGCGCTGAAGCGGCTCGAATACCGCGGCTACGATTCCGCCGGGGTGGCGACGCTCGAGAACGGGCGCTTGGAGCGGCGGCGCGCCGAGGGCAAGCTGAAAAACCTGGAGGCGAAACTCGCCGCAGCGCCGCTCGCGGGCGCGATCGGCATCGGCCACACGCGCTGGGCGACGCACGGCAAACCGAGCGAAAGCAACGCCCATCCGCACGCCTCGCCGAGGCTTGCGGTCGTGCACAACGGCATCATCGAGAATTTCCGGGCTTTGCGTCAGGAGCTCGCCGCCAAGGGCTATTCGTTTGCGACCGAAACCGATTCCGAGATTGCCGCGTTCGTCGTCGAGGACGAACTCAGCAAGGGTAAGCCGCCTCAAGACGCGGTTCGCGCGGCGCTCGGTCGACTGCGCGGGGCGTTCGCGCTCGTCTATCTGTTCGAGGGCGAGGAGGATCTTCTAATCGGCGCGCGCCAAGGTGCGCCGCTGGCTATCGGCTATGGCGAGGGGGAAATGTATCTGGGCTCGGACGCGCTCGCACTCAGCCCCTTTACCGACCGTATCGCCTATCTCGAGGAAGGCGACTGCGCAGCGCTGACCCGCAAAGGAGCCGACATTCGCGACGGGAGCGGCAGGCAAGTCGAGCGCCGCATCCAGCGAAGTCCGGCCGGCAGCCTGCTCGCGGAAAAGGGCAATTACCGCCACTTCATGGCCAAGGAGATCCACGAGCAGCCGGAGGTGGTCGGCCACACCCTTGCCCGTTACATTGACATGGCGGCGCTTAAGCTCAAGCCGTTCGCCTGGCCGGCCGATCCAGCGCGGCTCACGCGCGTGTCGATCGTCGGCTGCGGGACGGCCTATATGGCCGGGCTCGTGTCCAAGTATTGGATTGAGCGGCTGGCGCGGCTGCCGGTCGAGATCGACATCGCCTCGGAATACCGCTATCGCGAAGCGCCCGTCGACGCCGGCGGGCTGACCATTGTCGTATCGCAATCGGGCGAGACGGCCGACACGCTGGCCTCGCTGCGCTACGTGAAGGAGAGGGGCGCGAAGACGGTTGGCGTCGTCAACGTGCCGGATTCCAGCATTGCGCGACTGACGGACGCAGCCGCGCCGACGCTCGCCGGCCCCGAGATCGGCGTCGCCTCGACCAAGGCCTTCACCTGCCAACTCGCCGTGCTGGCGGCGCTGGCGATAGCCCTGGGCAAAGCGCGCGGCACGATCGATGAAGCGGCCGAGTCGGCGCTGGTCGGCGAGCTCGTCGCGGCGCCCGGTCTTCTCGCCGAGGCGCTCAAGCTTGAGCCCACGGCCGAGAAGCTTGCCCATGCGATCGCGCGCGCCCGCGACGTGCTCTACCTTGGCCGCGGGACGGCGTATCCGCTGGCGCTCGAGGGCGCGCTGAAACTGAAGGAATTGAGCTACATCCACGCCGAAGGATATGCAGCGGGCGAACTCAAGCACGGGCCGATCGCGCTCATCGACGAAGCGATGCCGGTAATCGTCATCGCCCCGCGCGACGCGGTGTTCGAAAAGACGGTGTCCAACATGCAGGAGGTCGCGGCGCGTGGCGGCCGCCTCATTCTGATCGGCGACCGGCACGCGGCGGAGGAGGCGGGGGTGGCCATCGAGCACGTCCTGCCGATGCCCGACATGGCCGTCAATTTCGCCCCGATCGTCTATGCCGCGCCGATCCAGATGCTCGCCTATCACACCGCGGTCATCATGGGTAAGGACGCCGATCAGCCGCGCAACCTCGCGAAATCGGTGACGGTGGAGTAGGCAGCGCCTTCGACGGCGCTCCCGCCCGGTCCTTGTGCAGCCGCAGCAAATAATATCGGCGCCGGAATCCAGGCCGTGGGCGGCCTCCGATCGCTTTGCGCTTTTTGCATACGCCGCTCAAATAAAAGCAAGCAGGCGAAAATAAGCGGATGTCGGCGACTTGCGTTTGGGGCCCAAAATCCCGGCGCGCGCTCCTGACATTGCGACAAGTAGCACCCTCCGCTCGTTAAGCCGCCCGCCATCCGAACCACCAGCGGACCCATGAGCGGTGCAGCTCGGGTTCGGCGGGCGCTATAGGCCCCATTGCTGCAATCGGCGCGGCCAGGGCGAGCCGATGGCGAGTTCACGCTTATTAGGCAGATCATCGCGCGCGCAGGCGCGCGTGTAGACCCCGCCAACATCGGCCAAAAGATCGGTCAAACAAGGCTCCCGCTCGCAGTTGCTACGCGCGAGCGGTCGTAGGCGGCCGACTTCTGCTGCCACGGCGGGAGCCGGCAAGCCTCGCGCGCGGTGGGCCGCCGCAATCGCTCTTGTGCGGTAACAGACCGCAACCGCACAACGGCGGCGTTTCCTATCGGTCCAATTGGGGTACACGCCAGCGAAACCGGGCGAAACGGCAAAATCTCCGCCCTTTTCGGGCCGTCAAACTGAACCGATACGCCAAAACAACCCAAACTAAACCGCCGCGCCAACGTCGCAAAAACCCGACGGCGCGAACCGTGTTGAACTTGCTGGCGAGGGCCTAAGCCCTCCGCTATGGCGGGGCGGAGGGTGGCCGGTTAGTGTCTCACGCGGTTCCAACTCGGCACCGGGTGGAGGAAGTTCTATCCCTTCCGTTTTGGGACGCGGGTAGCGAGATAAACGGGGTGGAGTGCCGTTTCATGACGCACCCACCTACGCTATGCGTGAGCTGCATGAGTCAAGGGGAATTCGTTGAGCCATGGTTCACCGGCAGCGCCCGGATGCCGCCGCCCGCCGCCGCGGGTTCGCCATCGGAGGCGTGTGCGGCGGCGCAGCGGGCTGCTCTGACGCGAGGGAGAAAGCCATCGCGACCAATCTCGGCGATTCCGATCAGGCCACCTTGACGCGCGCCTTCCGGCGATGGACGGCCGAGTCGCGTCCCGCGCAGCGGCGATTTGAGGTCCGGGCGTGGGACAGATTTTCTTTGTCTAGTACCGACTATCACTGAAGAGTGAGTCACGACTGTCACCCAGCGCGGGGGTTACCCCGCGCGAACCGAGGGGCGTTTGCGGGACAATCAAAGGTCCCCTTCCGCTCGGGACGGCAGCGGGACCTGTATCAGGCATTTGTGATTCCGGGTACTAGAACCCTCCATCGTTCGGCGAGCGAAGGGCGAATGGCCGGAATCCGCCGAGGCTGTGCGAGAACGCGGTTCCCGACAGCGTGGAGGTTGGCGAAGTAGCGAAAGGGTTA
>DASXXT010000065.1:0-13972 GCA_036502965.1 Roseiarcus sp. | reverse complement strand
ACCTAAACCGGACATATCGTCTGCTAGCGACAGGGATTCTGAATTATGTTGACAAATTCATAAATGATAGGATATAATTTCTTAATATCATGACAGACCGCGGCTGCGAATGGAGGGAGGAGAAACGGCGACACATGCGCTCGAGACGTCCCCGCTCACAACCTGCGACGCGAGTTGGGGTGGTCGGAAGAGATTTGGCGACCGCGTCGAGGTTCTCCGACAGCGCGAGCGTCTGGTAGATTGTCTCGATGCCCAACGATTTCGCGTCGCGCGTCGAGCGAATCTCAACCGGCCTTCCCGCGAAGAGGATCTCACCGCTGTCGGCGGTATAGACCCCGGATAGGATCTTGACCAGTGTGGATTTGCCGGCACCGTTGTGGCCGAGCAATCCGAGCACTTCGCCTTCGCCGAGATCGAGGCTCACATTCTCGACGGCATGCACGCCCCCGAACGTTTTCACGATGTGGCGAAACTCGACAAGCGGCGTCACAGCCGCCGTACCCGGCGGTAGGCCATGTCGACCCAAACGGCGGCGATCAGGACCAGAGCGAGCACCATCCGCTGCAAGGGCGTCGCCACGCCTATCAAGATCATTCCACTCTCGAGGCTCTGCATGATGAGCGCGCCGACGATTGCGCCGTATACGGTTCCAACGCCCCCGGCGAGCGAGGCGCCGCCGATTACCGTCGCCGCAATGACGTTGAGCCCGGTCATCGTGCCCGCGACGCTTGCGCCGGCGTTTAAGCGCGCTGTAATGACGATCGATGCGAGGCCGCACAAGAGGCCCGTCAGCACAAAGACGGCGACGGTCAGGCGGCGCGTATCGATGCCAGCAAGCTCCGCGCTCTCGGGACTTCCGCCCATGGCAAAAACGTGGCGGCCAAAACGATGCTTTCTCGCGATCGCCGACATCGCAACGGTAACGCCGATCAAGATGAGGACAGGGATCGGAATGCCCATCTCGATATTGGGTTTTGGCTGCGTGTACGCGTTCATGGTCGCGGTGAAAGCAATAATGCCCAGACTCCATATGGCGATCAGAAGGATTTGCATCGCCGGCGAACGGCTAGCCATTCCGTGCGCGGCCCGGCGACGAGCTCCGCGCCAGACCAAGGCGACGACCGCGACGATCGCCAGAGCGCAAACCACCCAGCTCCAAAGCGCGCCGATTGTCCCGTCCAGGCCGCCGCCCAGGAGTTGAAAACGTCTTGTTGAGCGGAGCAATGGTGACGCCGCTGTTGATATAGAAGGCGGCATTGCGAAAAAAGAGGAGACCTCCGAGGGTGATCACGAAGGAGGGAACGCCGCCGTAGGCAATAAGAAGTCCCTGGACGAGTGCGGCCAGCATCGCAAGGACCGCGATCCACCACGTCGATGAGGCGTCGATCGGTAGGATGGAGTTCTGGAGGAGGGCGCCGAAAACGCCAATGAATCCGATCTGAGAACCGACGGAAAGGTCAATTTGCCGCGACACGATCACAAGGACCATGCCGCACGACATGATGCCGACGACGGCGACCTGCAACGACAGGTTGAAGAGATTGCGCGGCGTGAGGAAGGTTCCCGCCGTCAGGGCGTCGAGACCAAGCCAGATGGCCGCCATGACCATCAGCATGGCGAGCAGCCGGGCATCGAGCCCGGCCGCCAGCGCCACTTTGTCAGAAACAAGCCGCGCGCGTAACGCCAGTGCTTGCATTCAGTCCGAGCCAATCACTTGCAGGTCGGCGGAAGATTCTCAGTAACGCCATTGCAAAGCTCGGCCTTGCTGATCCAGTTTGCATCGACGACGAGGTTGAGATTGTCTTTCGTGATCGCGATAGGCGTCAGCAGGATGGAAGGCTGCGTCTGACCGGTTGGGTCTTAAACGGCTTCGTGCCCGTGACCGGTTTGCCCTCGGCCATCTCGATTGCCGCCTTCGCGGCCGCCTGGCCCAGACTATTGGCGTTCTTCCAGACCGTGACCGTCTGCTGCCCCTTGGCGATGCGGTTCAGCACCACCTTGTCGCCGTCCTGCCCAGAGAGCGGGATGCCAAGCATTTTCTGCGAAGCAAGAGCCGCGGCGACGCCGGTCGACATTCCGTCGTTCATCGCAAGGACTGCATCGACCTTGTTGTTGGTCTGGGTCAGGATCTGTTCCATTGCCGCCTGGGCGAGGTCCGGCTTCCAGTTCTCGATATTCTGCTGGGCGACCACCTTGATCTGGCCTTTGTCAATCAGAGGTTTGATGACCTCCATCTGTCCTTCACGGAACAGGTTGATGATTGCCATCGCAGCGTCGCCCTCGATCGGGGCCCAATTGCCGGCGTCCTTGACCTTGACCATGGCCTTCGCCATCTCGCGCCCGACCGCTACATTGTCGAAGGAAACGAAGGTCACGTCGGGGGAGTCGACCGGCACGTCATAGGCGATGATGGGGACATTCGCGGCTTTCGCCTGGGCGATTGCGGGCATGATCGCCTTAATCCTGGGCCAGGATGATCGCGGCGTCGCACTTGGAGGCCAGCAAGCTGTCGACGTCGGTCATCTGCTTCTGCGGGTCTCCCTGGGCGTCGGCGCTCACATAGGTGTAGCCAGCCGGACCCAGGACGGACTTGATGCCAGCTTCATCGATCCGCCACCGCTCTTCCTGGAAGTGCCGCCAGCTGACGCAGATCCGCTTGCCGTTCTCCGCGTTAACGAGGCCCGGCTGCAGCCCGAAATCCCAGAGCGACGAGGGTGCCGCCGGCGAGGATTGCTCGGCGCAACGTTGTGCTGAGGCTCAACATTTCGTTCCTCCCGATTCTGTGGCGTCAAAAGCCAACTGTGGCAAGTTTTGCACATCGTAACTGGCGATGGAAGGGATTGTCCCGCCCGCAAAAATACCGAGTAGGAGGACCGGCGCCTGGGCTATCTCCGCTTGAGCAAATTGACCGTCATCGTCGCCGTTGGCATAGTTAGGAAAAGCGCCTGCCCGAATGAGCAAGAGCGCAGCAGGTCTATCGATCGCTCGGGTCCGGTCGCTAATCTGGCGATCATCAGGGAGGTTGCGTCAATGAACACCGAAATGGCCCTTGCCCAACTAGGTATTTCCGTCGGTGATCTCACTGCTGAACAGCGACGCAAATTCGATGAGGACGGATATTTCATCGTCGAGAACTTTTTCAGCTCGGCGGAAGTCGAGGACATGCGCTCCGAATTCGATCGATTGCGCGCCATTGAAGGCGAGTACGGCGGTCACGAAGTGCACATCGAGCCGGGCGCGCCGCGCCTCGCCAATCTGTTCAATAAGTCGCCGGCGTTCGACAGATGCCTTTCCTGCAAGCCGACACTTGCCGCCGCCGCCTATCTTCTCGGCGAGATCCGGGTTTATTCCCTAAACGCGCGCAATCCGCTTAAAGGGGAGGGGCAGCAGCCGCTGCATAGCGATGTTCCTCGCGTGACGCCGAGAGACTGGCGGGTCGTCAACTCGATGGTCATGCTCGACGACATGACCTCGACCAATGGACCCACCCGCGTCGTGCCGGGTTCGCACAAGTGGGTGCCGATCAACGTTCCCGACGTCAACATGGCCGAGGTCAAGCGGGTCGAGGTCGGGCCCGAGGAGGAGTCGATTATTCCCAAAGACCCCTACGCTTCCCATCCCGAGGAGGTCAGACTAACCGGCACGGCCGGCTCTGTCGCCGTCATCAATGGTCACATCTGGCACGGCGGAACGCGCAACGAGAGTGGCGCCCCACGAAGGGTTCTCCACCTCGCGATTGGCCGGCGCGATCTGCCGCAGCAACTGAATGAGCGCGAGCATCTAACCCCCGAACTCCACACGCGCACCAACCCGAGCCAAAAATTTCTGCTCGACATTGAAGGCGCGACGCCGAAAGTGATGGGCTATCCTCCGCTGCCAAGCACCGTCCGGACTTGGACCGCGGTCGGGAACGCGGCTGGCGATCGTCATTAAAGTCCGCCTCTCCGCAAAAGAATTCTTGGGCGCCTCGAGGAGTGGCGCCGCTCGGCCCTGCGCTCCAAATCGGACAGCTGCGTCCCTTTCTCCCTCTCTGGTTGCAAGGAACGCCTCTCTGGAAGAAGCAATGGCGACGTTCACCGTCTTATCAACCGCCGCGGCAATTCGGTCAGCTTCGTCGCGCTCAGGGCCGACACCTGACGCAACGTGACGACGGAGACAGTCGGCTTGGTTATGGTTTCGCAGGTGCCGCCGTGCGCAGGTTTTCTCCCTCAAGCATAGAGACATTCGTAGGAGCTATCTTCATCGCCGCTGGCTCGGAGCCGCGCGAAGCCAAGATTGTCTCGCCTCCCATTTGGTCGAAGCGAGCCTGATGGGCCACGACTCGCATGGCGTGATCCGTGTCTCGAAATATGTCGATTGGCTGCGCACGGGCCAGGTTCGCGCGAACCGGCGCGCACGCATCGTCAGCGACCGCGGCGCACTTGTGGTCGTCGACGGCGACTTCGGCTTTGGTCAGGTCATCGGCAAGGAAGCGATGGAGATTGCCGCCGCGCGCGCCGTATCGCATGGCATAGCGACTGTGGCCATTCGCAACTCCGGACATCTCGGGCGCATTGGCGCGTGGCCTGAAGCGCTTGCAGATCATGGACTCGCTTCAATTCACTTCGTCAACACGTCCGGTTTCGGCATTCTTGTCGCGCCATTCGGCGGCGCGGATCGCCGTCTTTCTGCAAACCCGATCGCCGGGGGGTGCCGATAAAAGGCGCACGACCGATCATTCTCGACATCGCGACATCAGTGATTGCGGAAGGGAAGATCCAGGTGGCGCGCAACAAAGGCGAACAATTGCCGCCGGGCCTCGTGCTCGACGGAAAGGGTCGACCGACAAGCGATCCCGATGTCTTCTACGGCGAGCCGCCCGGGGCAATTCTTCCCTTTGGCGGCCACAAGGGTTCAGGCCTCTCCTTCTTCTGCGAGATCCTGGCGGGCTCGCTCACCGGTGGGCATGCCAGCAACCCCAACTCCGCGACCGCCGATCGCCTGGTCAACAATATGCTGTCGCTTGCCTTCGATCCGGCGGCATTTGGCGATCCCGATGCGTTCGCCGACGACGTGGTCCAGCTGGTCGAGTGGGTGAAAGCGGCGCCGCCTTCAACTCCAGGCGGCAAGGTGTTGCTGCCGGGCGAGATCGAGGACGAGGTCCGCCGCGAGCGCGCCGCGAACGGGCTGCCCATCGACGACGCCACATGGCGCGCCATCTCCGCGACCGCCGCTTCGCTCGGCGTCTCGATTCAGATGGAATGAATTTATGCGCGGCAACAGCGTTCGCCAGAAGCTGAGGGAAGGTCGTACCGTCTATGGCGTGACGGTGGCCGGCTTCTGTTAGCTTGTCGTCACGACCCGCACAGAACCACGCCGATCAAGAATATCGACCACGACTTGTGACCCCGAGCGTCGCAAGGCGACATCAACGGTTGCTTCATCAAGGGCGAGATTGAGCAACGTAACTTCGCCAACGAAGTCAGGCAGCACGGGCCCCTCGAAAGTGATGTGAGACTTGTTGAGATCGAAGCCGACCCCGAGACAGGACTGGAGCATGAAGAGCGGCGCTGCCGCCGCCCAGGCCTGGGGCATGCAGGCGACCGGATAGAAGGTCGGACCCCGGGCGCGGCGGCGCACGAAGCCGCAGAACAGTTCGGGCAATCGCCGCAAGTCAATATAAGTTGAAGCGGCGAAAATCCCCTCAAAGATGCGAGCCGCCTCGCCCTTGAAGCCGTAGCGAGCGAAGCCGGCGGCGATCAGCGCATTGTCATGTGGCCAGACCGAGCCGTTGTGATAGCTCATTGGATTGTAGCGCGCCTCGGTCGCGGCGAGCGTACGCACGCCCCAGCCGCAAAAGGAAGCGGGCCCCATGAGCGTGTTCACGACCGCCTCGGCGCGCTCCGGCAGAGCTAGGCCTGTCAGAAGTGGGTGCCCTGCGTTGGAGGTGCGCACCTGGCAAGCTCGCTTTTCGCCGTCCAGCGCCAGCACATAAGCGTTCAGGGTCGGGTCGAAGAACGCCGCGTCGAACGCCGTGCGTAGCGTTAGCGCGCGCTCGTCGAACGCAACGGCGCGCTCCGGGCGACCTAGGGCCCGAGCGATCGCGGCGGCTGCGCGCCAGGCGCCGAAGGCGTAGGCTTGGACCTCAACGAGCGCGATCGGCCCCTTCGCCAGCGAGCCATCGGCGTGGAAGATAGAATCGTGGCTATCCTTCCAGCCCTGATTGGCCAGCCCCTCGTGGCTTCGACGGCCATACTCGACAAAGCCGTCACCGTCGCGATCGCCATACTTCTCGAGCCAGGAGAGGGCTGCTTCGATGTTGGGCCACAGCCGCCGGAGCGTCGCGACATCGCGCGTGCGCTCCAAATAGGCGCCTGCCAGCATGACGAAGAGCGGCGTCGAGTCGACGCTGCCGTAATACCGGCGAAACGGCACTTCCCTCAATTCCGCCATCTCGCCGTGGCGGACCTCATGGAGGATCTTGCCTGGTTCGGCGTCGCTCGCCGGATCGAAGGTCGTCGCCTGATTAGCGGCGAGATGGAGAAGCACACCACGTGAAATCGCGGGATCGAGCCAGAGGGTCTCAAGGGAGGTGATCAGCGCGTCACGGCCAAACACAGTGCTGAACCACGGGATTCCAGCGTAAGGGAAAGGTCCCTCGGGCGTGTCCGTGATCAGAGTGTAAAGGTCCGAGATCGAGCGGCGAAGGGTCTCGTTGAATATGTCATTGGACGTAATCATCGCAGCGGCCCGGGAGGACGATGTCCGCAGCGCCCGTCGCGCCTCGCGAATCGCACGAAAAACGCCGCGGTGCAGCACTTCGCCGGCGCCCGCGCCATCGCAGCCGATCTCGAGCAAGAGGGTCTTTGCCCGCATCGGATCGAGGTCGAACACAAAGGTCGCTAGATTCGAGCTCAACCGATCGGGCGCCGGTTCGAAGCGCAGCGTTGTGGCGCGGCGCCGATCATCAAGCCCGCAATATGCGAGCGTGACGCAGTCGGCGCCGACATCAGGCGGCTGCGTGATCCCGCGTCGGAGGCGCCGCGCGCCGCGCACTTCGAAGAGGTCCGCGAAATCCGCGGCGAAAGCGATATCTATCCTGATTTGTCGCCGCCGCTCGTCGAAATTGCGCACCGCCAGCCGCTCATAGCATGCGCCGTTCCACAGGAAGCGGGAGCGGCGTAGATGCAAGAGGTCGTGCTCCAACATCAACTTTCCAGCTGAGTCGAACAGATCGGGATTGGTGAGGTCGGAGGTGAAAGCCGCATTGTCGTCGCGCACGGTGGATGACAGCAGCAGCGGCCGTTGGCCGTCGACCGTCAGATAGAGGTAAGACAGATAGCGCGTGTCGCGATGGAACAAGCCATCCGCGATGCCCGGCCCGGACAGTACGTCGCCGTTGTGGTCGAAGACAGCGAAGCTGTCGCTGTGCTTAAGCGTTCGCGGCCGCCGTTCCTGTAGCGAAGCGGCCGCCGGAACCGAGAACTGCTCCGGGGGCGCGCCCGATCCTGCGGGCGCATTGGCGATCGGTTTGGCTCCTGCCCTTTGCATTGTCGGATCCTCTGCGTGTCAGGTCGCCTCGGCAAATCGCCGCCCTTATCCCCGAATGGCGCGACGACACGGTAGCGCGGCAAGTTCCTGCAATGGCTAGAAAGTCTTGGCTATCCGTTCGCTTGTCGGCGTTTGTCGAACCTAGTGCACGCCTCGATGCAATCAAGCCGGGGCGAATTGACGGGCGGCGGTCGGGGCTTCACAAGCCAGTGACGTTCATCCTCGATCACGTGACGCAGCGCGAGACGCTCACGCCGCTTCCCGAGAGAGACGTTTGACTTCCTGTAGGACAAGCGTTCGATACGGCCCGTCCACCTGCAGCAGGCGCTCGGGTTCGCCGTCCTGTACGATCTTTCCCCTTTTTAAGAGGACGATCCGATCGAAATTCCGCAGCGTTGACAGCCGATGCGCGACGGCGATGACGGTCCGTCCTTGCATGAGGCGTGAAAGCGCGTCACGGATCGCCTCCTCGGCTTCGCTGTCGAGGGCCGAGGTCGCTTCGTCGAGCAGAAGGATGGGCGAGTTTTTCAAGAAGGCTCGTGCGATCGCGACGCGTTGACGCTGACCGCCGGACAATTGCGCGCCGCGGTCGCCGACGATCGTGTCCAGGCTCGCCGGCAGGTTTTCGATGAATTCGCCGCATCGAGCCGCGAGCGCGGCTTCCCAGACCTCCGCGTCCGTCGCTTCAGGGCGCCCATAGCGGATGTTCTCCATCAGCGAACGGTTGAGTAGCGGCGCGTCTTGCGGCACGACGGCGATGGCTTGTCTGAGGCTCTCCTGCGTCGCTCGCGAAATGTCGTGTCCGTCGATCAGGATCCGGCCGTTCGGCAAATCGTAAAATCTCTGCAGCAGCCCAATGAGGGTGGACTTGCCGCCTCCTGACGGTCCGACTAGGCCGACCTTCTGCCCGGGTTCGACGGCGAGAGCGAATTGTTCGAAAACTTGCCGATTCCCCGGATAGGCGAAGCTGATCCGCTCGAAGACGATGCGCGCCCCGCCCTTCGGCGCGAGCGCGGCCGCTTGCGGGTGATCCGTGAGTTCGTGGGGAGAGAGCAATGTGACGAGCGCCTCCGACAGACGAGCAAAGTGTTGCGTGACGTCGACCAGAGCGACAGCGAAATCGCGCGTGGCGCTGAGCACCGAGATGCCCAGCGTGCAAACCAGCACGACGTCGCCAACGGTCGCCTCATGGCGTTGCCAGAGATGGATCGCCCAGGCAAGCAAACCGACAATTAAAACGACAGTGACGACGGCGTGCGTCAGTCTCAGCCTCTCCAGATAAAGCAGGCTGCGGCGGCGAGCTGTTAGCTCCTGCGCCACAGTCGCGTCGAAGCGATGCTGCTCACGGGACAGACCGCCGAACGCTTTGACGAGCGAGATATTGCCGATGACGTCCACCATTTCCCCGTCGACGGCCGCAGCTTTGTCGGCGAACTCATGGTGCAACGGTTTGCCGGCGGCGGCGATGTGGAAAATAACGACGATCATGCCGCAGGAGACGACAGCGAGTAAGCCAGCCATCCACCCGTTGACGATGGCGAGAAACCCAATCGCGCCGACGGTCGCCAGACATGGCGGCGCCACATTCCAGACGAACATGTTCTCGATCGTGAAGACGGCGTTCGAGGTCGCCGTAACTCGGCTCGTCAACATGCCGGGCATCCGCTTGGCGAAGTAGCCTGGAGCGTGGCCCGTCAAATGTCGGAAAAGATCGGCGCGGATGTCGCCGGTGACGCGCACAAATGTGAAGCTGCCGATGAGCCCCGCCACGCGCCAGAATAAGTTGTCCGCCGCAATGAAGAACAACACAACGCCAAAGGCGAACCAGGGACTTACGCCTGTCGATGGCGCTGACAGCGCGTCGACCAGCCTCTTGACGCCGTATTGCGTGCTGACTGAACAGGTCACCGCCGCCAGCACGGCAAGAGCGATCGCTGCATGAGGCGCCGCGCGCGCCCGGACATAGCGGCCGAGAAACGCGAGCGTCCGAGGTCCATATTTGGTGAGGTCGTCGCTTTCGTTCATCTTCGAGCAAATCTTTGGGAAAAAATGGGTCAAAGTTTGGCGAAGCACGCCACTGTCCAAAGTCTCATCAACGCCACAGTCGCGAAAATGATTCATCGCGGGAACTTGTTCCGTCATAAAGCGTTTGTGATCGTTTGGCGTGCCTGTTGCCAACTCCTTAAACCAATGTTCGTCACCGAGGCGCCGGTGTTGTCGCGCCCACTGGAGGGAAAATTGCGGATTGCCCAGATATCGCCGTTGACTGAAGCTGTGCCGCCGAAACTTTATGGCGGAACCGAACGCGTCATCTCGTGGCTGACTGAAGAGCTGGTCGCGCTCGGGCACGAGGTCACGCTGTTTGCAAGCGGGGATTCTATCACAAGCGCGCGACTCGAAGGGATGTGGCCTACCGCTCTCAGGCTCGATGGATCGGTGCGCGATCCCAACGCTCTTCAAGTGAGCATGATCGAACAGGTCGCCCGACGCGCGAAGGAGTTCGACCTATTGCATTTCCATCTTGACTATTACCCTTTTTCCGTGATGTCGCGGCAGTCGACACCCTTTCTGACGACGCTGCACGGGCGTCTCGACCTACCTGAGCATGAGCCTGTCTTCTCGACTTTCCCGAACGTTCCGCGGGTGTCGATTTCAAACGCGCAGCGGCGGCCGGCGCCGAATGTGAATTGGGTCGGCACGGTTCACCACGGGATGCCGTTGGATCTCTTGAGGCCCGTGCCGGCGAGCCCGTCCTATCTCGCTTTTTTGGGACGCATTTCGCCGGAGAAGCGGGTTGATCGCGCCATTAACATCGCCGAGCGCTGCGGCCTGCCGCTCAAGATCGCCGCGAAAGTCGACCCGGTCGATCATGATTATTTCGAGGAAGTGATTCGGCCGCTGCTCGCGAAACCGCATGTCGAATTCATTGGCGAAATCTCCGATGCGAAGAAGTCCGAATTTCTGAGCAATGCGTTCGCGCTGCTCGTGCCGATCGACTGGCCGGAGCCTTTTGGACTGGTCGTGATCGAAGCCATGGCGTGCGGCGCGCCGGCCATCGCATTCAACCGCGGCGCGGTGCCTGAATTGATTGAGGACGGTGTCACGGGTTTCGTCGTCGAAGACGAAATGGGCGCCGTCGGAGCCGTGCGCCACATCTCGCGATTGTCACGTACAATGATCAGAAAGCGCTTCGAAGAACGGTTCGCGGCCCGCCGCATGGCGAGAGACTATCTCGAGATTTACCGAGACTTGCTCGGCGCCCCGGCTCGCCGCCCGAGAATCGCGTCAGTCTCCGGCTGACTGGTCGTCTGCATGCGGCCGCGTCTCGGGCATCGCCAGCGACACGGCCGCCAGACCCAGCAGGCCGAATCCTGCCATCATCAGAAAAGCCGTTGAGCTGTCGAAGCGATCGCTGACATATCCCGCGAGGGTGGTGCTGATCGACGCGCCGACGCCGACCGCGCAGCCGACGGCGCCTTGGGCCAGATTGAAATGACCCGTGTTCCCAGAAACGTCGGCGATGATCAGGGGAACCAATACCGCGAGCGCGGCGCCTGAGACCCCATCCAGGAGCTGGGCCGCCATCAGCAGATAAGGATTGACTAGAAACGCAAACAACAAGCCGCGTATCGCCAAGGCGGCGAAGCAAAGAACAAGCAATGGGCGACGTCCCCATAACTGGGCTTTGTGCCCGACCCAGGGCGAAAGCACAGCGACGATGAGTTGAGGCGCGACAATGGAGGTGGCGACGAGGATGGTGGCGAACTTGCTCGAGCGCAACGTCATCATGCTCGCCGCCAACGGCAGCATGGCGGCGTTGGCGAGTTGGAACAGAGCGATGCAGCCCGCGAAGATCAGGAGCGGACGGATCTCAAACAGGCTGAGCAGACCAGCCATCGCGTTGCTATGCTCGGGTTTCGCGAGGCCGCCACGCGCCCTCGTCGGATCGATTTCGTGGGTTCGTATGTGGAAGAGGGCGAGTAGCGCCGGCACGGTCATGCTCGCCACGAGGAAAAAGGCCGCGCGATCGGAAATGTAATATGCGGCAGCGCCCATGCCAGCGGCGGCTAGGCCTGAGCCGACTGAAGCGAAAGCCGCGTTGCGGCCCAGGCGCGCGCTGATCAATCTGGGGCCAACAAGGCCGAGGCTGATCGCTACGATCGCCGGGCCCAGCACGCAACTCGCCCCCGCTTGTAAAATCCGAGAGGCGAACACGACTACAAAGATCGGCGACACGGCGAGCGCGAACGCGCTGATCCCGACAGCGGCGACGGCCACAGCCGCCACCCAGCGCACCGAGCGCGCGGCGTCGACGATCGCGCCGCCCGGAATTTGACCGACCAGGCCGACGAAAGCGCCGACCGACAGGACAAGGCCGATATCTGTTTGAGTCCATTTTTGCGTGGTGAGATAAACGGAGACGAAAGCGCCAAATCCAGTTTGCACGTCCGCAAGGAAGAAGACGAACCAGTCGAGAGCGCGGAGGCTCGCGAGGGACGGAACAGGAGAGGCGCTTCTCGGCGGATCGGCGCGCGAAGGCGCGGCCGGCGTTCTGGCAGCCTCGCGAGGCGATTCCCTTCTCGGCAGTCGGGCTCCTAAGAAATCGGACATGAGTTCTCTGGCGCGTCGTCGTCCGTCCGAAAGATGGTCATCGCGTCGAAACGAGCGCTCGAACGCAGCTGCTTTACGGCTTCGCGCCTGGTGGGCCGCCGACCATGACGACCGGCTCGGCCGCCTTGTAGACCGGCGTCACCCGCAGTTGATCTTTCGTCAGATTGACGACGACCGCGCCCGCCTTCTTGGGGTCGAAATGCAACGAGCGCCAGTCAACGGCGATCTTGCGGGAGCCGACACCCAGAAATCCGCCAAAATCGATGATCGCGGCTCTGATTTGGCCAGTGCGATCAACGATGATGTCGACAATGCGCCCCATGTTCTCGCCGGCCGAGCTGAGCGCATCGATGCCGAGAACGCTTTCAAGCACCTCTCCGCCGACGACCGTGGCCGGAACGCTGGTCTTCTCTTCCTTGGTGTTCTCGTCATTCTGCGGGGCGGTGGCTGGCTGTGGGGCCGGCGGGGCGGCGGCCGGCTGCGGGGCCGGCGGGGCGGCGGCTGGCTGCGGGGCCGGTGGGGCGGCGGCTGGCTGCGGCGAAGACGTAGCTTGAGCCGATCGCCAGGGTAATTCTGCGGGACTGCGAGTCGCGGCGATCGTCGGCTGTTGCGCCGCGAGCAACACAAGAGCGACGAGGGCGGCGGCCGCCTCCTTGTCGCGGCGCCAGCAGCAAAGGAAGCGCCGCGCAGAGGCGCCGAAAGTCTGCATGGCTTCGTGTCTCTTCATCCCGGTCGCCATGATTGACAAGCGCAAGCGACTCAGACGCCGGGCCGTTGCGTCGAGGACGCACAATCATCTAGTCGCCTCGTGGCGACATTGCGGCGCTCAGCCGCGCCGCGACTCGCCACGCTGGCATTTGGATGAGGTTTTTGTGAAGGTCAATGGTTCGCTAGAACAGGTCAACCTGCTCGCTTCGCGCGCCGCGTCTCGAATCATTTAAAGCTGATCTTCGATATTGGATTGAGGCGAACGGCTCGGACCACAATCTCTGGGACGACAATCTCTTGCAGGAAATCAGAAACCAGGTTAAGCTCGGCCCATGAACAATCCTGCGCTTCCGCATGCCAAGACCACAGGCGCCCGTTCTGGCGCTTCGAACGCCATGGAAAAGGGCAGAAAAAAATTTTCCCCGCCACAAGCCGCGTAACCCATTGAAAAGTCTCGATTAGGACGAGAGAAACCAAGGAAATCTAAGGAAAGGGGGTATGGGGGCTAGAGAACGCGCCAAAACGCACGTCGAAAAGACGTTTCCCTTAAAGTCAACACATAAAAATAATATACCACGTTACATACACCCGCTCTCTCCAATCTCGCGCTATACCATACGCGCATACGTAGCGCCCTTCTATACCACCCTCTCCTGTCTCGCCTCTCATTCCATCGCCTCCAATACACAAGAGTGATGCTGCGCGCTCCCGCCCGGTCGCACATGCCATGATGTATGTCTGTCGCGCATGGCTCTATCCGCTGTAGGTTCGCCCCGCCTTTTCTTGTCTCGTCTGGTGCTGTGCTGTGTCGGGCTTGAACGAAGCGGGGCGCTATATCGCGAAGCCGGGCGAAGCGGAGCGGGCGGCGCAGTTCCGTCGCGAAGCGGGGCGAAGCGAGGCGGATCGAAGCGGGGCGAAAGCGGGCGGCGCGGATTGCAGCGAAGCGGGGGTGCGGATCGAAGCGGCGCGGATCGAGGCGAGGCGAAGCGGTCTGCCACTACCCTGCCCGACAGAACGGCGGTCTATGGCGGGGGAGGGAGGAGGGAGCAATAAAGCCCGCCCCCTTGTTATGAGGACGGGGATAGCGAGGCTATGGTTTTTTCAGTCGGCTGGGTCCATGCTT
>DASXXT010000064.1:0-10985 GCA_036502965.1 Roseiarcus sp. | reverse complement strand
CCGGAGTTTTCGCAGCCAGCATAGCAGCGGGCGCAGACGCCGGGAACGCCCGATCGACTGCGACGGCAATGGCCGCGCCGGGAGGGCCGCGGCTCCTTCTCGCCTGTGTGGCGCGAAAGTCATAAGATAAGCAGATTGCATTGGCGACGGCCATTTGTAGCCGGGCTCGCTGAGCGCGGGACGCGGTCAACGACCGCGTCTACAATCTCCGATTCGACGGAATTGCAATCGGCCCTAATGCGAAGTTCCAAGAGCGCAAGCCGCATGGAGTCGCTTTGAAAATAAAAAGTTCGAGCCTGCTATGGCCGCTAATCGCCGCCCTCGTCTTCACCTTGATCACGTCGTTCGCGGCAGGGGCTGGCGATGCGCCGCCAGAGCCCGATTCCTATCGGCAGAGCGATTATCGGGCGCCGACGCCCGCAAGCCTGAAAGGCGCGCGCGTGCTTACGACCGAGGAGGCGGCGGCGATGTGGCGCGCGGGCGGCACCGCGTTCATCGACGTCCTGCCGCAGGCCCCGCGTCCCAAAAATTTGCCCGCCGATGTCGTCTGGCGGGACAAGCCGAGGTTCGACATCCCAGGCAGCCTCTGGCTCCCCGATACCGGTTACGGCGAACTTGCTCCCATTATGCTCGATTATTTTCGGCGTGGGCTCGACAAAGCTTTGGGCGGCCGCCAGCGCCCTCTCGTCTTTTACTGCCTCAAGGATTGCTGGATGTCCTGGAACGCGGCCAAGCGCGCGCTGACGTTGGGCTATTCCAACGTCGCTTGGTATGCGGAGGGCTCGGACGGTTGGGCCGCGGCCGGCCTGCCGCTCGAAAAACGGACTCCAGAGCCGCGGCCGTGATGGTCCGGGACGGCCGGCGTATTCCGACCCTTCCGGGCCAAACTTAAGCGAGTTTCCGCGCTCCAGCCGATAGGCAATAGACGGCGCCGGCGAGAAAAACGGCGTAGAGAATTACAGAGGACCACGCCATCGAACTGAGCAGCCCCTCTACCATGCCCCACAGAGTCACCAGCAAACCCAATGCGTTTAGAATTGTGACCGGGATCAGAACAGCGCGGACCGCATCCCACTCCCGAAAGTCCTTACCAAACCACGTCAAAACGCCGAAGGCGAGAAGCGTTGACGCGAAGTACCGCATGATAAGGATGAGGTGAGGCTCGGGCTCGGTTCCATAGATTGCGATGGACGGCCCAGGAAACCACAGAAATCCAAGCCCGTAAAGAATCGCAAATATGGAACTGATCGTCAGAAACGTCTTGGCAGTCATTTCGCCCTCCCTTCCATTAGGCCCTCGAGCTTTAACGCCCGCTATTCGTCGGCCAGGGCAACTGCCACCACATTTCGGGGGAAAAATCAAACACGCCTACAAGGGTGAAAATAGCGCGTGGAATCGTGCTGGCGGCGCTGGCGAGGCCGGACGGGTCGTTTTGCTGAAGCCCACCCTGCGTTTGCGCTAGAGTGCGCGCTTTCACGAGAGAGCGCAGCGCATGGCCGGCCTCGAACCGATTTCCTATTCCGACGCTAAAATCCGCGCGATCCTCGAGCGGGTGAGGACGATCGCGCTCGTCGGCGCGTCGCCGAACTGGAACCGCCCCAGCTACTTCGTGATGAAGTACCTGCAGGGCAAAGGCTATCGTGTGATCCCGGTCAATCCGGGGATTGCGGGCAAGACCTTGCTCGACGAGACGGCCTATGCGTCGCTGCGCGACATCCCCGACAAGGTCGACATGGTCGACGTGTTCCGGACCTCCGAGGAGGCGCCCGGCGTCGTTGCGGATGCGATCGCCATCGGCGCCAAGGTCGTGTGGATGCAATTGGGAATCCGCAACGACGCAGCGGCGAAGAAGGCGGAAGCGGCCGGGCTCGAAGTGATCATGAACCGCTGCCCGAAGATCGAGTTCGGGCGCCTCGGCGGCGAATTGTCGTGGAGCGGCGTCAACAGCGGCATCATCCAGAACCGCCCGCCTGCGGCGCCGCTGCCGCGCCGGATCAAGAGCCGCGCAGCGCCCGCGCGCAATCTCGACTACGGCTTCGAGACCCGCGCCATCCATGCCGGCGCCGCGCCCGATCCCACGACGGGCGCGCGCTCGACCCCGATCTATCAGACGACGGCCTATGTGTTCGACGACGTCGACCACGCCGCCTCGCTCTTCAACCTGCACAATTTCGGCTACATCTATTCGCGGCTGACCAACCCGACGGTCGCCGTGCTGGAAGAGCGCATCGCGGCGCTCGAGGGCGGCCGCGCCGCGATCGCCGCCGCGTCTGGGCACGCGGCGCAATTCCTGACGTTCTTCACGCTGATGGAGCCGGGCGATGAGTTCGTCGCCTCGCGCAACCTTTATGGCGGCTCGCTCACCCAATTCGGTCTCTCGTTCAAGAAGCTTGGCTGGACCTGCCATTTTGTCGATCCAGCCGAGCCGGAGAACTTCCGCAAGGCGTTGACCCCGAAGTGCAAGGCGATCTTCATCGAGAATCTCGCCAATCCCGGGGGCGTCGTCGTCGACATCAAGCGCGTCGCGGATATCGCGCATGAGGCAGGGCTGCCCCTGATCGTCGACAACACCTTGGCTACTCCTTATCTCTGCCGGCCGATCGAGCATGGCGCCGACATCGTCGTGCATTCGACGACCAAGTTCCTCGCGGGGCACGGAAACGCGCTCGGCGGCGTCGTGGTCGAGTCGGGCAAGTTCGATTGGTCGCAAGGGGACCGCTTTCCCTCGCTGACCGACCCGGAGCCCGCCTATCACGGGCTTAAGTTCTTCGAGAATTTCGGCGATTTCGCCTTCACCATGAAGGCGCGCGCGGTGGCCTTACGCGATTTCGGCCCGGCGCTCGCGCCGATGAACGCGTTCCTCACCATCACCGGCGTCGAGACCCTGCATGTGCGAATGGAGCGGCATGTCGAGAACGCGCTGAAGGTCGCCGAATTCCTGAGCCAGCACCCGAAAGTCGCCTGGGTGTCCTACGCCAGCCTGAAGAACAGCGCATATTACAAACTCGCGCAAAAGTATCTGCCGAAAGGCGCCGGCGCCGTGTTCACCTTCGGCGTCAGGGGCGGGTTCGAGGCAGGCGTCAAGCTGGTCGAGAGCGTGCGCCTCTTCTCGCATCTGGCGAATATCGGCGACACGCGCAGCCTCATCCTGCATCCGGCCTCGACCACCCATCGGCAGCTCACCGACGCGCAGCGCGCCGGCGCGGGGGCCGGCGATGACGTCGTACGCTTGTCAATCGGCCTCGAGACCGCCGACGATCTGATCCGGGATTTAGATCAGGCGCTGGAGGGGTAAACGCTTTGACTTTCGGCCGGAAGCAGCGCGCGCAGCTCGCCGCGCGACGCAAAAAGAAAGGCCGCCTGGCGGCGGCCATTCGTAACGACGGACGACGTTTTTTAGGCGACCGGAACGGCGCGCGCGCGGCGATAGCCGAGGATTCCGAGGCCGCCGAATCCGAGAAGCATCATGGCCCAGGTGGAAGGCTCCGGAACCGTGCCGCCGCCGCCGCCTGAAGTAATCTCGCCGAAGACGCTGAGGCCGAAGAACCTGCCCCCGGCGCCGGTATTCCACTGTTGGTCGATGGCGCCGGTCGCGAGGTTGACCTCCCATACCAGCCCGGAGGAGGCATCACCGGTCCAGAAGTCCGTTCCGTTCGGATCAAGGTTCAGCGAGAAGTCGCCTCCTCCGTCGCCAGGCAGAGCGTACGTTTTAATGAGGCCTCCGGTCGCATCGAACAGAACGGCCTCAGTGCTGTCGGCGCCGACGACGTCGCCCTTGAAAGCGCCGTCCGGGATCACCCGCAGCGCAAAGACAGATCTATTTGGAGCGGTGGCGAAATCTGGCCCCTGGGTATTAGTGGCCAGATCGAAGCTTTTAATGATGTCCCCTTCGCCGTCATAAAGGATGGTGTGGCCGTCCAGCCCGAGGTCGACCCAGTCCGTGTGGCCGGTCCCATTGCCGCCCGCAAACAGAAAAAGACTTAATCAGGGCTCCGGTGGCGGTGTCATATTGATCGATTGCAGCGGCTCCATTCCCTCCGACAAACGAGCTGCCGCTGAAGGCCCCACACTGACGGGAATGACCGATTCAGGCGTGAACTGCGCCCCTGGGGCCATGAATGTACTCGCCACCAGTCCGCCCGAGTTGTTGAACTTCGAAACGCCTGACGGACCAAAGTTTGTGACGTAGAAGTTCCCGGCCTTGTCGAAACCCGATCCGGTCGTGAACTGGGCGCCCGTTCCGTCATCAAGAGAGCACACGGAAACGCCGGTCGGCGTGGAGACATTCACGACGCCATCGCCCACCGACGCAAAGACGGAAGCGAGGGCGCTAAACTCTGTCGATCGGCATCCGTGCTCAGAAACTGAAGGCCTGTTGCGCCGCTTCCGGCGGCCCAAGGCGAACCCCCTCCAGTTCGAGCATGCGGGCCTTCGTTTTCGAGCCGCCGGGCGCGGAGAAACCGCCGATTTTGCCGCCCGCGGCCAGCACTCGGTGACAGGGAATGATCAAGGGCGCCGGATTTCTGGCCATCGCCTCGCCGACATCGCGCGCCGCTTCGCGGCCGGCGCCGACCTCCTTCGCCAGCGCGCCATAGGTGGTCGTGCGCCCCCAGCCGACCCGGCGCAGAGCGTCATAAATCTGGGCAAAGAACGCATCCTCGCCGGCGAGGTCAAGCTGAACCTGCGAGAAGTCCGTTTCCTCGCCGGCAAAGTACCGTTTCGCCGCCTCGACGACCGCCGCAACGTCTTCCGGCGGCGCGGCCGGCTCCGCGTCATAGGCGCGGCGGCGCAGCAACCGTTCGGCGCTCTCGGCGTTTTTCGTCGGCAATTGAAAGCGCGCGACCCCTGCGTCGCTCCAGGCGATCGCGCAGAAACCCATTGCGGTCTCAAAGACGTGATAGTGCTGCGCGGCTTCGCTCATTGCATCGCTTCCCGTTTGGCCATGAGCGAAAGATGCGCCGCCGAGCCTCAAATTCAACCCGATTCCTGTCATCGCATTCCGAGCCGCGCGCCATACAGCGAAACGCACACGAAGCCTCGCGCCTCACCCGCCGGGGCGCATCATATCGGCGAGCGCGTCGCGCATCGCGGTGCTGGGCACCCCGAATAGTCCGCCGTAAGGCTCATCCATATCAAGGATGACAAAGACCGCGATCGTGATCGATAGCGCACACAAAATGGTCATCGTCGTCACCATTGCGTTGGGGTGCGCCGTGAGGCCGAACGATCCAAACAGGATCGAAAGCCAGATCACCAACACCCAGTAGAAGGGCGGCGAGATCGAACCACTCGCGCCCTCGACCACCTTCCACCTGGCCTTCATCAAGCCGCTATATTGCTGATCGCAGTCGGCCAGCAGCCTCTCGTGCACCGCGTCCGCCGGCTTGAGCGACCGGATCTCAAGACCGACCTCGCTCAAAATCTCGGACAAAACGGGGGATTCCCCGGTCAAAGGCATTTTCGACGGATCGGGAAAGACGACGCCGACAGGACGCGGCTCGTCGGGCCAGGTGCTGGCGATGACTGCGGCGACATAGCCGCGCAATTGCTCGCGAATGGACGCCGTCTCGGGACCATAGTCGCGTAGGCAGCGGTCGAGTTGGGCGAGTTGGGCGGCGTCGTCGCCACGGGCGCTATAGGCGGCGTCGAACCCGGCCTTGACCGAGGTGGTGAGAAGACCGAGCACGATGGCCGTGAAGGTGACCAGGAGGGTGACCACAAGCTGCACCAGCGCGATGGACTCGGGCGACCGATGCTTCTCGGGCAGGCGGGAATGAATGAAGAAGCCGAACGCGGCGCTCACGCACATGGCGACGAACACGACGAGGGAATTGATGGGGTTTTGCATTGGTCGGCCTGCCGCTCATACTGCGCCGGCCTCCGCAGCAGAAACCTCAGCCGCGCCGGCCGAAGGCCACCGCGCCTTGAGTCGGGGCGCGGCGTCAATAGCCGCCGCCTCCGTGCCGGTAGGCAAAATCGATCCCGGCCTGAACCTCTCCCATCGCGTGTTCGACGAGGCGCATCGCCCGCTCGCGATGGCCGCCCTTGTTCGGCGTCGCCGCCTGCAACGACTGCATCGCGGCGCCGATCGCGGACAAGGCCCGCTCCATGTTGCCTTGGTAGGCCAAAGTGGGGGTCGATGTGACCGCCAGCGCGGATACGGCGGCGCCGGCGGCGGCGATCTGGACCAGGTCTCGGCGGGAGGGAGTGGAAGTCATTGTTTCACGTTCCTTTCTGATCGGGGCGGAGGGAAAGGGGTCTTCCTCGCTGGAGGGTCCTTTCGTGGTCGCCAACCTTTTCCTCAATCTGGACGTTATCCAAACGGTAGACGCCGCGCCCTTCTGGGTGACGTACAGCAATCTGCCGATAACGACCGAGCCAGCGACGCTCGAGGCTCCAGCCTCGACTATCGGAAGCTGCGGCCGACTCTGGCGTTCGCGCACCGATGATTTCCCGACTGCTCCATTGTCTTTCTATCGGCAGCGTTTTCAAGCGCAGCGATTCTGGAGGAAGAGCAATGGCGCAGATCAAGAACAAAGACATCGTGGTGTTGGGCGCGAGCCGCGGCGTCGGGCGGGAGATCGCGCGCCGAGCCCGCGCGGCGGGCGGGCGCGTCCTGGCGGTCGCCAGGGGCGAAGACGACCTCCGGCGCCTAGCCGGCGAGGCGCCGGAAATCGACATCTTGGCGCTCGACGCGGCCTCCGAGGATGCCCCGCACCGCGTTTTTGCAAGAATGATTCCCGACGTTCTCGTCGTCTGCGGCGGCGCGCGGCCGCCGATCGCGAGCATTCAAGACATGACTTGGAGCCAGTTCGCGGCGAATTGGGAATGCGACGTCAAAATGTCGCTTCTCTTCTGCGCTCAGGCCTTGCGCACACCTCTCAAGCCGGGTTCGGTCACGATTCTCATTTCGAGCGGCGCCGCGATCGGCGGCTCACCAATCTCGGGGGGCTACGCCGGCGCCAAGCGCACGCAGATGTTCCTGGCCGGCTACGCGCAAAAGGAATCCGACCGGCTCGGACTTGGGCTTCGGTTTGTTTCGCTGGCGCCGATGAGAATCATGCCCGAAACGGCGCTCGGAAAGGCGGCGGTCGAGGGCTATTCCCGCTACCTCGGAATCCCGGCAACCGACTTTGTCGCCGGTATGACGGATCGGCAATCTCCGGGCGACGTCGCCGAAGCGGTCATGTCCATTGCTTCAGACCCCACGATCGCCAAGGATGCTTCCTACGGCGTATCGTCCAAAGGCTTTTCGCCGACCGCCCCTCGATGACAACGAATGCCGCAGGGCACGATTCGCCGCCACTTGATCGCGAGAGTTTCGCGCGAATGGCGGAGCCGTATCGACCGGCCCTGAAGCTTCACTGCTATCGGATGCTGGGTTCGCTACACGAGGCGGAAGACGCGGTTCAGGATACGTTCGTCAGGGCGTGGACCGGCATCGAAGGCTTCGAGGGCCGCGCCACGTTCAAGAACTGGCTCTTTCGCATCGCGACCAATACGTGTCTCAACGCTTTGGCGAGCCGAGCGCGTCGCCGGAGGTTCCTGCCCGAGCAACTCGGGCGGGCCACGGCGACGATTCCAAGCGGCGAGCAGGAGCTCGGCGTCCTATGGCTTGAGCCCTATCCCGATTCGGAAATCGAAGGCATCGCAGACGCAGCCCCCGGTCCCGAGGCGCGCTACGAGATGAGAGAAAGCATCCGGCTCGCTTTTGTCGCCGCCGTGCAGCAATTGCCTCCGCGCCAACGCGCCGTGTTGATGCTGGTCGATGTGATGGGCTGGCCGGCGCAGGAAGCGGCGACCCTGCTCGAAACCTCGTTGGCGTCGGTCAACAGCGCGCTACAGCGAGCCCGGGAAAAGATGCGCTCGCTATACGGTTCCCTTGAGCGCCAGACCGGCGCCGTTGCAGACCGCGCCCAACGCGATTTAATCGACCGCTACTTGCGAGCGTGGGAAAGCAAAGACCTGGACGGTTTCGTCGCGCTCCTTAAGGACGACGCCAAATTCGCGATGCCGCCTCGGCGTGAATGGTACGAAGGACGCGACTCCATTCGGCGATTCTTCGCAAGCGTATGGGGTTCCTATGACGGATTTCGCCTAGTGCTGACCGGCGCAAATGGTGAGCCGGCGTTCGGCCTTTATTCCTATTCGAAGGCCGAAGGTCTATGGAAGGCGCACTCGTTGCAATTACTTTCGATCCGCGATGGGCGGATTGCGGCGCTTACGGCTTTCTTGCAGCCCCTAAGTCCCCGGCTGTTCGAAGCGTTTCGCCTCCCTCAGACGTTGCCGGCTTCGAATGCGCCCGATTAGCGCAAGACGCGTATGCAAAACCCGTAGCCCTTCCCTCGCCCCCAGATTCGCCCCATATTGCGCCAATGCCCGCCCCCCGAAAGTCCGCCCCTGGGCCGAAGTCCAAGGCCTCGCGGCCCGAAGTCCATCCGCTCGGCGAGCATCTCGCTGAACTGCTTAATCCCGCTCTCGTCGAGCCCAAGCCGCAGGGGTTTGGCGAAGCCCCTCAACCCAGGTTCGAGACCCCGGCGCCCGAGAGCCACCCGCGCGGCCTGACTGGCGCGGCGGTCTCGGCCGATTCGCTCAAGGCGCTGCTGGAGGAGGGCGATCCGAACATCCGCAACCGGCCGCCGTGGGTTCCGCACCGGCCGCCGCGGCCGGACAAGTCCGAAGGCGGACGGCGCTTTCGCGTCGTCTCCGAATTCGAACCGAAGGGCGACCAGCCGCAGGCGATCGACGAATTGGTCAAGGGCGTGCGCTCACATGAGCGCGACCAGGTGCTGCTCGGAGTCACCGGCTCGGGCAAGACCTTCACCATGGCCAAGGTGATCGAGGCGACGCAGCGCCCGGCGCTGATCCTCGCCCCCAACAAGACGCTGGCCGCGCAGCTCTACGGCGAGTTCAAGAGCTTCTTCCCCGATAACGCGGTCGAATATTTCGTCTCCTACTACGACTACTACCAGCCCGAAGCTTACGTGCCGCGCACCGACACCTATATCGAGAAGGAATCCGACATCAACGAGCAGATCGACCGCATGCGCCACTCGGCCACGCGGGCGCTGCTCGAGCGCGACGACGTTATCATCGTCGCCTCCGTCTCCTGCATCTACGGTATCGGCTCGGTCGAGACCTACACCGCGATGACCTTCTCGCTGAAGCTTGGCGACAAAGTCGACCAGCGTCAGCTCGTCAAGGACCTCGTCGCCCTGCAGTACAAGCGCGTGCAGGCCGGCGACTTCTCGCGCGGCCTGTTCCGCGTGCGCGGCGACACGATCGAAGTGTTTCCTGCCCACTACGAGGACCGCGCCTGGCGCATCGGCTTCTTCGGCGACGAGATCGAGGCGATCAGCGAATTCGATCCGCTCACGGGTGTGAAGACGCAGGACCTCGAGTTCGTCAAGATTTACGCCAATTCGCATTATGTGACGCCACGGCCGACGCTGTTGCAATCGATCGAGGGGATGAAGCTGGAGCTCAAGCAGCGTTTGGACCAGCTTCACCAGCAAGGACGCCTGCTCGAGGCGCAACGGCTCGAGCAGCGCACCCTGTTCGACCTGGAAATGCTTGAGGCCACCGGCTCCTGCGCCGGCATCGAGAACTATTCGCGCTATCTGACCGGCCGCAGGGCCGGTGAGCCGCCGCCAACCCTGTTCGAGTATCTGCCGGACAATGCGCTCGTCTTCACCGACGAGAGCCATGTGACGATCCCGCAGATCGGCGGCATGTATCGCGGCGACTACCGGCGCAAGGCGACCTTGGCCGAATACGGCTTCCGCCTGCCGTCGTGCATGGACAATCGGCCGCTCCGGTTCGAGGAATGGGACGCGATGAGGCCCCAGACCGTGCATGTCTCGGCGACGCCCGGACACTGGGAGATGGAACAAACGGAAGGTGCATTCGTCGAGCAGGTGATCCGCCCGACCGGGCTCATCGATCCGCCGGTCGAGATCCGCCCGGCGCGCAGCCAGGTCGACGACCTGCTCAGCGAGGTCAAGGACGTCGCGCGGCGGGGCTACCGCACGCTCGTCACCACGCTCACCAAGCGCATGGCCGAGGACCTGACCGAATATCTGCATGAGAACGGCGTGCGCGTGCGCTACATGCATTCCGACATCGACACCATCGAGCGCATCGAGATCATCCGCGACCTGCGCCTCGGCGCGTTCGACGCGCTGGTCGGCATCAACCTGTTGCGCGAGGGCCTCGATATTCCCGAATGCGCCTTCGTCGCCATCCTCGACGCCGATAAGGAAGGTTTTCTGCGTTCCGAGACGTCGCTCGTGCAGACGATCGGCCGCGCCGCGCGCAACGTCGACGGCAAGGTGGTGCTCTACGCGGATGTGGTCACGGGCTCGATCACACGGGCGATGGAGGAGACCGAGCGGCGGCGCCTGAAGCAGACAGCCTATAACGAAGCCAACGGCATCACCCCGGCGTCGATCCGGCGCGGCATCCAGGACATTCTGGGCTCGGTCTACGAGGCCGATCACGTCACGGTCGACATCGGCCTCGCCGACACTCCGGCCATCGGCCACAATCTGCAAGCGACGATCGCCGATCTCGAGAAACGGATGAGGGAGGCGGCGGGCAATCTCGAATTCGAGGAGGCGGCGCGTATGCGCGACGAGATCAAGCGCCTGCAATCGGTCGCGCTCGCTATCGGCGACGATCCGCTGGCGCGCCAGGGGGAGATCGAGGCGGAAGCGGGCGCCTATTCCGGCGAGCGCCCATTCGGCCGCGCCGCCAACCTGCCGTCAACCCGCCCGCGCAAGCCCACCGACGCCGACATGGGCCCGCACAATTGGGGCGGCGGCGAAGCCCGCCCCAAGGGCGGGGGACGGATGAGGCGGCGGAGGCGGGGTGACACTCTCCCGCCGGGAGAGGGGCAGGGGTGAGGGGACCAAAGCTGATGAGTTCGGACCGCGACGATTTCGCCCTTCGATGCGCGCGAGCCGGACATCGGAAATACGGAATAT
>DASXXT010000063.1:0-24956 GCA_036502965.1 Roseiarcus sp. | reverse complement strand
GCCCTACGACGTCACAACCTACCAGACGACGCATCTTTGCGGCGGCGCAATCATGGGAGCCGACCCCTCGACCAGCGCGCTCAACCGCTATCTGCAGAGCTGGGACGTTCCGAACCTCTTCGTCATGGGCGCGAGCGCCTTTCCGCAAAACGCCGGCTACAATCCGACCGGCACGGTTGGAGCGCTCGCCTACTGGTCGGCGGAGGCGATCAGGACCCAATACCTCAAGAATCCGGGACCTCTTGTCCATGCGTGAGCTGCTCGCGCGCCGGATCGCGGGCGCCGCGGTCGCCTCGCTGATCCTCGCGTCAAGCCTGCTTGGTGTGAGCCGCGCGCAGCCGAACAAGGTCGGGACCAGCCTCGACCCGCAGAATTTCGGCCAGATCGAGCGGGGGCGGTATCTCGCGATCGCCGGCGACTGCGCGAGCTGTCACACCGTGCCCGGCTCGGGCCAGCCCTTCGCCGGCGGCCGGCCGATCGAGACTCCGTTCGGCGTCGTGGTGGGAGCCAATATCACGCCCGATTTCGACACCGGCATCGGCGCCTGGAGCGACGAGGCGTTCGTCCGGGCGTCGCGTGAGGGCAAGGGGAAAAGAGGCGAGCTGCTCTACCCGGCCATGCCCTATCCCTATTACACCAAGCTGACCGAGAGCGACGCGCTCGCGATTCGCGCTTACCTCAACACAGTGAAGCCGGTTCGCAACGCCGTCGTTTCCAACAAGTTGCCCTTCCCGTTCGACGTTCGTGAGGGGATGGCCGCGTGGAACGCGCTCTATTTCAAGAACGGCGAATTCAAGCCCGATTCCACGAAATCCGCCGAATGGAATCGCGGCGCCTATCTTGTCGAAGGCCTGGGCCATTGCGGTGCCTGCCACACGCCGAAAACGACGCTTGGCGGCGACGATCGCGGGCGCGCCTTTCAGGGCTATGCGCTGCAGGGATGGTTCGCGCCCAACATCACGAACGACAACGAGCGAGGTCTCGGCGGGTGGAGCGTCGCCGATATCGTGGCCTATCTCAAGAATGGCCATAACCCGACCACCGCCTCGACCGGAATCATGGCCGAGGAAATCACCCTGTCGAGTTCGCACATGACCGACGCCGACCTCGCAGCCATCGCCACTTACCTCAAGGACCTGCCAGGCCAGACAGCTTCGCCGTCGCCGGCGGTATCCGCCTCCGATCCGAAAATGGTTGCGGGAAGCGCGATCTACGTCGACGAATGTTCGGCTTGCCATGGGCTGGATGGGAAGGGCGTCCCTTATCTTTTCCCGTCGCTGGCCGGATCGCCGAACGTCCATTCCACCGATCCGGCGAGCCTCATTCGTGTCCTCATCGAAGGCGCGCGCAGCGTCGCGACCGCCGGCGAGCCGACCGGTCCGGGCATGCCGTCATTCGCATGGAAGCTCAGCGACGATCAGGCGGCCGCGGTCTTGACCTTTATTCGCAACTCTTGGGGCGCCTCCGCGCCGGATGTCGATCCGGGGCAGGTCGCGCAAGCCCGCGCGCGCGCCGCGATGGCGTCGGGACGTTAACACCCCACCCTTGGCCGTGCTCACATCCCGTAGCCGCGCGCCATCGCGGCGGCGCATAGCGGAATAAGCGCGAACAGCCCCGCCTCGACATACAGAACCCGGCGCAATTGCGCGATCTGGTCCGCCGGCGGGCGGAATGACGGGTCGGCGCGAACCTGCCTTCGCCAGACGAGGTACATGTAGGTCGGCGCGACGGAGAGGAGGCCGACCCCGACGAACAGCGCCATCTTGGCCCAAAAGAATATGTTGACGAGATAGTACTCGTAGCCCTTGGCGCCGAGGAACACTCGCAAGACCCCCGCGGCGACAACGAGCGCCGCCAAAATGCCGTACCAGGCGTCAACGCGAGCCAGCCTCAACGCCATGCGGTCGTCGATCGGCCCCGCCGTCAGGAAGATCTCCGCCGACAGGATGGCGGCCAGCGAAAAGACCGCCAGATGATGGAAGCTTGCGAGCAGCCAGTCAACGAACATATCCCCTCCTACTGATTCCAAGCTGATCGTAACGACGCGCGGGGGACGCCGCCAGCGAGGCCCCGACGCAAAGGCGATTGACTTTGATTTGAGCTCCGCCTATAGGCTCGCCTGCTCCAGCGCGGCCGCCAAGCCGCGCTTTTGGTTTTGAGCGGCTCAGCTCAAACCCGAGCATCAAGCCGCGGCTCGCGAGAGCCGCATTTTCGGTCAACTGCCAAGAAGCCGGCCGCGCATGCCCCATGCGCAGCGAGCCGGGCGGAACACGGGAAAGAACGATGTTCGCAGTCATCAAGACTGGCGGCAAACAATATAAGGTCGCCGCCGAGGATAAAATCACCGTCATGACCTTGCCTGGCGAAGCCGGCGCCAGGATTGTGTTCGACGAGGTGCTGGCGCTGTTCGACGGCGATACCAATCATGTCGGCGCGCCGCGCGTCGCTGGCGCAAGCGTCGTCGGCGAGATCGTCGAGCAGGCGCGCGGGCCGAAGGTTTTCGCCTTCAAGAAGCGCCGGCGCAAGAATTCGAAGCGCAAGCGCGGACACAGGCAGGACCTTACGATCGTGCGCGTGACCGACATTCTGACCGGGGGCGACGCCCCGGCGAGAGCGGCGGCTGCTTCGGCGAGCGAATAGGTCGAACGAACAATTCCCCGGCGCCTTCGAACGCGCTATAGGTAGGTTAAAGGTTGGCGGGCCCTTGGGGCCAGCCGCAGCAGGGTTTCGGAGCGAAGATTATGGCTCACAAAAAGGCAGGGGGTTCGTCGCGCAACGGCCGCGATTCGGCCGGTCGGCGTCTCGGCGTAAAAAAGTTCGGCGGCGAGCAGGTTATCGGCGGCATGATTCTTGTACGCCAACGAGGGACCAAATTTCATGCGGGTCGAAATGTCGGCCTTGGCACAGACCATACTTTGTTCGCCACCGCCGCCGGCGAAGTCGCTTTTGAGCGAAAAGGCGACGGACGCCAATACGTAACGGTGCGAGCGATTAGCGTTTCAGAATAAAGCGGGGAAAAGACGAGAACCCCGCTTCGGCGACAAGCCCCCGCGGACGTTCTCGAAAAACAAATTTTCGAGATGAGATTTAAAGGCCAAAAAGCCTGCTCATTCGTCCGATAAGCTTAAGCTTACGATGGGGATGCGGTCGCCGCATCCCCTTCGTCGTTTTCGGTCCCCGACGGGACGCTTACGGGAGGTTTCATGTTCCCGGATCTGGCGAGAGATGATGTGTTCCGGCTGGAGACGCCGCGGCTATGGCTACGCTGGCCCAGGATCTGCGACGCGGCCGCAATCCATAGATTTTGCAGTCAATGGGAGGTGACCCGCTACACCGCCCGAATTCCTCATCCCTATCCCCCAGGCTCAGCGGAGCGTTTCATCTACGCCGCCCGCGAAGCCAACGCGTCCGGACGCGACTTGACCCTGGTCATGACGCCGATCAAGGGCAAGAGCGACGCCATTGGCTCCATAAGCCTCGAATCGCGCGGCCCGGACCGCCTGGCGCTCGGCTTTGCGCTGGCGCCGGAGGCCTGGGGCAAGGGTCTCGCAACCGAGGCCGCCGAAGCCGTGATCGACGCGGCCTTTGGGCTGACGCCGGTGGTCGAGATCCTGGCTAGCGTCAGGGTCGAGAACGAGGCCTCCAAGGCCGTGCTCGAGAAGTGCGGGTTTGTGCTTGTCGGCACGGGTCTGCAAGGCGCACCGGCGCGGGGGGCCATGGTCGAGTGCCACAGCACCCGCCTCGCCCGCGCGGATTGGGTAGGCGCGGCCGCGAGGCACCGCGAAGCGTCCGCACGCTTGGCGGGCGTCTCGTGAGAAGTCGCCGGCGATGAAGTTTCTCGATTCCGCGCGCGTGTACGTTCGGTCGGGCGACGGCGGAGCGGGCTCGGTCTCGTTCCGGCGCGAGAAATTCATCGAGTTCGGCGGCCCTGACGGGGGGGACGGCGGGCGCGGCGGCGATGTCGTGGTCGAATGCGCGGACGGCCTCAACACGCTCATCGACTTTCGCTACCAGCAGCATTTCAAGGCCAAGACGGGAATGCACGGGATGGGCCGCAATCGCGCCGGCGGGCGCGGTGCCGACGCTGTTCTGAGAGTGCCGGTCGGAACGCAGGTCTTCGACGAGGAGAGTGGCGCGATGCTCGCCGACCTCACTGAGCCGGGCGAGCGCGTGGTGGTGGCCGCGGGTGGCAACGGCGGTTTCGGCAACGCCCATTTCACCACCTCGACAAACCGCGCCCCGCGCCGCGCCAATCCCGGCTTGCCGGGCGTTGAGCGCACGCTCCTTCTGCGACTGAAGCTGATCGCCGATTCCGGGCTGATCGGTCTGCCGAACGCCGGCAAATCGACCTTCCTTGCCGCCGTCTCCGCCGCAAAGCCCAAAATCGCCGATTATCCGTTCACCACCCTCCATCCGGGCCTAGGCGTTGTTAGGATCGACGGGCGCAACTTTGTGCTCGCCGATATACCCGGCTTGATCGAGGGCGCCCACCAGGGCCACGGCCTCGGCGACCGGTTCCTCGGTCATGTTGAGCGCTGCGGCGCGCTCGTCCATCTCGTGGACGCGACGGGCGCCAACGCTGGCGCCGACTACCGCACGGTCCGCCGCGAACTCGCAGCCTATGGCGAGGGCCTTGCCGAGAAAGCCGAGATTGTCGCCCTGTCGAAGGTCGACGCGGTCGACGAGGCGACACTAAAGAAGCAGACAGAACGGCTGACGCGAGCGATGCGCAGCCTCGGCCCGCCGCTCATGGCCGACGCCAAGCGCGCCAAGCCGCTTCTGCTCTCGACCGCGACCGCCGCCGGCGTGACCGAGGTGTTGCGCGCGACGATGGCGGCGATCGAGGCGCCGCGAGCGAGCGAGTCGGCCGGGAACGCCAAGCCGGCCCGATGGGCGCCGTCGATTTAGACTACCATGCTGTTGGCAAGGGACGCGCGATTTCCCTCTCCCTCGGGGAGAGGGGGTGAGGGCGGGCGGCTCCCTCATCCGGCCACGCTTTGCGTGGCCACCTTCGCCCGGCGGGAGAAGGAAGGAGGCGTCAATCGTCGAGCTTACGCGCCTCCTCCGGCAGCATGATCGGCACCCCATCCCGAATCGGATAGGCAAGCCGCGCGGCCCGCGAGACGAGCTCCTGCCGAACCGGATCGTATGTGAGCTCCGCTCGCGTCACCGGACACACCAGGATCTCCAGGAGGCGAGCGTCGACTTTAGGCCCGGCCGGCTCATTTGCCGGCGTGCGCTTGTCCGCATCATCGCTCATGTCCACCTCCCTTATCCGGCCGGCTTCGCCCGCCACCTTCTCCCAGAGGGAGAAGGGAAGGGGACGCTGCCAAGCTGATCGAAGTCAGCTCAGAAGCGCAAAGCCGCGACC
The DNA here is from genome assembly GCA_036502965.1 of Roseiarcus sp. Lineage (GTDB taxonomy): Bacteria > Pseudomonadota > Alphaproteobacteria > Rhizobiales > Beijerinckiaceae > Roseiarcus. The sequence goes on along the minus strand of DASXXT010000063.1, from coordinate 19,585 downwards.
TGACGCACGCCATCGATCTTACTCACTTTCGCTATGACCTCAGGAGGCGCGGTCCCGTCGATCGAAACAAGCGCGATCGCCGAGCCTCCGGGTTCGTCCCGCCCAAGCGCGAAAGTTGCAATATTGACGCCCGCGTCCCCCAGAAGGCTGGCGAAGCGGCCGATGAAGCCCGGCTTGTCCTCGTTGGTGACATAGATCATCGAGGGGGTGAATTCAGCGTCGACCTTGATGCCCTTGATCGAAAGGATGCGCGGTTTGCCGTCATGGAAGACGGTCCCGCCAATCGCCCGCGTTTGCTGCGCCGTCTCGACGGTCAGCGTAATAAAACTTTCGTAATCGCCATCCGCGGCGCGGGTCATTTCCTCGATGACGATGCCGCGCTGCGCGGCGACCGTGGGCGCCGACACGACATTGACGTCGACCAGCGAGGGACGCAGTAGCCCGGCGATCGCCGCCGAGGTCAACGCCTTGATTTTGAGTTCCGCGACCGCGCCCTCGTAAGCGAGCGTAACCTTCTGAATCGGCGCCTGCGTGAGCTGGCCGGCGAAAGAGCCAAGACCCTCCGCCAGGGCTATGAACGGCTTGAGCTTCGGCGCCTCTTCCGCCGTAATCGACGGAAAGTTGATCGCATTCGAAATCGCCCCGCGCGTCAGATAGTCCGACATTTGTTCGGCGACCTGGAGCGCCACGTTCTCCTGCGCTTCGTTGGTTGAGGCGCCGAGATGCGGAGTTGCGATGAAGTTTGGATGGCCGAACAGCGGGTTGGCTGTCGCAGGCTCCTCGATGAAGACATCGAAAGCAGCGCCCAAAACATGACCGCTGTCGAGCGCGGCGCGCAAGGCGGCCTCGTCGACAAGGCCGCCACGGGCGCAATTGATGATGCGAACGCCCGGCTTGGTCTTCGCCAAATTTTCCGCCGAGAGGATGTTGCGCGTCTGCGCCGTCAGCGGCGTGTGCAGAGTGATGAAATCGGCGCGCGCCAGGAGATCGTTGAGTTCGAGCTTTTCGACGCCGAGCTCTTGCGCGCGCTCAGCGCTCAGGAACGGATCAAAGGCGAGGACCCGCATCTTCAATCCTAAGGCACGCGAGGCGACGATCGCGCCGATGTTCCCGCAACCAATGATTCCGAGCGTCTTGCCGGTCAGTTCGACTCCCATGAAGCGATTCTTTTCCCATTTTCCCGCCTGGGTCGAGACGTCCGCGCTCGGGATCTGCCGGGCGAGCGCAAAGATCAGTGCGATCGCGTGCTCGGCGGTGGTGATCGAATTGCCGAACGGCGTGTTCATCACGATCACGCCTCGAGCCGTGGCGGCTGGAATGTCGACGTTGTCGACGCCGATGCCTGCGCGACCCACGACTTTCAGCTTCGTCGCGCACTCAAGCAGCTTGGCCGTGACCTTTGTTGCGGAGCGAATGGCGAGCCCATCATAGGCGCCGATGATCTTGGCGAGCTCCTCCTTTTCGAGTCCCGGTTTGACGTCGACCTTGACCCCGCGCTCCTTAAAGATGGCGACCGCGGCAAGGGAAAGCTTATCGGAAATGAGAACACGGGGCGGCATGGCGGATGACCTTGGGTTGGCGGGCGGCGCTCGGGCCGCGGATCGGGTGTGTCGGAGCCGGCGAAAAGGCCTCGGCTGGCGAGCCTCGAAGGGACGCCGGGGCTGGCCGCGCTTAAGCAAGCCTGCCGAGCTGAGCGTGACGGTCAGGCGGCTTTGGCGAGCCTGCTTTTCTCCAGAGCGAAGGCGTAGTCGAGCCAGTGCGTCAGGGCTTCCACATCCGCGGCTTCGACCGTCGCGCCGCACCAAATGCGCAAGCCCGCCGGGGCGTCGCGATATGCGCCAATATCAAACGCCACCTTTTCCTTCTCCAGGAAACTGGCGATCGCTTTCGCGAACGCGGCCTGAGCGTCGGCGGGCAGAGCGGCGACCGCCGGATCGACGACTTTAAGACAGACGCTGGTGTTTGAGCGTGTCTCGGGCGCGCGGGCGAGGAAATCGATCCACGGCGTCCGTTCTACCCAGTCCGCGATCGCTTTCGTGTTCGCGTCGGCGCGGGCGAATAGCGCCTTCAATCCGCCGAGCGACTTCGCCCAAGTCAGCGCGTCGATATAGTCCTCAACGCACAGCATCGAGGGAGTGTTGATGGTCTCACCCTCGAAAAAACCCTCGGCGAGCTTGCCGCTCTTGGCGAGGCGGAAAAGCTTCGGCAGGGGCCACGGCGGCGTGTAGGTCTCAAGGCGTTCGGCCGCACGCGGACTGAGGATGATGACGCCATGCGCCGCCTCTCCGCCGAGGACCTTCTGCCAGGAAAAGGTGACAACATCGAGCTTGGGCCAATCGAGCTCCTGCGCGAAGGCTGCCGATGTCGCGTCGCAGATCGTCAATCCCTTGCGGTCGGCGGCGATCCAATCGCCGTTCTGCACGCGGACGCCCGAGGTGGTGCCATTCCACGTGAAGACGACATCACTATCGAAATTGACCTCGGCAAGATTCGACAATTCTCCGTAAGGCGCCTTGAGCGTGCGCACGTCTTTGAGCTTGAGCTGCTTGACGATGTCGGTCACCCATCCCTCGCCAAAGCTTTCCCAGGCGAGAACATCGACGCCACGCGCGCCAAGAAGCGTCCAGAGCGCCATCTCGACGGCGCCGGTGTCGGATCCTGGCGTTATCCCGATGCGATAGTTTGCGGGAACGCCGAGCACCTCGCGGGTGAGGTCAATCGCGAGCTTCAGCTTGGCTTTGCCCAGCTTTGCGCGATGCGAACGGCCGAGCGCCGCGTCACGGAGAACTGTCGGGGTCCAGCCAGGGCGCTTTGCGCATGGGCCGGAAGAAAAACAGGGGTTTGCGGGCCGAACGCCCGGCACCTTGGTCGTCATGATGAGCCATCCTTTCAGATGGGCGCCTCTCGTTGGGGAGAGGTGTCCCGCCGTGGCTCATACCGGAATCGTCGAATAAGGGCAAGGGCGGCGCGGGGTCGCATTGACGACGTGCGAAGTTTGAGGAGCGCGCTCAGGAGCTGGCTGACAAGCTCTTCAATGTCGCGCCTTTCTCAAAAACCGGCTCCGACTTTCTCGTCGCCCCCCTTAGCGCTGGCTCTTCCGTCCCCTTCCGGTTCCACCAATCTCTACGCGCTCGCGCTTTCGCCGGGAGCTTTGCGGCTGCGGCGCAGGAGCGCGCGCGTCTTCGCCCCAGCGCTGATAGCGCACCCCGGTGAAAAACAGGATCTGAGCGCCGCGGTCACCCGAAGCCATGCGACGGGGACTGGTCGCGGGCCGAAACTGGATGACATTGTTCATTGCGGCCCCGTTAAGAATCGGTCGATCATTGCGATCGCCCCAATCTCTAAGAGCGAAGGTTAACAAATGGTCAAAGGGCGTCTTTTTACATTTACTTTCAGGGCCGCGAGCCGCCGCGTTACAAACTCGGTTTACCGTCAACGAATCCGCGAGCGATGATTTTAATATCCAAATTGTTTGGCCGCCGCCACGTCACCCCATGCGATGAAAGGGCCATTATGCAATCCGCCCTCGGCCTTGCCATACAAAAGCGGTCGTCCTGAAGGATCGAGAACGGCGCCGCCGGCCGCGCGCAGCACCGCGTCGCCTGCCGCAGTGTCCCATTCCATCGTCGGCGCGAACCGTGGATAGACATCGCCGAGGCCCTCGGCGATAAGGCAAAACTTCAGCGACGAACCCGCAAACCGCGTTTCGGCGATCGGCAGTCCTTTGAGGAAGGAATCCGACTCTGGGTCGAGATGCGAACGGCTTGCAAAAGCGACCAGGCTCGAGGGCGCGCGACGAGTCCGGATTCGTCGCTGCGATCCTTCGTCGGGCGCCTCCCCGCCGAGGCGCACCTCGCACGCGAATGCCGCATCACCGCCCATCCACAACCGGCCGATTGCGGGCGCATATACGGCGCCAGCGATCGGAACGCCGAGCTCGATGAGCGCTACGTTGATCGTAAATTCGCCGTTGCCGGCGAGAAATTCCCGCGTTCCATCGAGCGGATCCACCAGCAGGAAACGCTCGGCGACTTGAGGCTGCGCTCCGGCCGCCATCGCCTCCTCCGCGCATAGGGGGGTCGAAGGGACCATGCGCGCGAGACATTCGCAGATTATCGCTTCGGCCCGATGATCCGCGGAAGTAACCGGACTGCCGTCCGCCTTCGAAGCGATGTCGCAGCCACGATCGTATTCCTCCATTACCGCCGGGCCCGCGGCCAAGGCGGCTTTGGCGAGAAACAGGGCGATTTCGTCGCGGGTGTGGGAGTCGAGCACGAAGGAGTTTGGATGCCAGAGAACCGAGCTCAAGTTTTCTCCTTCATTTCAATCGACAGTCTTGAATGGGGTGGGAAGCCTCGTCGGCTCCAGTCAACGCCGATTGCGTCCGGGACGCAATCTGTCCAGCCGTTGAAGGTTATTTTGCGTCTCTGCTTGTGGGACGCGTTCAAACACCCAACGAGCATAGCGAGGTCGTCGTCGCAACCGGGGCGCGAATCGGGTAGATAGGGATCGGATCGCTTAAGTGCGGCCAAACCCGCTTCCGTCTCTGCCAAGGCACCGGCGCCAAAAGGATCAAACCCTTGATGATGGCCTCGCTAACACCGATGGACCTCGCTGCCCTGCTCTGCTCGCGCGTATGCCACGACGTGATCAGCCCGGTAGGGGCGATCATCAACGGCCTCGAAGTGCTCGACGGAGAGCAGGACGAGGAAATGCGCGCCGTGGCCATGGAGCTCATCAAAAAAAGCGCGGATTCGGCCTCGGCGCGCCTTCAGTTTTGCCGGCTGGCTTTCGGCGCGGCGGGCTCGTTCGGCGCGTTGATCGATACGGGCGATGCGGAAAAGGTGGCAAGGGACATTTTCGCCAACGGCCGCATGGTTCTGCAGTGGAACTGCGGTCGGCGAATGGCGTCGAGAGCGTCCGTAAAGCTATTGCTCAACCTTTGCCTCATCGCAGCCAGCGCCGTGCCGCGGGGCGGCGTGATCGTGGTAGACATCTTGGGTGAAGACGACGCAATGACCTTGCGCGTCGAGGCTAGGGGCACGAACGCCCGGCTGTCCCACAGCGCGGCCGATTTCCTCACCAACGCCGTTCCCAACGAGCCAATCGACGGCCATTCCATTCAGCTCTATTTCACAACGCTTCTGGCCCGCGAGTGTCAAGCGACGCTCAATGTGTCAACTTCGCCCGAAAACGTCACGCTGACAGTCGCTCCAGCGCCGCGGATTAGGGACGTCCAGGTCGCAGCATATTCCGCTGACGGCACGCCTGCCGCGTGACCCGCGGGCCCGCCCAATAACACTCCATGAGAGGTCCTGCCTGACAGCTATTCCCTGACCGGTGTGTCGTCGGCGATTTCCGGAGTCGCGTCCGGTTGTTCTCCCTCACTTGAACCGGCTCCGCCAAACCCATATGGGGACCGCAGCCGCCGCCGTCGACCTCGGGCTGGAAAAGCGCTTCCCTCTGACGGCGATTCGAATTCCGCGGGACCCGCCTCAGGCGTTGCGATGGGCGTCGGCGAAGCTAACGTATCGGGTGACGGGGCGCCGGTGGTCGGATCCGCACTATTGGGCCTCGGGCTCGCCGTTATGAAGGACGGAAGCCCCGACGGCGCCGCCGCATCTGCGGCGGGTTCACGCGCCGGCTGGGGATCGCGATACGGCCGGAAATCCCGTGGGCGACCGTCGCGTCCATGTCGGTTGTCGCGATAGCCCTCGTTGCGGTCTTGGTAAGGGCGATCGGGTCGCGGACCTCGATCCTGAAATCGGTTGCCCTGACGATCCTGCCGAGGCGCAAAGCCCCCCCGATCGTTGCCGCCCTGGCGCTCGGGCTCGAAAGACGGCCTGTCGCCAAACGGTTGTGGGGCGTTCGGCGCAGCGCTCGGTTGCGGTTGAAATCCTTGTTGCGGCTGCGGGTAAGCGTTCTGCCGCTCCGCGGGCGAGGCGAAGCGATCCGACAGCGCGTCAAAATCGCCGTCATCTTCGAGGTCATTCTCATCCTCGCCGGGCGGCCGCTGCTGACCACTCTGTGCCAGCGCTTGTGCAGCCTGCGCAGCGGCAATAAGCCGAAAGTAATGTTCGGCGTGCTGCAAATAATTCTCCGCTGCGACCGGATCTCCGCCTGTGTGAGCATCTCTTGCAAGCTGGAGGTATTTTTCCGCGATGTGATGCGCGTTGCCGCGTATTTTGACGTCTGGTCCATTCGATTCATAGGATCGCGTCAAAGGATTGGGCCCTCGCCGGTTGTTTGTCGGCCGGCCGCGCATCCTCTTGTTCTGACCTGGTCTCATTTTAATTTCCCAATATCCATCCGGTTAGCCCAGAGCTTTTCCGATCGTCTTCGGCCCAAGTTTTCCCGAATTTGCTGCGAGAGGGACGGTTCACGCCTTCGCGTCACTCGAATGGGCTGATCTCATCACACCCGACGCACGGACATGACCGATCGCATTGATCTCGATCCCGTGCGAATTTCCCTTTACCAGCGGCGCCCCTGGCCGCGCTCGGACCACTGTCCTACGTCCGGAAGGCCTTTTTTGCAGGCCGCCTCGCCTGACCCTTTCCGCTGCTTCAGCAACCCTTCCCGCGATCAAATAGTTCGCGGTGGTTCGGGGCGAAAGGCCGAGGCGACGAAATTTGCGCCGCCAGCGAATCCTTTCCAAATAGAATACCGTTTTTTGCTTGGATCGCCAAGCCGTAATTCGATCCAGGCTCGAATTCTGGGGTTCGAATCACGAAAAGTGAGGGCAAACCATAAGGCAGTGGATTGATCAGTTTTTAGCCGACCCTTTTATCGGTTCGACCGGGGCGCGGAAACCCTTGGGAGGATCGGTCAGCCATTCGCGGTCGGGCTCAGGACCAAGGGCCGCGTCCGACTTTCCCATTCCTACCCATTTCAGTGGGTTCAAGTTCCCTAGCACCGACGAGCTCGATCCGCAACTGCCTTCGCACTTCACCGTTTGTCCCTCTGGATCCACCGCGCGAATGGTCACGGGCTCGTTCGCGGGGAATGGGTGCGTGTAGCGCAGACGCACATCGCCCACCCCGGCGATTGATTTCTTTCCTTCTTCCTTTAGCGCCTTTTTGCGCACGATCTCCTGATTCACGGGCCAAGCGGGATCCGCAGTTGCCGAGGAGCTCGGCGGCGGCAAGTCCGAATTCGGCGGCAGGACAAGCTTGCCGTGTTCGCGATACTCGATCGGAGGCGGCTTTTCCCCGCCAAGGCCACTAAATCCAATAGCCGGACCGAAAATCGATCCGATTCCTTGCCAGAGAGGCGCGGATCCATCGTCGCCCGCCCAGCCGGGCGAACTGGCCAGACCGACGGAAGTCAGCGCCAAAGCGACCACTGCTAACCGCAAACCAAAGCCCATCGTCGGCACCTCTTTTCCTCCGCAGGCATTGCAACGACTCTTCGACGTCGGCGTATCTCGCGACAAATTTCGGCTATTCCATGACGTCTGCGACGTTCCTGGCCCGCTACGCCGGTCCGCATGGCGATTCTTGGCGATCTCAGATCGCGCCATGAGGCGGACTCCCTTGGCTTTGACTCCTCGGCGCGCCCGGGGGGAGCAATAGGTCGAGAATCAAAAGCGCGACCCCGATGTTAATGGCCGCGTCAGCGACATTGAAGACGAAAAAGTGACGACCAAACGCGTGCAGATCGAGGTAGTCAATGACCGCCCCATGCGCAATACGATCAATCGCGTTGCCTACAGCGCCGCCGATAATCAACCCAAGGCCGACGGCGGACAGCGCGGATCGGGATCGAAACAGCCACCACGCGAGCAAGCAGGTCGCCGCCAGAGTCAGCGCTAGCAGCGCGGTCTGCGCCGAGCCCGAATCGCGGGCGAACAAGCTGAACGAAATGCCCCGGTTCCATCGCAGCGTTAAATCAAGGAACGGCGTGAGCGGCCTCGGATCGACGTCGGGTCGGGCGGAATAGGACAGAACACCAGCTTTTACCATTTGGTCGATGAGGACGACAGCGAGCGCGATCATGCCGCCCACCGCGGGCGGCCTCATGGCAAGCGACCCAGCTTCTTAAGTTCGCGGAGCGCCTGTGCATCGCGAGGGGTTACGTCGGGAAAATCAGGCGAGGCAGTTGCGGGATCGAAGTAGCGCCACGAGCGCGCGCATTTGATGCCCTGGGCCCGTTCCACAACGACGCCGACGTCAGGCGCTTCGGGCAGACAAAACGCCGCTCCGGGCATCGGAGTCCCGAATTCGATCGCAATGTCCGAGGTGATGCAGACCTCGGCGAAATCGATCCCTTCGAGCGCCTTCAAATGCTCGGGATTGCTTAGGTAGACCCGTGGCGCAGCTTCGAGGGAGGAGCCGATCAGCTTCTCGGCCCGAGCGATTTCGATCGCGCCGGTGACGGCGAGACGCAACATGCGGATCGTCTCCCAAGTCTTAGCCAGCTGGTCATCCCGCCACGCGGTGGGTATGGCCGGAAATTGTTCGAGATGGATGGAGCGATGCGCGGCTTCTCGTGCTGACCAGGCTTCCTCAGTCGTGAAGACCAGGACCGGCGCGAGCCAAACCGTAACGGCGCGGAAGACGTGCTCAATCGCCTCCAACGCGCCACGTCGCCTGACGCTGGACGGCGCATCGCAGTAGAGCGCATCCTTGCGAATGTCGAAATAAAAAGCGGACAGGTCAGCGTTCATGAACGACGTGAGCGCCGCGATGACGCGCGCGAAGTCGAAACTGTCGTAAGCCTCGCGAACCTTAAGGTCGAGTTCGACGAGCTTGTGCAGCATCAACCGCTCGAGCGCGGTCATTGCCGAGTAGCCGACCGAATCGCTCGATTCCCGATGAGCGAGGGTTCCGAGCATCCAGCGGATCGTGTTGCGCAACTTGCGATAATTGTCGCTAACGGCTTTCAGGATTTCGGGGCCAATGCGCTGATCGTCGGTGTAGTCGACGCTGGCCACCCATAAGCGCAGGATGTCGGCGCCCGAAACGCGGATGACGTCCTGCGGGAAGGTCTGGTTGCCCAGAGACTTCGACATTTTGCGGCCGCTCTCGTCGAGCGTGAAGCCGTGGGTCAGCACCACGTCAAACGGCGCGCGACCGCGCGTGCCGCAGCTTTCCAGAAGCGACGACTGAAACCAGCCGCGATGCTGATCGGAGCCTTCGAGATACATCACCGTGTCCGCGCCGCCGTCGATCGCTCGCCGGATGCCGGCCAAGCCAGGAAAGTGCTTGGGATCCTCGAGGACGAAGGCGTGCGTGGAACCCGAATCGAACCAGACTTCGACCAGGTCGTCGATCTTGTCATAAGTCGCGGCATCGTGCTTCGCGCCGAGGAACCGCTCCTTTGCGCCTTCGGCGAACCAGGCGTCGGCGCCTTGCCGCTCGTAGGCGTCGGCGATTCTTGAGTTCACCTCTTCATCGAACAGGATTTCGTGGCCGTCCTTGCGGACGAAGATCGATAGCGGCACCCCCCAGGCGCGCTGGCGAGACAACACCCAATCGGGCTTGTTGGCCACCATGCCCTTGATCCGGTTCTCGCCCGACGGCGGCGCCCATCGCGTGCGTTCAATCGCGTCGACCGCAATGGCCCGAAGGGTCCTGCCGCCTTGGACATTGGCGAACGGCCGATCCATCGCCAGAAACCATTGCGGAGTATTGCGAAAAATGACCGGTGTCTTCGATCGCCAGCTGTGCGGGTATTGGTGCTTGAGTTTTCCACGCGCCACTAACCCGCCCGCTTCGATCAGGGCTTCGACGACCGCTTTATTGGCGTCGCCGACTTTCCCATTGTCGGTGATGACCCGCTTGCCCTCGAAGCCAGGCGCCTCGTCGGTGAAAGCGCCGTTCTCGTCGACTGTGTAGGGAATGCGTGTCTCGATGCCACGCTCCTGAAGCAGCCGCGTATTCGCCGTCCACAGCTCGAAGTCCTCGCGCCCGTGGCCGGGAGCGGTGTGAACGAAGCCGGTGCCCGCGTCTTCCGTCACATGGTCGCCGTCGAGCAAGGGAACGGCAAATCCGTAGCCGTGCGCATGGAAAGGATGGGCGCAAACCATCGAGGCGAGCCTATCGTCTCTGACTTCGCCAAGAAATTCGAACGCGGTCACCCGGGCCGCGTCGAAAACGCTCTGGGCCAGCGATTGCGCGACGATGTAAGTCGCTCCGACCTTGGCCCAGTTGTCGGCTGGGCCATCTGTTACCCGATAGCGCCCATAAGCAATGCGGCGGGAGAACGCGATCGCGCGGTTGCCCGGAATCGTCCAGGGCGTCGTGGTCCAGATGACGATGGAAGCGTCCTCGGACTCGACTGGAAACGCCGCATAGATCGTGTCGCTGACATGGTCTTCGTATTCGACCTCCGCCTCCGCAAGCGCCGTCTTCTCGACGACGCTCCACATCACTGGCTTCGAGCCGCGATAAAGCAGCCCGCTTGCGACGAATTTGAAGATTTCCCGAGCGATCTGCGCTTCGGCCGGATAGCTCATTGTCGTATAGGGATGATCCCAATCGCCGACGACGCCCAAGCGCTTGAATTCTTCCCGCTGCACGGAGAGCCAATGTTCGGCGTAGGCGCGGCATTCCTTGCGGAACGCGATGATGGCCTGCGAATCCGAGAAGTCGGGTTTGGACTTACCCTTGCTGCGATAGAACTCCTCCTCGACTTTCCATTCGATCGGCAGCCCATGACAGTCCCAGCCGGGGACGTAATTGGATTCCCGGCCCGTCATCTGATGCGAACGGACGACGATGTCCTTCAGCGTCTTGTTGAGCGCCGTGCCGATGTGGACATTGCCATTGGCGTAAGGGGGTCCGTCGTGGAGGACGAATTTGGGGCGCCCCTTGCCGCTTTCGCGCAGCGCGCCATACAGATTCTCGCGCGCCCAGCGAGCGAGAATCTCCGGCTCCTTCTGCGGCAGACCGCCCCGCATGGGAAAATCGGTCTTCGGCAGGTACAGAGTGCGGGAATAATCGAGGGCTGTGACGGACGCGTCGGACATGAGGTTAGGAGCCAAATTCGGGTGTCGTTGAACGGACGCGTCGGATTAGAGGATTTGGCGCCATTCGCCAAATTCGTTTTCAGCTTTTGGCTCGCAGGGCGTTCGAGCATCGGCCCGGACCGGGCCGCGAAGAGCTCTTGGCAGAACGCCTGGCTTAGTTTCGTTTTAGTTTGGCGCCCGCAATATTTTCAGTCGCTTATGACCGGGTTTCGTTTCGCGCTTTTGCGCGTAACCCCCCAAGCCGTTGGCGCCTTCCGGGCCTGCGGCCACGCTGGACCTCGCCATCACGGTTTTGGCGCCGGCCGAGCCTTTTCAAGGGGTTGGGCGCCAAAAACCTGTCACACACTAAATTGTTAAAACATAAGTGATATGTTAGATACGCTTCCACACTGGAGCACATGACTCCAGAATGGCGCGCGCCCGCTCCTTGTCCCGCGTCATCTCGGCGACGAGCGCGGGAATGGAATCGAACTTGAGCTCATCCCGGATACGTTCGATGAACTCGACCTCCATCTCGTGGCCATAAAGGTCGCCGTCGAAATCGAGGAGATGAACCTCGAGCAGCGGCGGCCCATCATCGACCGTCGGGCGGGTGCCAAAGCTGGCGACGGCCGGAAAGGCACGCCCGTCGACCCTCGCTACGACGGCATAAATTCCGTGAGCAAGCCGGTTGGTCGGCTCAAGCGCGATATTCGCCGTCGGCACGCCAAGGGTGCGCCCCAGGCGCTGGCCCGAAATCACTTGGCCTGAAACCGTATAGTTGCGGCCGAGACCTCGCGCCGCGGCGGCGAGATCGCCGCGCTCGAGAGCGTTGCGAATGGTGCTCGAGGAGACAAGGCCGGCCTCGTCTTCCACCTTCGTGACAATCTCGACCCCAAAGCCGTGCCTTAAGCCGGCCTCCGCGAGAGTGGCCGGGGAACCGGACCGGCCCTTGCCAAAATGAAAGTCCCATCCGACGACGACCGCAGCCGCTCCGAGCCGTGCAACCAGAATCTTTGTGATGAACTCGTCCGCGCTCATCGCAGCGAGCGAGGCGTCAAAGCGAATAAGAACGAGGCCTGTCAGCCCGAGTCGGGCGCAAATCGCGGCTTTGTCCCCGGACGGCGTCAATCGAAACACGACCGGGCGTCCGGCAAAGAAGTCGGCGGGATGCGGTTCGAAGGTCAATAAGGCGCTCGGGGCCGCTCTCTCTTTGGCCATGACGACAGCGCGTCCAATGACAGCCTGATGCCCGAGATGCAGGCCGTCAAAATTTCCGATTGCGTAGACCGCGCCTTCCAGCCCGTGCGGCGGCAGCATCGGGTCCGTGGCGAGCACGAAGCCGTTGGTCATTGCGTCCTGCCGCTCCCCGGGATTCCGGCGTCCCGTACCTGCGTTTTGCGGCCCGCGCAACTGCTTTCGCGCCGGAAACGGTCAAGTGGCGGGAGGCCGGGGCTTGGGTGTCGGCGGCACGCTGAGAACGCCCTCGCCATCAAGGACCACCCGGTCGGCGACCCGACACTCGCAATGCAACCGGACACGCCGGTTCTTCTCGGTCAGCTCGGCCACCTCCACGCTGACGTCTACGATGTCGCCGATTTTGACCGGGCCAAGAAAGCGCAAAGTCTGCGAGATATAGACGGCGCCCGGCCCTGGCAGCCGCATGCCAATGACCCCGGAAATAAGGCTCGCGGTGTAGAGCCCATGAACAATTCGGCCGCCAAAGCGAGTCTTGCGGGCGAAATGCTCCGACAAGTGGATTGGATTGTGATCGCCTGAGAGCTCGGCGAAGCCGATGACGTCTTCATTTTCGACCGTCTTGCGAATCGTCGCGCGCATGCCGACCGCAAGATCTTCGAAATAGAGCGTCTGAAACAGCGAATTTTGCATGCGCGAACGAGACCTGAAACCGGTGAAAACCCGAGCGTGCGTGACGCTGCCAAGGATCAGCCCGCAAGGGCTGGCAAATGGCCCCGGAGCCGCCTACGGCCGAAGCAGCGGAATGGCGGCGACCGGCCAGACTTCGCTTTCATCATACAGCCGTTGCAGTTCGATGGGATCGGCCGGCGAAGTTAGGTCCTCTTTATGCAAGGACCGATGAATGCCGCCGGTTACGAAGAGCGCGTCCAATCCAGATCGCGCCGCCCCCATGACGTCTGTCTTCATGCCGTCGCCGATCGCGAGCACGCGAGGCTTCTCGATCGGGGCGCCTCGAACTTGTTCAGCGACGGCTAGGGCTCGGTCGTAGATTGGCGCGTAGGGCTTGCCCGCATAAATGACCAAGCCGCCGAGCTCTTCGTATCGACGCGCAAGCGCTCCGGCGCAATGAATCAGAGTATCGCCGCGATGGATCACGATGTCCGGATTGGCGCAAATCATCGCCATGCCGCGGATCGACATCGCCTGCAGTTCGGACTGGTAGTCGTCGAGTGTTTCGGTCTCGTCGTTTCTGAGTCCGGTGCAGAGCACATATTGGGCGTGTTCGAGAGAGGCAAGTCTCGCCCTTGCGCCAGTCGCCTCCGCCGCGGCCTCGAAGAGGCTAAGGTCGCGCTCCGGCCCAATGTGGAGGACCTGGTCCCCAGCCTGCGCCTGCATCAAGCCGATCGTCACGTCGCCCGAGGTGACGACGGCGTCAAAAGCCTCGGGCGAAACCCCAAGCTTCAGCACTTGCCGTTCGATCGGGTGAGAGGGACGCGGCGCGTTGCTGATGAGAACGACCGCGCCGCCCCGGCGCCGGAACGACGCAAGCGCATCCGAGGCTTGCGCGAAGGAGGCCACGCCGTTGTGCAATACGCCCCAAATGTCGCAAAGAATCGCCTCATAGCGGTCGGAGATCTCGCTCAGACCGCTAATTTGCCGGACGATCTGCGCCTGTTCCTGCCTCATCCCTGGCTCGGCTAGGCGACGACCTCACCACTGTCAAGGCATGGATCGTCGCCACGGGAGCGAACCGCGTTCCGTCGAACTGCTTGACGGCGCTTGGGTTGGTTCCTAGCTATAAGCTTGCGGCAAGCACGCCGTCTCTGAGGGCGCCATGTCATTAACGGCCAAAGTCACCGACGCAAGTTTCGACACCGATGTCATCAAATCCGACGAGCCGGTCGTCGTTGACTTTTGGGCGGAATGGTGCGGACCATGCCGCATGATCGGGCCGGCGCTTGAAGAAATCGCCACCGAAATGAACGGCAAAGTGAAGATCGCCAAGCTCAATGTCGACGAGAACCCTGGCGTCGCCAGCAAATACGGCATCCGCTCGATCCCGACGCTGATGATGTTCAAGGGCGGCAAGCAGGTGGCCACCAAAACCGGTGCCGGCCCAAAGAGCGAATTGTCTCGTTGGATCAGCGCGTCGGTTTAAGCTTTCGCACCCGGCGGCGAAGCTAAACCGGAATCCTGACTGCCGCCCGCAGGCCCCCCAACGGGCTATCCGAAAGCGTAATGTCGCCTCCATGGGAGCGAGCGATGTCCCGCGCGATCGCGAGGCCTAAGCCCGCGCCGCCCTCATCCTGGTTGCGCGCTTCGTCCAGGCGGTAGAACGGCCGGAAGACGTCCTCGCGATAAGCGGCGTCAATGCCGGCGCCGTCATCGTCGACGACAATCGACACGAATTGAGCCTCCCGGATGGCCGAAACGCGAACGCGTTCGGCGTGACGCTGCGCGTTGGCGACGAGATTGCCGACGCACCGTTTCATCGCCATCGGCCGGATGCGGATGTCGAGATCCCCTCGGGTCTCCACGCCGAGGCTCGCGCCGTGTCGCTCGGAAGCCACCCGCAGGTCCTCGAGGATTGATCCAACATTGATTCGGGCGGTTGATTCCCCTGTGTCCCCGCGCGCAAAGGAAAGATATCCCTCGAGCATCTGCCCCATTTCATCAACGTCCTTTTGCAACAATTCGCTATCGGCTGAATTGTCGAGCAAGGCCAATGACAATTTGAATCGGGTCAGCATCGTGCGCAGATCATGGCTGACGCCGTTCAGCATTGCAGTGCGCTGCTCGGTTGCTCGCTCGACTCGTCGTTTCATCTCAATGAAGGCATGGCCCGCCTGCCGGACTTCACGCGCGCCATGCGGACTAAAGTCCAGATTTCTGCCTTTGCCAAAATCTTCCGCCGCCTTGGCCAAGCGTAAAATGGGTCGAATTTGATTGCGCAGAAAAATGATCGCGACCGTCAGGAGGGCGATCATCGCCCCCAGCATCCAGAGCACGAAAATATGGGCGTTCGCCTCATAGGCGAGAGCGCGGCGCGTCACCAGGCGGAGCACTCGGCCCCCGAGATCGACGCGTATCTCCATTAAACCCGATCGGCCAACGGTGTCGATCCAGAAGGGCTGTGTGATCTGCTTCCTGATTTCCTTCGGAAGGGTCCGCGTAAGCGGATCCAAGGCGCCGTAGAAGGAACGAGGCATGACCGGCGGCAAAGGACCCGCCGGCAGCAATGACGCGTCCATGCGGAACCTTTCGGACGCCAGATTGGCTAAAGAAGCCTCGTCCTGCCCCGGCGCGAGCCTTTGATAAAGGTCGGTTAGCGCTCCAACGTCGCGCGCGACCGCTTCGGAGAGCCTGCGGGTCACCAAATCCCAGTGATGTTGCATGAATGCGAACGTCACCGCGCTTTGGAGCAGGACCATCGGTACGATCACGATCAGGAGCGAGCGTCTGTAGAGGCCCTTAGGCAGCACCTCCGCTAGGCCGCGCGCCGCCCGCCGCCAAAGCATGCGGATCTGCGCCAGCAACCGCAGCTGGTGGAATGCGAACCGTTCGCTCATCGGTCAGCGACTAGTCGATATCCCGCTCCTCGCGCCGTCTGCAGGTATATCGGATTGGTAGGGTCCTGTTCGATCTTGCGCCGCAGCCGATTGACGAGGACGTCGACCGTTCGCTCTTGAGCGGCGCCGCCCGATCCCGACAGCGCTTCGCGAGAAACGATCGCGCCAGGGTTTGCGCTAAGTAAGCGCAGCATCTCGCGTTCGCGCTCCGTAATGCGGACCGGATCGTCCCCAGCACGCAGTTCTCCCCGCTCGAGCGAGAACGCGAAGCGTCCGAAGCGAACAACGCTGGTCTCTAGGCTGCCCGCCGGCGGGGCTCGGGTTCGTCGAAGCACCGAGCCGATCCGCAACAGCAGTTCCCGCGGCTCAAACGGCTTTGCGAGATAGTCGTCGACGCCAATTTCGAGGCCACGCACCCGATCCTGCGATTCGCCACGAGCCGTCAACATGAGAATTGGCACCTGCGATCGCGCCCGCAAATCGGCAGCGAAATCGAACCCGTTCTCGACTGGCATCATGACGTCAAGCACGATGATGTCGAAGGCCAGTCCGTCGAGAAACGCGCGCGCCTTGGCGGCCGTGGGGGCAACCGTGACGCGATGGCCATGTTTGAGCAGATAACTGGACAACAAAGCGCGAAGGCGTCGATCGTCGTCGACCACGAGAACATGGGCGGCGTCATCCGGGAGCGAAGTCGGCGTCGAGCTCACCGCGCCTGACCTGCCCACTTCGTCGGTTCCTGGCGGCCGGCAACGTCGCTCGGCGCCGTCTGAGGATCGATCATGGCTTTAAGAAAGGCTTGCGCCGATGCGAGACCCCCGTCACCCAATTGTTCCAGCGCCAACGCAAACCGCCGCGTTTGAACGAGGGCTAGCCTTAGCGCCAGCCGCTCGCCGTCCGGCGTCGCGTAGAGCTGCCGACGACGACGATCCAGGGCCCCAGCTCGGATCTCAACGAAATTCTTGTCGACCAGTTCTCGCAATACGCGGTTGAGGCTTTGCTTTGTGATCCGCAGTATCTCCAGGAGCTCGGCGATCGTGAGCCCCGGCCGTCGGCTGACAAAATAGAGGACTCGATGATGAGCGCGCCCGAACCCATAAGCTTCGAGCAGCCGATCGGCGTCTCCGACGAAATCGCGGTAAGCGAAAAAGAACAGTTCGATCAATTCATACATTGGCTCTTCGCCGCGGCGCGATTGCGCGGCCGGACCAGGCTTAGAGACGTCGGACGACATCGATGAAACCATTAGGTCAGCAATGTTGACATAATTCGGCCCTCTTGCTATCTTAGAGATGATAGACGACGCGATCCATGTAACTCCAATCGCCAAAAAACCAAACCGACTCGCTTCGAACAGAGGAAACCGCCATGGCCGCCCAGACTTTTGACAACCGTAATGGCTGGATCTGGATGGATGGCAATATGGTCGAGTGGCGCGATGCCAAGGTGCACGTTCTGACCCACGCGCTGCACTATGCGAGCGCGGTTTTCGAAGGGGAGCGCGCCTATGGTGGGCACATCTTCAAATCGACCGCCCATTCCCGGCGGCTAAGAGATTCCGCCGAAATTCTCGACTTTGAGCTGCCCTGGAGCGTCGCGGAGATCGACGCCGCCAAGGCCGAAGTGTTGAAGCGAAACCATCTCGCCGACGCCTATGTCCGAGCGATTGCATGGCGCGGCTCGGAAATGATGGGCGTGGCGGCGCAGCATAACACGATCCACCTGGGCATAGCAGTGTGGGAGTGGCCGAGCTATTTCGATCCCGCCCAGCGGATGAAGGGCATTCGGCTCGATATCGCCGACTATCGACGACCTGACCCGGCGACCGCTCCCGCCCTGGCGAAGGCGGCGGGTCTCTACATGATCTGCACCATCTCCAAGCACCGCGCGGAGCGTCGAGGTTATGCCGACGCTTTGATGTTCGACTGGCAGGGTCGGGTGGCGGAATGCACCGGCGCCAACGTCTTTTTCGTCAAGGATGGGGCGATTCACACGCCGATCGCCGATTGCTTTCTCGCCGGCATCACTCGGGCTACGGTCATTGATCTCGCGCGCAGGCGCGGGTTCGAGGTTATCGAGCGGCGAATTTTGCCCGCAGAGCTCGGCGAATTCGACGAATGTTTCATTACCGGAACCGCGGCCGAGGTGACGCCGGTCGGCGAGATCGGTCCGCACAGCTATAAGCCCACGGCTTTGACCGCTACGCTCATCGACGCTTACACCGAGGAAGTGAAGCCGAAAACCAAGGCTGCCTGACGTGAGTCGAGACGAAGATTCGGCGGCAAAAGAGCGCCGTATCCGATTGGTGCGGCGGTTTACTGCCGCCGTCAGTTATTCCTCGGCAGCGACAAAACTGTCGAGCACCAATTTTCGACCCGCCTTGTCGAAATCGACGGTCAATTTGGAGCCGTCCACGGCAATCACGGCGCCCGGGCCAAATTTGTTGTGAAACACCCGCGAACCGGCCTGGAAGGCCGAGGACGGGGAGCCTTGTCTGTAGACCGAGCCTTCGAAAATTGGGCTTGGAGGCTTAGGGCCGCGCGATCCCGACTCGCGCTGCCGCGCCTCCGCGCGACGCCAGCCGGGCGTGTCGTAGCGGGAGGCAAAACCGGTTTCCAGACCCGCACGCGGCCACGAACCATAGGCGCGGTCCAACGATCCGGTGAATTCGTCGAATTCGACATGATCGACGGGCAATTCATGAATGAACCGGGACGGAATCGAGGTCTGCCAGAGCCCACGCACGCGCCGGTTGAGGGCATAGTAAATCCTTGCCTGCCGGCGGGCCCTGGTCAAGCCGACGTAGGCCAGTCTCCGCTCCTCCTCGAGCCCGGCAAGGCCGCTATCATCGAGGGAACGTTGATTCGGAAACAGGCCCTCCTCCCAGCCCGGCAGAAAGACGAGGTCAAACTCCAGTCCCTTGGCCGCATGAAGCGTCATGATCGAAACGCGCGCGCCCTCGTCGCTGCTGTCGACGTCCATGACCAGCGAGACATGTTCGAGAAACGCCGCAAGATCGGGAAATTCGCCCATCGAACGGACGAGCTCTTTCAGATTGTCGAGGCGCCCTGCCGCGTCGGGCGTGCGCTCCGCTTTCCACATGTCGATGTAGCCGCTCTCCTCAAGAACAAGCTGCGCCAGCTCTTCATGCGGGATCTGATCCGACTGTCTCCTCCACCGATCGAAATCGTCGAGGACGCCCCACAGAATTTGACGGGGACGCGGTTTCAGTTCCTCGGTCTCGACGAGCCCGCGCGCCGCGCGCGTCAGGGAGAGACCGGCACGCCGGCCATACTGGTGCAGGGTCGCAAGCGTGGCTTCGCCAAGGCCGCGTTTGGGCTGGTTATAGATGCGCTCGAAGGCGAGGTCGTCGTCGGGTTGGGCGATGCAGCGAAGATAGGCCAGCGCGTCGCGTATTTCCGCCCGCTCGTAGAATCGCGGGCCGCCGATGACCTTGTAGGGCAGCCCCAAGGCGATGAACCGCTCCTCGAATTCGCGCATCTGAAAGGAGGCACGCACCAGGATGGCGATCTCGTCAAGCGAAACGCCTTTGTGCTGGGCCGCTTCGATCTCCTCGCCGACGAGCCTCGCTTCTTCCTGGCTGTCCGACCCTTCAGCAACCCTTGGCCGATCTCCGAGCGGTTTGTCCGTGAACAGCGTCTTTCCCAGGCGCCCGCGATTGTGGGCGATCAGTCCAGACGCCACGGCGAGAATGTGCCCCGTCGATCGATAATTTCGCTCGAGCCGGATTACCTTCGCGCCGGGAAAATCCTTCTCGAAGCGTAGGATGTTTTCGACATCGGCGCCGCGCCAGGCGTAGATCGACTGGTCGTCATCACCGACACAGCACAGATTGCCGTTGGCC
>DASXXT010000062.1:0-5570 GCA_036502965.1 Roseiarcus sp. | reverse complement strand
CGATCTAAGCGTTGAGCAAGACCGACGATCAGCTGTGGTGACCGCCGCCTCCGTGCCAGTGTCCACCTCCACCGTGCCAGTGACCGCCGCCTCCGTGCCAACCACCGCCGTGCCAGCCGCCTCCGTGCCAACCACCGCCGTGCCAACCACCGCCGTGCCAGCGGCCGCCGTGATAGTAGCCCCCGTGCCAACCGCCGCCGCCATAAAATCCTGGCGTCACGACGACCGCGCCGCCCCAACCCGGGCCATTCGGTACGCGCGCTCCGTACACGTTGCGATGAAAAGCGTACCCGCATCCGCCTGCAGTCAACGTTACGACCGGATCCCCAAGGTATGGCGCGGGTTGGGCATCGCCGCGGCTGATCCGACAAGCAGTGTCGTCAAGGCCGCTAACGAAACCCAGGAAGCAACTCGCATTATAGTCATCCGGTTGAGCGCCTTGTGTTCATTTCGAAAAACGCTGGCTTTTCCGTATTGTTCCTGCAATCACCCAGGTCCTCGAACCCGGCCACAATCTTGCAGGCATCCTGGTTTATAAAACCTCTATCACGACGAGGGGTCGACATCGCGCGCGCCTAGCTGATCGCTTCAACGACAAGATCCTGCTTCGTTTGTTGATCGGGTTCATTGTGCCGATAGCCGGCCACGTGGCGCAGGAAGCGCTTCGATGAACGCGCCTATTGAGCCGCGACGCCAACCTTGAGCAGCCGGTAGGTAATGGCGTCGACCAGCGCCTGGAACGAGGCGTCGATGATGTTGCCTGACACTCCGACGGTCGACCAGGTGTCTCCGTTTCCGTCGCCGAACTCGATCAGGACGCGCGTCACCGCATCGGTGCCTCCCTGGAAGACGCGCACGCGATAATCGCGCAGTTCGAGGTCCTCAATATATTTCTGATAGACGCCGAGGTCCTTGCGCAGCGCGAGATCAAGCGCGTTGACTGGCCCGTTGCCCTCGGCGGCGGAAATAAGCCGCTCCTCCCCGATGCGGATTTTCACCACCGCCTGCGAAGCCGAATAAGTGATGCCGGGCGCGACCACCTTGCGCTCGACGCCGACATGAAAGCTGTCAACCGCGAAATATTCCGGCACGCCGCCGAGCACGCTGCGCGCCAAAAGCTCAAACGAGGCGTCAGCCGCTTCGTAAGCGAAGCCCTGCGCCTCGCGCGCCTTCACCTCGTCGAGCAGGCGCGCAAGGCGCGGATCGTCGGGCTTGGTCTCTACGCCGAGACGGGCAAGCTCGGCGAGGAGATTCGAGCGGCCGGCCTGATCCGAGACCAGCACGGCGCGCTGGTTGCCCACGCTCTCGGGCGGCACGTGCTCATAGGTGCGTGGGTCTTTGGCGAGTGCGGAAGCGTGAATGCCGGCTTTGGTGGCGAAGGCAGACGCCCCGACATAGGGCGCGTGCCGGTTCGGTGCGCGGTTGAGCAGTTCGTCGAAAGCGCGCGAGACGTGAGTGATCTCGCGTAGCGTCTCCGCCGTCACGCCGGTCTCGAAACGCTCGTTGAGCTCCGGCTTCAGGGCCAATGTGGGGATGAGGCTGACAAGATTGGCGTTGCCGCAGCGCTCGCCCAGACCATTCAGCGTGCCCTGCACCTGCCGCGCGCCGGCGCGGACAGCGGCGAGTGAATTGGCGACTGCATTGCCGGTGTCGTTGTGGGCATGGATGCCAAGGCTTTCGCCGGGGATAACACGCGCGACTTCGCTGACGATGCGCTCGACTTCATGGGGCAGCGTTCCGCCGTTGGTGTCGCACAGCACCGCCCAGCGCGCGCCTGCTTCGATCGCGGCGCGAGCGCAGGCGACTGCATATTTCGGATTGGCCTTGTAGCCGTCGAAGAAATGTTCGCAATCGACCATCGCCTCGCGACCCGATCTAACCGCCGCCTTCACGCTGTCGGCGATGGCCTCGAGGTTCTCGTTGAGCGTGCAGCCGAGCGCGACATGGACGTGATAATCCCAGGACTTCGCGACGTAGACGATGGCGTCCGCGTCGGCAGCGATGAGACCAGCAAGGCCCGGATCATTGGCGGCTGAGCGGCCCGGCCGCTTGGTCATGCCGAAGGCGCAGAAGCGGGCGCGATTGGTGGGCTTGAGTTTGAAGAATTCGGTGTCAAGCGGGTTTGCGCCCGGATAGCCGCCCTCGACATAGTCGACGCCCAGACGGTCGAGCATCGCGGCGATGCGGCGCTTATCGTCGAGCGAGAAGTCGACGCCCGTGGTTAGCGCACCGTCGCGCATCGTCGTGTCGAACAGATAGATGCGCTCTTTGGCCATGGGGCTCTCAGTGTCGGGTCGGTGGCGCGGGATCGGCCGCCAGGGTCTTGGTCATGGTGGTGTTGGCGAGCCATTGGTCGCCCACGCGCATGAGATTGCGCCGCTGCGCGGTGAACCCCTTGCGCTCGAACAGCGTCCGGGCGGCGTCGCTGGCGTCGACGGTCAAGCGCTTCGCGCCGCGCGCTTGCGCCAGCTTTGTGAGCGCCTCGATCAGCGCGGCGCCCGCGCCTTTGCCCGCATATTCAGGATCGACGAACAGCATGTCGATCTCGTCGGCGCCCTTGAGGCTGGCGAAGCCAGCGATCGCGCCGTCGATCACGGCGAGCAGGGTCAACGCCTCGGCGAGCCGAGCTCCGAAAGCCTGTTCGTCGTCGGCGCGTGACGCCCAGGCCTCGCGCTGCTCTTCGTCATAGTCCTCGGCCGCCAGCTCCTCGATGCTCGAGCGAAAGATCTTAGCGCACCTCTTCGCGTCGGCCGGGACATAGGGGCGAAGGGCGATGGCGCTCATCGCTTCGGCTCCCAGCTTGTCGTGCCGTCCTTGTTGTCTCTGATGGCGATGCCGAGCGCGGCGAGTTCGTCGCGCAACCGATCGGATTCGGGCCAATTCCGCGCAGCGCGCGCGGCGGAACGCTCGGCGACGATCACGTCGATCTCCTCGGGGTCGATCTGCGCGTCGCTGAGCGCGAGCGCCTGACGTTCGGATCGCGTCTGCCGCAACAGGCCAAGAAGACTGGCGCTCGTCTTGAGAAGCTCAGGCGCAGGCATCTGTCCCATTCTGCTAGGACCCGCCGTCATCAGTCCCATGACCGCGGGATGGGCAAGACGATGAAGTTCGGAAAGAGCCGCCGACGTATTCAGATCGTCGGCCAACGCGTCGAGCACACCTGGCGCAATCTCGCTCCCCGGCTCGACATCGCCGACCGACTCGTACCAGCGGTCGAGCGTCGCCTCCGCCTCCTCGAGCGCGTTCACCGTCCAGTCGATCGGCTGACGGTAATGCGTGCGCAACATCGCGAGCCGAAGCGCTTCGCCGGACCATTTGCGGCCGCCGAACTTGGCTGCGCGCAAGAGTTCGTGGATGGTGACGAAGTTGCCGAGGCTCTTCGACATCTTCTCGCCTTCGACCTGCAGAAAGCCGTTATGCATCCAGATATTAGCCATACGGGAGGAATGAAAAGCGCAGCAGGATTGTGCGATCTCATTCTCGTGGTGGGGAAAAACGAGATCGATCCCGCCGCCATGAATGTCGAAGGTGTTGCGGCTCGGGTCTTCGCAAGAAAGGCCGCCGCCGAACGGCTCGAGCAACGTCGCCATCGACATCGCCGAGCACTCGATATGCCAGCCTGGGCGCCCCGGCGCAGCGATACCGGCTGGGCTCGGCCAGCTTGGCTCGTTCGGTTTCGAGGGCTTCCACAAGACGAAGTCCATCGGATCGCGTTTGTAGGGCGCGACATCGACGCGCGCGCCGGCCAGCATCTCGTCGAGCGAGCGATGGGCGAGCGTCCCATAGCGCGGCGCCCACGGCAGCGCATCCATCGCGGAGGGCGAGAACAGCACGTGATCCTCGGCGACATAGGCGACGCCGCGGGCGATCAGCCGCTCGATCATGACGCGCATCGTGTCGATATATTGGGTGGCGCGCGGCTCGACAGTCGGCGGGAGCGCGCCGAGCGCGGCCACGTCTTCGCGAAATTGCCGCTCTGTCGCTTCCGTCACCTTGGCGATCGCCTCGTTGAGCGGCAGGCCGGGATAGTCGCGCTCGGCGCGCGCGTTGATCTTGTCGTCGACGTCCGTGATGTTGCGGACGTAGGTGACATGGTTGGCGCCATAGACGTGCCGCAGGAGTCGGAACAGCACATCGAACACGATCACCGGCCGGGCGTTGCCGACATGGGCGAAGTCGTAGACCGTGGGGCCGCA
Source organism: Roseiarcus sp. (assembly GCA_036502965.1). Classification (GTDB taxonomy): domain Bacteria; phylum Pseudomonadota; class Alphaproteobacteria; order Rhizobiales; family Beijerinckiaceae; genus Roseiarcus. The sequence continues at coordinate 1,374 of DASXXT010000062.1, read as the reverse complement.
GACATAGAGACGCACCGCGTTCGGGTCGATCGGCGCGAAACCCTCTTTGCGCCGGGTCAAAGTATTGTAGAGACGCAGCCGCGCCGGCTTCGCCTCCGCGAGGATTTCGTGTTGGGATCGGGGCGGTGATTTCATCGGCAATTCTCGTCGGCGTCATCTCATAGAGGCGAACGAACAGGCGTCGTCCGGGTTGGCCGGATGATCGCTTCTCGGTGGCTTAGAAGAAATAAGGAGACGCGAACCAGCCAGCTCGGAGCTAGCGGCTAATGATGCAAATCCGGATAATGCGGAGCGCGGGCGTCATCCAGCGCATCCATGTCTCCAGGCCGGCGCTTTTGTCAAGCTTGGCGGGCGCGGAGGCCGCGGAATCGACTAAGATCGGGTGGTTTCGGTTCCTGGAAGGGGGCGACCTTGAGCAGACAGAGAAGCAGCGAGGACGATCCTGCAGGCGAGGGGGACCAGGCGCGCCGACGGGCGTTCACCATTCTCGGAGCGCCGGTCGAAGCGGGGACAAGCGTGCCCGGCGCGGCAATGGGGCCGGCTATGCTGCGCACGGCGGATATTGCGAAACCATTGCGCGACCTCGGCCATGACGTCGAGGACCGGGGCGACCTCGCCCCTCCGCCTCCATTGATTCACACAGCCGCGCCCGAAGGCAAGGCGCACCGGTTCGCCGATGTCGCGGCCTGGGCGCGGTTGCTTGCCCGCGAAACCTATGCGGTCGCGCGCTCCGGACGGACGCCGCTCGTGCTCGGCGGCGATCACAGCATCGCGATGGATTCGATCGGCGGCGTCGCCCGCCACGCGGCCGAGGCGGGGCGCGAGCTGTTCGTTCTGTGGCTCGACGCCCATTCGGACTTCAACACGCCGCTCACCTCGCCGTCCGGCAATATGCACGGCATGTCGCTTGCGATGTTATGCCGGGAGCCCGGTCTCGAGGGGGTATTCGAAGACGAGCCGCATGGATTCGTCGATCCCGGACGGTTGCATCTGTTCGGCATCCGGTCAATCGACTCGGGCGAACGGCGGCTGTTGCGGGACCGTGGCGTCGACGTCGTCGATATGCGGATGCTGGACGAGAACGGCTTCGCGGTCTCGATCCGTCGCATCATCGATCGGGTTCACGCCCGCAACGGCCTTTTGCATGTCAGTCTGGACGTCGACTTTCTCGATCCGGCGATCGCGCCGGGTGTCGGCACCGCCGTCCCGGGCGGGGCGACCTACCGCGAGGCCCATCTTGTCATGGAGCTGTTGTACGAATCCGGTCTTTCGCCCTCGCTCGATCTCGTCGAGCTCAATCCGTTCCTAGACGAGCGCGGCAAAAGCGCGCTTCTGCTTGTCGACCTGACGGCGAGCCTGTTCGGACGGCAGGTC
>DASXXT010000061.1:0-8607 GCA_036502965.1 Roseiarcus sp. | reverse complement strand
AGCGATCCGGCGATCTCGAAGATGCGGCGATGAATCTCCTCGACGAAATGCTCGCTCCTCAGGAAGTCGGAGACGCGGTCGAACGCATCATTGTTGATGAGGATCGCGCCGAGCAGCGCCTGTTCGGCCTCGAGATTGTGCGGCGGCGTGCGATAGCCTCGCTCTTGAGGCTGCGTTTGGCGCTGGGCAAATTGCTCAATGGTCGCCATGAATGCGCGCGTCCTCTCCGGTGTTGAACGTTGAAGCGAACGCGACAGGAACGCGAATCGGCTGATCCGACAATAGCGGGGCGACGACGCTCGGCAAGATCGCCGGTCTCTTATCGTCGCAGCGCCAGCGATGCTGAACCAGCCCCTTGTTAGGCTGAGGCGCGCCTCTACGGGAAGAGCGGGTCGTCGTCGCGGGCGCGTTTTCCCCGCTATCCTTCCGTTCACCGAAACGCCGCTTGACACGCTCGGCTATCTTCTATCCTGACGCCGCGATCGCTGCAGTGCGGATCCGCAGAGCCGCGGTTCAAACGTGAAGGTCGAGCTGTCAATCACAAGCGTCTGCGCGGGCGAGGAGAAAGGCTCTTTCGCGCGCGTTGCGAGTGAGCTTCGCCGCAGCCTCGAATTCTGAGCGGGCCTCGGCGGGTCGGCCGGCCCGAAATAGAAAGTCGCCCCTTGCCGCGGGCAAGGGCGCATAATTGCGTAGCGCCGCGGCGTCGGCGATCTCGTTTATGAGCCGCAGGCCTGCTTCGGGCCCGAAGGCCATGCTGTAAGCGACCGCTCGATTGAGATCGACCACGGGCGAGGGCATCACGGCTCGGAGCCGATCGTAAAGCGCAGCGATGCGGGGCCAGTCGGTGTCGGCCGGACTGCGCGCCCGCGCATGACAGGCTGCAAGCGCGGCTTGCAACGCATAAGGGCCATCGCCCTCGAGCGCTTCGGCGCGGGCCAGCGCGTCAAGGCCGCGGCGGATCAGCAGTTGGTCCCAGCGTGCGCGATTCTGCTCGGTCAGCGGTATGAAGGCGCCGTCTGGACCGATGCGCGCCATCAGGCGCGACGCCTGGATTTCCATGAGCGCCAGCAGGCCGAACACTTCGGCGTCCCGCGGCATCAATCCCGCCAGCATGCGGCCCAGCCGCTGCGCCTCCAGGCACAAGCTCGGCCGGACAAGGTCATCGCCCGCTGTCGCGGCGTAGCCTTCATTGAAGATGAGATAGATCACCTCCAGCACCGAAGGGAGCCGCGCCGCGCGTTCGGCGCCATGGGGCGCCTCGAAGCTCAATCCCGCCTTTCCGATCGTCTTCTTCGCGCGAACGATGCGCTGGGCAATCGTCGCCTCGCTCGACAGGAAAGCACGCGCGATCTCATCCGTCGTCAGACCGCCGATAACACGCAGCGTCAGCGCTGCGCGAGCGTCGGCCGAAAGTATGGGGTGGCAGGCTGTGAAGATGAGGCCCAAAAGCTCGTCGCCAAGATCGTCGTCCATAGCTCTTTCGATAACCTCGGCCCCGTCGAACGCGCCGTCCATTTCCCGCGCGATCTCCTCATGCTTGCGCTCGCGCATTCTGGCGCGACGGATCGCATCGATGGCGCGGCGTTTAGCGGCTGTCATCAGCCAGGCGCCGGGATTGGCCGGAACGCCGATCCTCGGCCATTCGGAGAGTGCAATGACCAGGGCGTCCTGCGCGAGTTCCTCAGCAAGGTCGACATCGCGTACGACCCGGACCAGACCCGCGACGAGCCTGGCCCGTTCAATGCGGAAAATCGCTTCGATCGCCCGATGCGGCTCGCTTGCGCTCATGCCGCCTTGTCGGCCAAAGCCATAAGGGAGGCAAGCCGGCCGCCGCTGACGGTCTCAGGCCCCGCGGAGCTTCGCGCGCGTCCGATCGTGGATTTCCGCGGCCTTTGGCGTCAGAAACTCTTGCAAATCAGCCATCTCGTACAGCGGCCGGATTTCGATCTCACTCGGTCCCCGCATGGGATTGGGGCAGCGCTTCACCCAGGCGACCGCCTCGTCCATGTCCTTCACCTCCCAGAGCCAGAAGCCGGCGACCAGCTCGCGGGTTTCCGCGAAAGGCCCGTCAATGACCGTGCGGCCGGGACCGTCGAATGCAATACGCTTGCCTTGGGAGGAGGGCTTGAGGCCGTCGCCGGCGAGCAGGACGCCAGCATTGCGCAATTCCTCGTTAAATCCGCCCATCGCCTCGAACATCTTGGTCGTCTCGGGCGTGGGGCGAATGCCCTTTTCGCTGTCCTCGGTAGCCTTCACGAACACCATCACGCGCATCGTCTTGTCTCCTTGCTAGAGCGGGCCTTATCGGCCTGGCATCGAAGCGACGAACGGAGTTTTTGGAAATCGACATCGTCCTCGCAAATTTTTTTCGACGGGTTCAGGCGTAGGATGGACCCACACCAGGACGCCCCCGCGCCACTGGAGCGTTCTTCGAGGCCGCTTCGCGGCGCATCAGAGCGAGGTCTTTGAGGTGGCGCCGAAGGCGCGAAAAAGTTGCACAAAAGAGCAACTAAATTACTGAAATCACTTGCGCGCGTAAACTTGTGCATGGGCGCAGCCTAGCCGCAGATCGCGCGCTTCGCCTGGGAATATTCGCGCTCAAGCCGCGCGACGAGTTCGGCGACCGGTACGACCTTCTTGACTGCGCCGATGCCCTGGCCGCTCCCCCAGATGTCCCGCCACGCCTTGGCTTCTGACGAACTGCTCGCGGAGGCGAAGCTCATCGCCTTCGCATCGCGCTCAGGCAGGCTGTCCGGGTCGAGACCGGACTTGATGATCGATGGCTTCAGGTAATTGCCGAATACGCCGGTGAAGTAGGTGGACCCGATGATGTCGGAGGCGTCGCCGTTGACGATCGCCTGCTTGTACTCGTCAACCGCGCGCGCCTCGGGCGTGGCGACAAAAGCCGTGCCGATATAGGCGAGATCCGCGCCCATTACCTGCGCCGCGAGAACGGCCCGGCCCGTCGCAATCGCGCCCGACAGCAGCAGCGGCCCGTCGAACCATGCGCGGATGTCCTGGATCAGCGCGAACGGCGAGACCGATCCGGCGTGGCCGCCGGCGCCAGCCGCGACCGCAATCAGGCCGTCGGCGCCCTTCTCGATCGCCTTTTGCGCGAAGCGATTGTTGATAATGTCGTGCAGCGTCAAGCCGCCGTAGCCGTGCACCGCTTTATTGACGTCCTCGCGCGCGCCGAGCGAAGTGATGACGAGCGGCGCCTTCCACTTGACCGTCAGCGCCATATCTTCCTCAAGCCGAGTGTTGGACTTGTGGACGATCTGGTTGACCGCAAACGGCGCGGCGGGGCGCTCCGGATGCGTGTAGTCATAAGCGGCGAGCGCTTCGGTGATTTCATGCAGCCATTCGTCGAGCTGGGAAATGGGTCGTGCGTTAAGCGCGGGAAAAGCGCCGACGATCCCCGCCTTGCATTGGGCGATCACCAGCGCCGGATGCGAAACGATGAACAGCGGAGCGCCAACGACCGGTAGCCTGAGCTTGTCTTTCAGAATGTCCGGCAGCGCCATCGAAGTCCCTTGGCGGCTGCGTGCAAACGTCGGCTCGCGATCCGCCTCGTCGTCCACACATAAACCGAGGCCAACGACGCGGGCAAGCGCGTGCGGCGCGCTTATTTCGGCTTCGTCAACCAGGCGCAGAGATGTTGTCCGCCTCCGTCACGACTGAGTGTTTGCGCCAGCCACGGCAGCAGCGTCCGCGCTTCGTCAATGAGCGTATGCGGCGGATTGACGACGAGAAGCCCTGCCCGTGCGAGCGGCTCCTGGCCATGCGCGCCAGTCGGCCCAGGGCCGACGTCGAGTTCGAGCCGCAGGATGTCTGGCGCGCCGAGCGCGGCGATTGAGTTAAGAAAGCGAGAATCGGCTTGAGCTTCGCGGATCGGGCGCCAGGCGATGTAGGCGCCGGTCGGCCACTTGCGCAGCGCGCGTTCGAGAGCTCGCGCGACGTCGCCGGCTTCGTCCGGCGCTTCGAACGGTGGGTCGATCAAGACGATTCCGCGGCGCTCCTTAGGCGGCAAATAGGCGTTGAGCGCGACATAGCCGTCCGTGCCGACGATGCTGAGCCGCCCATCGCGCCCAAGCGCCGCAATCAAGGCCTCGCGTTCGTCCGGGTTCGCTTCGCAGAGCGCGATGCGATCCTGCGCGCGCATCAGGGTTTGCGCGATCGCCGGCGAACCCGGATAGCTGACTGGCCGGCCCTCGACGTCATGCGGGCCAACTGCTTCAAGATAGTGGCGCAGGAGATCGGCGACCGGCGCGGGTGGGCGGGCCGTCAGAATTCTCGCGATCCCCTCGCGCCATTCCGGCGAGCGCTTCGCCTCCTCACTCGCCAGATCATATCGGCCCGCCCCGGCATGGGTGTCGATGAAACGGAAGGGGCCTTCCTTGCGGGTCAGATAAACGAGGACGCGGGACAGAACGGCGTGCTTGAGCACGTCGGCGAAATTGCCGGCATGAAAGGCGTGGCGATAGTTGATCTGAACGATCCTCCCATTCCAAGGCCGCCCGACCTAGCTGAGCGGCGGCGACGGCGCGTCGATATCAACGACCTCGCTGCGCTTGACGCCAATGGCGCTGGCGAGCAGCTTGAGCCGCTCGCTCACCACTTCGCTGTCGGGAGCGCGGGCGGCTGTCGTCACCTCAAGCTGGACGCAGGTTGGGTCGATGCGCAATCGCGCGCTTTCCAGCACGGCCGGCACGCCGCCGGAAAAACGGTAGGCGAGCAGAATGGCGCGGCCGAGTATCTGCGCCCGGCGGCGTTCCGACGGCGTGAGCAGCTTGATGGCGGGGCGCAGCCACGGCGCGTCCGGTCGGCCAACGTAGCGGGCGTGAATGGCGGCGGCGATGAACACGCGCTCAAGGTGGGTGACGCCGATAAAAGGAAATTCGAGCAGCCGGCGAAAACACTCTTCCGCCCGGAGGTCGGCCGCGTCTCTCCAGGCGATGTCGGAAAGCGCGCAGACAGCGACCCGCAGCCTCTTCTCGCCCGCGCTTTCGCCGGAGAAGAGGCTTTCGGTCCACGCAACCAGTTTGGGCGCGAATTCGGGCACGCGCGCGAGCGGCAGCCCGATCAGCTGCGCGCCCTCGACCAGCGGATCCAGATATTGTTCCTCCCGGCTCAGCTGCGAATAGAGAAACCCCTCGCGCAGGCCGAGAGCGGAAAAGACGACTCGTTCCGGCTTGAGGTATTTCAGCACCCTGTCCAAGGTCAGCGCCGCCGCCGGCAGGGTGCGCGCGCGGCGTTCCGACACGCCCGGCGTCGCCGTCAGTTTCGCCGCGGAAAGCCGCGCAATCGCGCCGGCGAATTCGCGCGCCTCGGCGGTGCCGAGGGTGTAGCCATGCACGACTTTGACCGGCGCGCCGATGGCTTCCGTGTGCGCTCTCGCCAGCGCCCGCCAGCCGCCTCCGACCGCGTAGAACACCGGCTTCGCCAACGCCCGCGGGAGGCGCGAACGCAGGATTTCGTCGATTTGCCGCTTCGCCACCGAAAAGCCCGCCGACATCATGGCTTCGACCGGCAGAGCGCCCAGCGGCAGACTGGCCCAGCGATCCCCCACATAGTCGTCGATCGCTTCCGCGACTTCGAGGCTGCCGCCGCCCATGTCTCCGACCGACCCGACTGGCCGAAAGAAGCCGGAAATCACGCCGAGGGTCGCGAACCGCGCTTCCTCGCTCCCGCTGAGGATACGCACCTTCACGCCGGACCCTGCCTCAATGGCGGCGGCGAGCTTCGGCCCGTTCGAAGCGCGACGGATCGCTTCCGTCGCCACGGCGTCGATTCGGCTCACCCCCATGGCGTCGGCAATGGCGCGGAATCGCCGCACGGCCTCAATCGCTCGACGAAAATGGTCCGGCGCGATTGCGCCGGTCTCGGCCAGCCCCTCGGCCAGGCGGCAAAGCGATTTTTCATTGAAGCGAGGCATCGGCGCGCGGCCAAGTTGGTCATAGACCAGGAGCCGGATCGAGTTCGAGCCTATATCGACGATCGCATAAGGCGGCCGGTCGACCCGCTTGGCGCGCTCGGGATCGAGCTGAAGCGGCCGCAGCGCCTCTTCCGACGTGTGAACGCGTCGCTTCGCCATCGCGTCTTCTCCACGTGCGATTTTACCACAGGCGGACGGCGGCGGCCTGCTGACGGGTTTCGTCGTTCCCGTCCGCTCAGACGGCGACCGGACCGCCGGTCCGCACGGAGCGCACCGCCGCCTGGCAGAGCTTGAGCGACAAAAGATTGCCGCGCGCCGAGTTCAACGGCTCCCGGGCCTCCTCGATCCCGCACAAGAGTTCGCCCATGGCTCCCGCGAAGCCGTCGTTGAACCAAGAGCCGGTGAGTTGAGGCCGGGCCACTCCAGCTTCCGTATAGAGCTCGACCGCCTGATGGCCAAGGTCGGGGCCTTGGCTGGATGCGACGCCATTCGCGCCGATGACCGAAGTCGAATCGCGCGCGCCATATCGGGTCGCGCCATCGAAAACAAGCGAGGCCTGACCGCCGTCAAAGGCGACAAGCGCCTGAGCCAAAAGCGACGGCCGCACAGGCTGTCCGGCGGCTCGAGCCGTTGTCGCACGAACGAAGCGGGCGCGGTCGCCGATGACGCTCGCGAGAAAGTCGAACCAATGGATGCCGAAATCCCAGAGGATGAGATCGTCCATGGCTTCGAACGGCGTGCCCGCGATCCAACCATGGTTCCAGCGGATCTCGACATGAACGCCAGTGACTTCGCCGATGAGGCCCGCGTAGACCGCTTCCCGGGTATAGGCAAGATGCGGCGCCCAGCGGCCGTTCTGATTTACGGCGAGCTTGAGGCCACGCCGCTCCGCCAACTCAATGAGTTCGCGGCCGTCGTCGAGGCTCTCGACGAATGGCTTCTGCGACAGCACGTGCTTGCCCGCGTTCAACGCGCGCCGCATGAAGTCGAGGCGGACGTCCGCGTGGGCGGTGAGATCGAGAACACTCACGTTCGGGTCGCACAACAGCGAATCGAAATCGTCAGTGGTGCGCGCGGCCGGAAAATAAGCGTCGCGCCGCGCCCGCGCCCGCTCAAGATCGCGCGAGCATATCGCGACGACATTAAGGCCATAGCGCGCATAGGCGTCGAGATGAGCCCCGCTAATGCCGCCCGCTCCGACGAGCGCGATCGGTTGCTCACGGTCGCGCGGCATCGGCGGACGATAAGGCAGGTCGGGCGCTTCGATCTCGGCCGCGGCCTTGGCAACCAAAGCATAGTCGTCGGCCGAAGGTCCTTCGGTCTTCCCCGCCTCCGTCTCGGTCATGGCAGCAGAGCCAGCGTACGCCGTTCACGGGCGGAGAGCGCCGCGGTGTCGACGATGCGCTGAGCCGTCCGGCAAAGCGCTGGATCCAGAGGCCCCTCGAACGGCAGATCGCGCTCCTTGCAATGGAGCACATATTCGACCGGCTTGCGGAACGGCGCCTTCAATTCGTCGACGGGAACTTGGCGGACGGTCGGCTGGGAGCGGGTCTGAACGCCGACATGCGCGCCGTAGTCGTAACTCGAAATCGTGCCGTCTGAACCAACGACGACAAAACCGCATTTCGGCTGCGGCTGCGTGGTCCAGGGATCGGTGAAGGTCCCCCAGCGCGTTTCGAGTTTCGACAGGCCCCGGGCGTAGCGGCAAATCGTGATGGAATGCTCGTCGACTTCGAGGCCTTCCGGCTGATCGACGACCGCGGTCACCTCGATCGGCGCCTCGCCGTTCATGAACCAAGTCCCGAGCGTCGCGCCATAGCCGAGATAGTCGAGCAGGCTGCCGCCGCCGGCGGCCTTGCTGTACCACCATGACGTTGGCTTCTCGCGCCGCACATCCTCGTCCGACACGACGACCTTGTCGGCGCGGTGGTAGAGCGGACCGCGGTTGCCGTCGTAAAAGTGAACCTCGATCACCTCGCCGATGAGCCCCTCGTCGATCAGCCGCTTGGTCGTGACATGCGGCGGATACCAGCGCAACGGCCAGTTGACCGCGAGTCGAACTCCCGACTGCTGGACGGCCGCAAGCATCCGGTCGGCATCGGCAAGCGAGGCTGCAAACGGCTTCTCGAGCAGGATGTCGACGCCGAGCGCGGTGACGTCCTCGACCACGTCCGCATGCCGGCCGGTCGCCGGACAGAGGATGGCGAGATCGGGATGCGCCTCTCGCACGCATTGCGTGAGGTCGCGATAAACGCGCTCCCTGGAAATGGAGAAATTGGCTATCGCGTCCGCCATCCTCGCTTCGTTATCGTCGCACATCCCGACGATCTCGGCGTTGGGATGCTCGTAGACCTCGCGCAGGAGGTCGCCCATGTGCGCGTGTTCGAAGCTCAAGCCGACGATCCGCCATTTGCGCATCTGAAATCCTCCCGAAAGGCCTAAGGGCCGCTTGCGCCGATCAATCGTCTCCCGGCTCCAGCCGCCGCCGAGGCGCGCCGTCGATCGACAGACCCGGAGCGCGCGAGGTCGTCTCGCTGCGCCGCTGCTCGACGCGCAGCACCAGCGCCATCGCCACCGCAAGCGTCGCCGAAAGCGATTTGAATCCGGAGAAGCTCTCTTCGATCACCTCGACATAGGCCTTCGAAACCGGAACCAACGGACTGAATGCACTG
>DASXXT010000060.1:0-17233 GCA_036502965.1 Roseiarcus sp. | reverse complement strand
CGAGTCCGGCTGTGGGGCGCGGGCCGGAGCCTGATGATCTGCGGGCCGAGCGACACCGGGCGGTCGTATTTGTAGTGCGTCAGGTGATGGATCGCGGCTCGGATCGACATGGGTTCGTGAGCGGGTGGTGACGGATCGACGACCCTTTCACAATCTGTTGCGCCGCACAATCGCGTGCGCCTGTAGCCGCGCTCGGTGAGCGCGGCCGCGCGATCGGCGACCGCGCCTACAACGGCCGATTCTCTAGCCGCGCTTGGCTCAAGCGCGGCTGGCGCGGTCAGCCGCCGCGTGTACATTTTGGCGCTTGATGATTGATCTCGGCGCTTTTGCAATTAAACTCGGAGTAACCTCATTCGCTGGGCAATGCCTGCTAGCAGTCACGGACACTTGCGGCGGCTCGATTCCGTCTGGATCGAACATCCCGTCAATTTCCTTACTCTATGCACCGCCGGCCGGCGACCGGCGCTGGCGAACGAAGCCGCGGTCTCCGTTCTCCGCGCCGAATTTGACGCTGCTCCGTTGCGATACGGCTGGACCGTCGGCAGATTCGTGGCGATGCCTGACCATCTGCACTTCTTCTGCGTGAGCAATGAAACTCCCGACGCCAGTTCCCTCTCGCGCTTCATGGCTGGGTTCAAGCAATGGACCGCTAAGGGCATTCTTCGCGCGACCGGCGTCGCTCCGCCCTTCTGGCAGAAGGAATTCTTTGATCATATCCTGCGCTCGGACGAGAGCTACGAATCCAAGTGGCGTTATGTTCGGGACAACCCCGTTCGCGCTCGGCTTGTGAGCACCCCTGACGACTGGCCCTATGCCGGCGAGATCGCGCCGATCATCCGATGAGATGGGCCGCAAAAGGCGCGCCTCTGTAGCCGCGCTCGTTGAGCGCGGCCAGCGCGGGTCAGCGACCGCGCCTACAGCACATCGCCCACGAAGCCGCAGGCGGTCAGCGTCTCCAACATGTGCGGCGGCGCGGGCGCTTCGACCTCGATCGGCGGCTTCGACTTCGAGAGCGGCACCACGACCTTGCGCGCCAGCAATTGCAGCGGCAGGTCTGCGCGCGCGCCATAGATCGCATCGCCGAAAATCGGCCAGCCCTGCGAAGCGCAATGGACGCGCAATTGATGCGTGCGCCCGGTCTGCGGCTCGAGCTCCGCCCATGCGATCGGCGCGCTGCGCCATTCCCCGCGCCCCTTGACACGCCAAAGCGTCAGCGCCTTTTGACCTTTCGGGTCGACCTTCATCCACCAGCCTATCTTGTCATCAAGCCGGCCCAAAGGCAGATCGATGGTCCCCTCTTGGCCCTCGGGCGCGCCCGCGACAATCGCCCAATAAGTCTTGGCGATCTTGCCTTGCTTGAAGAGGAGCCCCAATGTCTCCAGGGCCTTGTGATGCCGTCCGAGCACCAGACAGCCAGCGGTGTCGCGGTCAAGCCGGTGGGCGAGCGCGGGCTTGCGCGGCAGGCCGAAACGCAGAGCGTCAAAATCATCCTCGAGGCTCGCGCCGCCTTTCGGCCCGGCGTGAACGGCGACGCCGGCGGGCTTATTGAGAACGAGCATCATGCCGTCGCGATAGAGGAGCCGCGCTCTTGTTTCTTCCGGCGTCATGGGAAGAAGTGGTATGCCAGCGTCGGCCGCGCGCATAGGGCGGCGTCAGGAGTTCGTTGCGTTGGACGAAGACGACGACAAGAAGGCGAAGTCCGGCCTGCTCCGCCGCTGGTTCCGCGGCGGCGAGGCGAGCGCGCCCGTGGACCCGGCGTCGCCGGCGGCGGCTGCGAGCGAAGCCGAGCCACCCGTCGACGCCCCGGCCCCTTCGGGTGTGGCCGTGGAGCCGCCGGCGCCGAAGCAAAGCTGGCTTCAGCGCCTGCGCTTCGGGCTGTCGCGCTCGTCGACGACGATTGCGCGCGGCGTGACCGACATCTTCACCAAGCGCAAGCTCGACGCCGCCTCGCTTGACGATCTCGAGGATGTTCTCATTCAGGCCGATCTCGGCCTCGCCGCAGCGTCTCGCATTCGCGATGCGGTCGGCAGCGGGCGCTACGAGCGCGGGATCAACCCGGACGAGGTCAAACAGATCCTCGCGGACGAAGTTGAGCGCGCGCTCGATCCGGTCGCGCGCCCGCTCATGATCGATCCGGAGAAGCGCCCGTTCGTGATCCTCGTCGTCGGCGTCAACGGCTCGGGCAAGACCACGACCATCGGCAAGCTTGCGGCCAAGTTCAGGGCCGAGGGCAAGGCAGTCCTGCTCGCGGCGGGCGACACCTTCCGCGCCGCCGCAATCGAGCAATTGCGCATCTGGGCGCGGCGGACCTTTTCTGCCCTCGTCGAGCGCGACCAGGGCGCCGACGCGGCCGGGCTCGCCTTCGACGCGCTGACGAAAGCCCGCGAGCTCAACGTCGACGTCATGCTCATGGACACCGCCGGGCGATTGCAGAACCGCACCGAACTCATGAGCGAACTTGAGAAGATCATCCGGGTGATGCGCAAAGTCGACGCCAACGCGCCCCATGCCGTGCTCCTCGTGCTCGACGCCACGGTCGGGCAGAACGCGCTGAGCCAGGTCGAGATTTTCGGCCGCATCGCAGGCGTCACCGGCCTGGTGATGACCAAGCTCGACGGCACCGCGCGCGGCGGCATTCTGGTGGCGATCGCCGACAAGTTCGCGCTTCCCGTCCATTTCATTGGCGTCGGCGAGGGCGTAGACGATCTCGAGCCCTTCACCGCGCGCGACTTCGCCGATGCGATCGCTGGGATCGATAGAGAGGCCGCATGACCGCGCCAACGAGTGAAACGCCTGTGACTCAAACCGTGGCTCCGAGCCCACGCAAAGCGCTTAATCCGATCGTCAAGTTCATCCTCGAGCTCGGGCCGCTGGCGCTGTTCTTCATCGTCTATTCGAGGGTGGGCATCTTTGCCGCGACCGGCATCTTGATGGCGAGCGTCCTGGTCACGCTCGGCGTGTCGTATGCGATGCTCAGACGCATCCCGATCATGCCGCTCATAACCGCGGTGATCGTCCTCATCTTCGGTTCGTTGACCCTCGTCCTTCATGACGAGACTCTGATCAAGATCAAGCCGACCGCGCTTTATATTCTGTTCGGCGCGGCTTTGTTCGTGGGCCTCTGGCTCAAGAAGCCGCTCTTGAAAATCCTGTTCGACGGCGCGCTGCATGTCACCGAAGAAGGCTGGCGCAAGCTCACCTGGCGCTGGGCGTTCTTCTTCTTAGGGCTAGCCGTCCTCAACGAGATCATCTGGCGCACTCAATCGACGGACCTCTGGGTCAAGTTCAAGACCTTCGGCTTCCTGCCGCTCACCCTCCTGTTCGCGCTCGCCCAGGCGCCGCTGATCATGAAGTACGAGGCCAAGGACGAGGGTCCGGGCGACGAACTCTGAGGCGCGTCTGGCCGCCATCGCGGCACACACAGCCCGTCACAACCAGACCGCGAAACCCCGCAGATAGAAGAAAGCAAACGCCAATAAACGAAAATAAACGGAAGCTAATTTGCTTTCATTTACTTACGTTTATTTTTCCGAATCGGGACTTTTCAATGGGTTACAGCCGATTCAAATAAAAAAATTTCCGCCCCTGTTCCAGCTTGTGCGCCGAGGGCTCTCTTTTCTTTGCTTTCTCCTGGCCGGCCATTGGCGCCGCCGAGGGAATTTCGGCAGTCGAGTTCGTCGTCACCGAGGATCATAGCCAGGGTTTCGCTTTTACGCAACAAAATGTCAAACAATTCTGGAGTTCTCGTAACCCGTTCCGGCCTCCGAGCGCCGACCGCGATCGGCGCTTCGAGGCCCTTCTGACTTTCGTTCGGCAAAGTTCTCGTGACAAGTTCTCGGCATCCAACTTTCGTTGGAATGACGACAATCACCGAAAACAGGCTACCCGCGCGGCGCGACTAGCCTGTTTGCGCTCACCGTGTCCTCATCGCAAGGGATGATGCGCTGAGGGCGAGGGCTCGCAAGGGCTCGCGCCGACAAGCCGTTCTTTCAGACGCCGTGGCACAACATGCGATTGCAGTGCTCTCCGTTGCGAGTGAAGATCCGATGGCTAGTGTGCGAGTGTCGGCTATGCGATGCCGAACCCTGAGCGGTCGTAGCAACGCCACGCGATAAGTTTTTGAGACGTGTCTCGTGCTTTTGTAGGTTGGAGGCTGTAGCCTCGTCAACCAGTGAGGCCAAGCTGACCGAACAAATCAGTAACCGGAAAATGAAGCTCTTCGCTGTCGAACGCCTGTGTTGACTGGACATTGGATGCCTCCTGTGTGACTATTTCACACCTGAGATAGTGCCGTTTATCCCAGCAATTTTCTATTTGACCGGAAGAACAATGAGATAGTCGGTAAGGCGATAACTCTAAACTTTGGATTAGTTTTGATAGAAAGGTTGGCAGCGTGACGGCCAATCGTTGGCTTTAAATTTCAAGTGACGGCACGTATTAGTCTGCACTCTGGATTCTGTCCAAACGAGGCGGACCTGCGGGCCGATCCGCCGAAGAGCCTAAGCCTAAGTACTGGTCCGCAAGACGAGCGCTCAATCGCGTTGGCGCCGACGTTCTTCGTATCAATGGAACTGGCGGACCCCGGAGCAGCAATGCCGGTGCGAGGCTAAGGAACATTTTGGTTAAGCACTCGACCCAGCGTCATTGAAACTTCCCCTCAGGGAAGAACGGAGAATGACGACCATAATGGAGACAGTTCATGTGCGATTCATGCGGCCTGAAGGCCGCCGATCATCGAGCTGCCCTCGACCGGCGGAGCGCTTTGGCCCTCGGGTTCGGCCTTGTGGCCGCCGCGGCGGCGCCGTTCCGCGCGCTCGCCGAAGCAAGCGACCGGCCGCCGCCGAAGCCAGAGAACGTCGTCTCGCCTGGGGAGGCTCTCGATCGCCTCATGGAGAGCAACGCACGCTACGTGAGCGGCATCGCTAGGCGCCAGGATTTCGTCGCCGGACGCGAGGCGCTCATTGGCGGGCAGAACCCCTACGCCTGCATCTTGAGCTGTGCGGATTCGCGCGTCGTACCTGAATTCGTTTTCGACAGCGCACCTGGCGACCTTTTCATCTGCCCCGTCGCCGGCAATGTCGTCAACCCCGACAATCTCGCAAGCTTCGAATATGCGCTGAACGCGCTGAAGACGCCGCTCATCATGGTGCTCGGGCACGAATCCTGCGGTGCGATCAAGGCGACGATCTCTGCGATCGTGGACAAGGCGACCCTGCGCGGCCATCTGCCCGCGCTTGTCGCCGGGATAGGACCGGCAGTCGAGGCCGTGGTCAACCAGCCCGGGGACCGTCTCCTCAACGCGACCAAGGAAAACATCCGCCGCAACGTCGCGACACTGAATGCGGCCGGGCCGATCGTCAGCGCCGCGGTGAACGCAGGCCACGTCCAGGCCGTGGGCGGCCTCTACAGACTACAGACTTGGCAGGTGGAATTAACCTGAGCGGTTGGTCCATATCCGCCTCAAATCGCGCTAATGTTCAATTTTCGCGGCGCATCTTGTAGCGCCCGTGCGGGTCAAGGGGTATTTGGGGACCATTTTCGCTGATCGCGGATGAGGGCGTTGGCGAGGATGAGGGGCCGCCTTGGCCCGAGACCCGCCTGGCTCAACCTGCATCGCGGTTCTAGGACGAGAGTGCGAGAGCGATAACGGCGATGCTATCCTTCATACCAATCTTGGTATTGGACCGCCACATTTGGTTCATTGTCCCTTCATGTCACTCGGTATGAATACCTAGGTCGTCTTGATTGTTGAACCAAGCGGCGCCGGGAGCGCAGGCCCAGATCTCGCCCGCGGAGGTCCAAGCAACGAAGCCGTTTAACATCGCCATATGGGGGGACGACGTGAAAACCCAAAGTCACTTGAAATTTGGCGCGATCGCGCTGGGCGCGCTAGTTGTGGCGCCTTTCCCGGCATACGCGCAGGACAAGCGGCCCAACATCGTCATGCTGATGACCGACGACACCGGCTGGAACGATTTCGGCGCCTATGGCGGGCGCGAACCTCGGCCATCCGACCCCGAACGTCGATCGCGTCGCCCAGGAAGGCGCCGTGTTCACCAGTTGGTATGGTCAGGCGAGTTGCACCGCCGGCCGCGCCTCGTTCATGACCGGGCGCATTCCCATCCGTTCGGCCCTCTCAGTGGTCGTTGTGCCCGGCGATGAGAACGGCCTGACGAAGTCCACGCCGACGATCGCCGAGTTTTTCCAGAAAAACGGCTATGGCACTTATTTCTCGGGCAAGTGGCATCTGGGCGATCAGCCGAAGTTCTACCCGATCGAACATGGCTTCGACGAAATGAAGGAGTTCGCCGCCTATTATCCCGGCGTCTACACTTACGACGACACGTCCAACTTCGCCCATCCCTGGTTTCCGAAATTCAACGCCGCCTATTGGGACGGGTATCAGAAGATCGTCAATCTGTACGAATGGGAAGGAGTCGCGGGCAAACCCGCGACCAAGGTCGCCCGCATCGACTACGATTATCTGCATGAGTTCGACGTTCGGCAGGCCAACTCGGCTGTCGACTATATCAAGCAGCACGCCAAGGACGCGAAGCCGTTCTTCATGGATGTGAATTTCATGAAGATGCACAACCCGAACATCCCCGCCAAAGCGTTCATCGGCAAATCGCGTCTTGGCGACTATTCCGACGCGATGCTGGAGCTGGATTCCAACATCGGCAAGGTCATGGATGAAATCCGGGCCGAGGCGCCCAACACCATCGTCATCATCACGGCTGACAACGGCGCATGGCAGGATGCGTGGCCGGACGCGGGCACGGTTCCGTTCCGTGGTGAGAAGGGTTCGCCGTTCGAGGGCGGTTTCCGTGTGCCCGGGATCATGTGGGCGCCCGGCAAGATTCCTGCGGGCGCGCGTTACGGCGAGATGATGTCGCATATCGACCTCTGGTCGACGCTGGCGACGATGGCCGGTCTTACCCCGCCGCCCCACGGCGCCTGGACGGACAACGATGGCAAGCCGATCTATTTCGACAGCATCGACAACAGCGCCTACATCATGGGCAAGGCACGGCATTCGGCGCGCAACTCATGGATCTATATCGACGGTGAGAGTTTCGCCGGCGCTCGCGCCGACATCGGCGACGATCCCGAGAACCCGGACCTCCATATCGCCTGGAAATACCTCTACACCTCGAAGGACACGTGGCTTGGCCCCAAGCAGGATCTCGGCGCGATCGGCTCGATCTACAACCTCACCATGGACCCGTTCGAGAAATACGACATGACTTTCAATGGCGCGGTGAGCACGCGCACGCCGACCACCTCCCCGGGGCGCTACGCCGGCTATGACAATGGCTGGGTTGTTTCGCTGATTGGCTTGCCGATCGGCGAGTTTGACAAATCCATCGTCGATTTTCCCAATATCAAGCGCTCTCCCGGCGGAGCGTCGAACGATACGGTTCCTAATCTTCAGGACCCGGCAAATCCCCTGCCTTTGATGGATATCCGCAAACTCGTGAAGACGATTGGCGCGGGCGACTAGCAGCGGGTTAGAAAGCACGCCGAGGGCGCGCTCGGAGGATCAAGCGCATCCCCAATCCTTACCTACTGTTCTGCAGGAAATGAAAGCCCACAAAGGCGACCACGTTCCCGAGGCGGTATTCGAGAGTTTGGGTCGTCTATAGGATGCCGGCAGCCAGCCCGCTTTTTACGGCGCGTGGCGTGAAAAAAATCGCGAGAGATTTGTGTAGCGCCGTGAGCGCGCCAAAGTCGGAGGACGCTATGAGGGCATTCGATTTGAGAACCTCGGCATTTCGTCGAAAATTGCAGGCGCTGGCTTCTGGCGTCGCCCTCGCAGGCGCCTCGATCCCGGCGGCGTCCGCGGACGCCAACGACACCGCGACGGCGACGCCGATAAAGCGCGTGATCGTTATCATTGGCGAGAACCGGACGTTCGATCACGTCTTTGCCACCTACGAGCCGGTCAACAAGGGCGAGACTGTCTGGAACCTGTTGTCGGAAAGGATCGTCAATCCGGACGGTTCGCCGGGCCCCAACTATGGCAAGGCCCTGCAATACCACGGCTCCGACACGACGACTTACCAGTTGACGCCGCTTAAGGCGCCCTATGCCATGCTGCCGCCCGCTCTGGTCGGCGGTCCGGCGACACCGTACGTCTGCCGAGACCTTGGGACCGCAACGGGGACATCATGCGACACACCGAAAACGAAGCGAAGGCTGGCAAACTCGAGAGCGGGCTTCCCGACGACTATCTCAAGTATCTTCTGACCGGCGGCACGGGGCAGAAAGAAAAGACGCCTGATTCGCGCATCTCGTACGATGGGCGAGGCGCCAGCAGTCTTCGACCCGGTCCGTTCCAGATCACGTCGTCGAAGCACCCTTATGACGCTTATGACGCAAGTCCCGTGCACCGTTTTTTCCAAATGTACCAGCAGCTCGACTGCAACGCCGCCGCGGCCACCGCGCAGAACGCCTCCGGCTGTGCCGCCGATCTATTTCCATGGGTCGAGACCTCGGTCGGCGCGGGCTCCAACGGCAAGGCGCGATCGGCGAACTTCACCGACGAAGCCACCGGCGAGGGCTCAACCTCGATGGGCTTCTACAATGTCCACGAAGGCGACGCGCCATATCTGAAACATCTGGCCGACGCCTACACGATGAGCGACAATTATCATCAGCCGCTGATGGGCGGCACGGGCGCCAATCACATCATGTTGGGCGCGGGCGCTCCGGCTTGGTTCAGCGACGGCGAAGGCAATCCCGCGACCCCGCCCAACTACGGCGTCAATCCCGCCAATCCTGATACGCCCGCGGCTGGGAATCCGAATTCGGTCAGCGAAATCGAGAACCCTAATCCGCAGCGCGGAACCAACAACTATTATACCCAGGATGGCTACGGCGAAGGCCCGAGCTACGCAGAGACTCCCTGGATCACCCGCGATCCGCTAAGTCCAAAAAATTACGGCGGCGGGTCATACGTGAACTGCGCCGACTCGACACAGCCGGGCGTCTGGGCCGTGCTCACCTATCTCGGCTCCCTGGCTCGACCGGTTCCCGCGAAATGCGCCGCAAACCGGTACTATCTCGTCAACAACTATAACCCCGGATTTTTCGGCGATGGCTCCAATGCCTACACGGACACCAATCCGAACAACACCGTCTACACGATCCCGCCGTCAAGCGTGGAGACCATCGGCGACAAGCTGAGCGCAAAGAATATTTCTTGGGCCTATTACGGCGACCAGTTCAATCTTTACCTCAAGGATAAGTACAACGTCGACAAATCCGACCAATATTGCAATATCTGCAACTGGGCGCAGTATTCGACATCAATCATGACCAATGCTGCGGAGCGAACCAAACACTTGAAGGACACGACCGATTTCTATGCCGCGATCGCGGACGGGGAGTTGCCGGCAGTTTCGTACGTCAAGCCGAGCGCCTTCGTCGACGGTCACCCGGCGTCCTCGAAACTCATCCTGTTCGAGGGGTTCGTCAAGAAGATCGTCGACGCCGTACAAACCAATTCGAAGCTGTGGGACGAGACAGCGATCATGGTCACGTTCGACGAAGGCGGCGGCTACTGGGATTCCGGCTATGTCCAGCCGCTTGACTTCTTCGGCGACGGCACGCGCATTCCGATGATTGTCGTCTCTCCATACAGCATTGGCGGCCATGTCTCTCACGGCTATTCGGACCACGCCTCGACCCTGAAGTTCATCGAAGCGAATTGGAGACTCGGGCCGGTGAGCCCGATGGGCCGGGACGCTCTGCCAAATCCGCTCACAGCGGAAGGGAATCCTTATGTTCCCGTGAACTCCCCGGCCCTGAGCGACATGATGGATATGTTCGACTTCAACTCCAAAGCCAAGAATTAGGCAGCGGACATAGGGAGCGGGCTCGGCGTCATCGGTGACGAGGCGCCCATCCGCCGGCGGCGCTTCGCAAAAGCGATCAGGAGTCCACCCCAAAGCCGTCGCCGCTTTAACCTCCGCGAGCACGGCTATTTCGTCGAAGCCGCACCCTTCGATCATGGGCGCAGCAAGCCAAGTTGTCGCCCGATCATCCGGTCGACCCATCGCGCGGGAAGCAAGGACGGCAGGGTTGCGTTCAGGAACTTGCCATTCAGCACCGCATATCGCGTGCGCGGCCGAGCAACCTCCAAAGCCTTTACGATCACGGCGCCGACGTCCTCGGGCTCAAGCCCTTTCCTGCCTTCCGAGATCATATAGGCGCGAAACGACTTGTATGGCTCTTCCCAAATCGTTGCGACAAGGTGGTCAAGAGGCATGACCTCCGCCTTATCCCAGACGGCCGTTCTCACCGATCCACGATCACGTCTATGCCAACCAGTTGAAGCTCGCGTCGAAGGCTTTCCGAAAAGCCTTCGACACCGTGCTTGGCTGCAGCGTAGGCGCCGAGGAAAGGCGGCCCCATCTTGCCACCAACCGAACTGATGTTGACGATACGTCCTTTGGGACCGTGCATCGTGGGATCAGCTCCCAAAAGAGGCGCAAAAGCCCGCGTCACAGCGAACGTGCCAACGAGATTGATGTTTATCTGTCTGCGAAAATCTGCAACGCTCTGAACGAGCAGCGGGTCGGGGAATGAGCTGCCCGCATTGTTCACAAGTCCCGCCAGCGTCTGACCTTGCAGCATGGAGCGCACTTGGTCGGCGGCGTCCAAAATCGCACCATCGTCTTCGACATCGAATAGGAGCGGTGTGAACGCATCTCCATATTCGCGTTGGAGCGCCAACCCGTCGACCTCTCGGCGAACGCTGCCAAACACCCGCCATCCCTTGCGGACGAGGACGGCGGCCGCCCCAGCGCCAATCCCGGTCGACACTCCTGTGACGACGACGCTCTTCATGCCGGGACCTCCATTGGCCCAAGTCCACGGATCTGCGCCTCCCGAAGGCGGCAGGCTTTAGCCAGGCGTCGACCGCCTTCGCACTGACGGAGAATACGAGCCAAGATATACATCGTACATCTTCGAGCAGCGCTCGTCAAGGTGTACAATGAGCATCATGCCTTACCCGAGCAAAATCGATTCTCAGGCCATCGTGGATGGTGCCGTCGACCTGCTGGAGCGCGAGGGCCAAGAGGCGCTGACGCTACGACGTCTGGCGAGGGAGGTCGGGGTGACGGCCAACGCGCTCTATCGATACTTCAGCAGTCTGGACGCTTTGATCGCAGCGGCGGCCGACGCGGTTGCTCGACGGCTCTACCTCGCGATCGAACAGGGAATGGCTGAACTTCCGGGTCACGCGGACGAGGAGGCGCGCGTCCGCAAGCTGCTCAAAGTGTATTCCGATTTTGCCGAGAGCAATCCGACGCTCTATCGCACGTTCCTGAGCGCGAAAGCCGAAGCGGCGGCCGACCTGCCCCAGCCGCGATATCACGAGCTCCTGTGGCCGAAGGTCGTATCGATCATCCAGCCGCTGGTTGGCTCGGACGACGCGCCAGCGGCGACCGTGACTCTCTGGGGACTGCTCCATGGAATTTGGGCGCTGCGGCAGGCAGACGTGCTGGGCGGCAGGAAGCCATCGGAGATCGACGACTACGCTTTCGACGCACTGATCCAAGGCCTGAGATCATTACGAAGGCGGTCGGCAAGCCGGCATCACAGCCGCGCGCGGCGGATCCGGGTTAAGAGGCCCTCAAGGCAGCCCTCGACAACAACGTAGCAGGCGAGCGCGAGATAGCCCCAGGCGGTAAGTTCGATGAACTGCAGAAGGCCTCCGTCGAACGCGGCCATCGCGCCATAGGTGAATAACAAATTGTAATTGGACTGAAACAGAAACAGCAGATTGAAGGAGCACAACGCGAGCCCACTCGCCGCCATCCCCATGACGAGGAACGTCAGCCACGCCGGTCCATGAAATAGTCGATTGAGAAGCGCGAAGAAGACCATCGCTCACCCCGAGTCCCGCCTCCGGATCTCGTTGCTTCGCTTGCGATGGCGGCTCCGTTACCGGACCGGTTCGAATCGACACCAGCGACAGATTTTCATTCAAGTTTCTCCGGGCGCCGTGGGGGGCGTGTCTCACTCCGGCGCGCGCCAAGGGTTCAAGGTGGGAACGCGGGCTCTCTCGAATTCCCCGGTATCGCGCGTCACGACTATCAGGGCGAAATGTTTCGCGGTCGCCGCGATAATAAGATCGGGCTGGGAGAAGGTATGGCCGGATTTGCGGCCCTCCTCGACCATAAGCCGCCAGGCGAACATCACGTCCTCGCTCACCGGCAGCACGCCTCGCTCGAACATCGGCCGCACCTGATGGGTGAGCCAGGCGTTGAGCTCGGCGCGGCGCAAGGGGTCGGGAAGACGCTCAATGCCGAACCTGATCTCCGCGAAGGTGACGACGCTGACATAAAGCCGCTCCAGCGCCTGAGCACTGACGAAAGCGACGACCTTGGGCTCCGGATTGGGGCGGCGCAACTCGGACAGCACATTCGTGTCGAGCAGCCACTCGCTCACAGATCGAGCTCGCGAACGGGCATCGCGGCCCGTTGCGGCTCGAGGTCGATGTCGCGATAGGGCGAGGTTTGTAGCGCCTCAATCAGCGCCGCGCCGCTCGGCTCGCCTTTCAGCCGGCGGAATTCGTCGACGGAGATGACCATCACCTCGTCGCGGCCATGGACGGTCACAAGCTGCGGCCCCTCGCTGCGGGCGCGCCGGACCAGCTCTGAAAAACGCGCCTTGGCGTCCTGCAAAAGCCACCGGCCGGCTGGGCGTCGCCGCTTCGACGGGGTCGATTGTCCTGATTTGGTCATGCTGACCAGATTACGCCTGGGACGGTCGGACCCGCAAGGCCATAGCCCTCTACTTCGCGCAAATCCTGACCGCGCGCCTGCCGATCGAGGTTCTCGGATACTGCTTGCACGCAAGAGACATACAACTAGATACATCCGCGCAAGCGAATAAGGGAAGTGGACCGGATCGAAGACTGCATCTCGTTTATCGTCGGCAAGGCCGCTCAGCAGATCGGCCGGCGCGCCCGGGAGAAGCTTGAGCCGCACGGCGTGACGCCGACGCAATATGCGGTCCTGAAGGTCCTATGCGATGACGACGGGCAGACAGGAGCGGAGCTCGGCTCGCGGCTCGGCATCGACAGCGCGACGACGACGGGCGTCGCCGATCGGCTGGCGGCGAACGGGATGCTCGAGCGGCGGCCCGATCCGCAGGACCGGTGGCTTCAACGGCTTTTTCTCACGCCCGAAGCGCGGGCTCGTCAGCCGAGCCTCGACCGCGAGATGGATCAACTCAATCGCGAGGTCGAAAGCGAACTCGGCGCGGACGCCCACCGCTTCCAGTCGCGCCTGCGCCAGCTCGGAGCGCGGAAGGCTTAAGGAGCAGCAATGTTCGACAAGAAAATTTCGGTCGTCGTTCGCGAGGATCTCGCGACATGGCAGAAGCTCAACGTCGTGGCCTTTCTGGTCAGCGGCGTGATCGGGGAGAACTCGGGACTTCTCGGCGAGCCTTACGAGGACGCCGCCGGCAACGCCTACAATCCGCTGATGATCCAACCGACGATCATTCTCAGCGCCGACCGGGAGACGCTAAAAGCGATCTATCACCGGGCCATGGAGCGCCGCGTCCGTTTCTCGCTCTACATCGAGGACATGTTCGGAACCGGCCACGACGCGGCCAACCGAGCCGCCGTCAAGCAATATGCGCCCGAGGCCATGAACGTCGTCGGTCTTGCGCTGCGCGAGGACAAGAAGATCGTTGACAAGATCACCAAAGGCGCGCGCATGCACCCTTAAAGCAATGCGCGCTCTAGAAGTTTCACCCTAGTTCATCGCCTTGAGGATCTGCGGCTTGACCTCGCTTTCCAGCGTCGCAGCGGTGATCGGCCCGACCAGTTTGAAAGCCAGCGACCCGTCCCCCCGGACGATGAAGGTCTCGGGCACGCCGTAGACGCCCCAATCGATGCCGGCGCGGTTGTCCTGGTCGAGACCCACCTTGGCGTAGGGGTCGCCCTTTGCGCCCAGAAAGCGGCGAATATTCTCGGCCGAGTCCTTTTGCGCGACGCCATAGATGGCGACGCCCTTGGCCTTGAGCCCGGGATCGGCGGCGAGCGCCATCAGATATTGATGCTCGAAGTGGCATGGCTCGCACCAGGAGCCGAACACATTGACCACGCTGACATGGCCGCCGCGCAGGTCGGCGCCGGTCAGGCCTGGCGCGCCGTCGAGGCCGGGCAAGTTGAGCGGCGGAGCCAACTGGCCAATCAGGACCGAGGGAATGCTTGCTGGATCGCCTGCGCCCAGCCGCTCGAACAACAGCCAAGCGAGGGCCATGAAGACGACGAGCGGCGCATAGGCGAGCCAGCGGCGTGGGCCCGAGATTGTCATCCTCTAAGTCACCCTTGGGGGAGAGTGGAACATGGGTTCTGGTAAAGCGCAAACTTTTGCGCGCCAATCAAGAGCCGGTTCACGGATTGGCCTCGGCGATCGGAGGAAACCTTTTCGATCCCTGCGATTTTCTTTGCGTCGCACGCCCGCATCACAGGGTAGACCCCGGCAACCAGCGCGCCCGCGGCGCCCTTTGCGCTTCCCGAGCGCGTAGCCATATATTCTCCGCGGGATACCACGTCCGCATGATTTATGGATGGACGTCATGGCGCTTCGCCAAAGATTTTTGATTTTGACCCTCGCCGCCGTGCTGGCGCTTGGCTCTGTAGGCGACGCCTTCGCCCGGGCGGGCGGCGGTTTCTCCTTTGGCAGCCGGGGCGCGCGCACTTTCGTCATGCCCAATTCCACCCCGACAGCTCCGCGCGGGGCGGCCCCCTTCGATAGATCGGCCACCTCCAACGGCGCGATTCTCGGCCGTCCTCCGCAAACTGGCCTCTTTTCGGGCGGCTTTCGCAGCGGGTTGCTCGGAGGTCTTCTCGGCGCTGGACTCCTCGGACTGCTGTTCGGGCACGGATTCTTTGGCGGCCTCGGCGGCGGCCTGTCGATCTTGGGCCTGCTCCTGCAGATCGGACTTTTGTTTCTGGCCTTCAAATGGATCATGGGCTTCGTCCGGAGGGAAAGACCCGGGTTTCAGAACGCCGGATTTTACGGAGGGCGCGGCCAGAGTTTTGGCCAGGCGAGTTCGAACTCCGGCGGCGCGTTTTCCACCTTTGGAGGCGCGCAGGCCGGGACGGGACGCGAGACGAAGTTCGAGCCTACTCAAGCCGATTTTTCGATCTTCGAACAGCGTCTCGGAGAGGTTCAGAGCGCCTTTGGGAGCGAGGACTTGGAGCGGCTGCGCTATTTGGCGACGCCGGAAATGGTGTCTTATTTCGCCGAAGAGCTCGCCGCTAACAAGGGCAAGGGCGTCGTCAACAGAGTCTCCGATGTGAAACTCCTGCAAGGAGATCTTGCCGAGGCATGGCGTGAACAGAATGCCGAGTATGCAACTGTCGCGATGCGCTTTTCTTTGATCGACACAATGGTGGACCGGATCACCGGCAGAATCGTTTCCCCTGATCCTGCAGCGCCGCAGCAGGTGACCGAGGTATGGACGTTTAAAAGACCGTCGGGTGGGGCGCCTGGTGACTGGAAGTTGTCGGCGATCCAGCAAGCCTGACAGCCACGCGCGAGCACTTCGCGTGCGTCCTCGTGCGCGCCTTTGAATACGATCAATCGAGTCCGAGCTTGCCTTTCGCGCCGCCCCGCGCGCTATCGAGCGCCCGCGTCGCCTGGTCCAGTTGAGTGTTCAAACGACGGAAATCCAAGACGACCCAGCCGATCATAGCGCCGATCGTCGCGACCGCGATCGCATAGGCCGCGATAATAAAACCGATATGCGGATCGCCCATCATGCCCCTCTCGCCGCAAATTCCGGCGCGAGCCGATCGCCCTCGACGGCCGCGAACATGGTGACCCGAGCGATCCGCCGGCGCAGGATTTCGTTGCGGATCGCCATCAGATGCAGCGTCAGGAAAAGGCAGGTGAAGGCGAGCGACATCGCGAGCAGCGGCATGAGCAGTTCGGGCGCGATCGTCGGCCCGTTGAGCCGGAACACGGACGCCGGCTGATGCAAGGTGTTCCACCAGTCGACGGAGAATTTAATGATCGGCAGATCGACAGCCCCGACCAGGGTCAGGATCGCCGCAGCTTTTGCCGCCCGGCCCGAATCGTCGATCGCGCGCCAAAGAGCCATGAGACCGAGGTAGAGAATGAACAACACCAGCACCGAGGTCAGGCGCGCGTCCCATACCCAATAAGTTCCCCACATCGGCTTGCCCCACAGCGACCCGGTGACGAGGCAGATGAACGTGAATCCCGCGCCGAGCGGTGCCGCGGCCTTCTGTGCCGCGTCCGCAAGCGGATGGCGCCAGACCAGCGTGCCGAGCGCGGCCGCCGTCATGACGGCATAGATGAAGGTCGCCATCCAGGCCGCCGGCACATGCAGATACATGATCTTGACCGTCTCGCCCTGCTGATAGTCGGGCGGCGCGGCGAAGGAGAGCCACAGACCAGCGACAAACAACGCCGCCGTCGCAGCCGCGAGCCAGGGCACGACCCGGCGCGTCAGCTCGACGAATGTCGTCGGGTTGGCGAGATTGACCATGGGCGGCCTCTCTTATGCCAGAGCGAAGGGCGTGGCAATGCGGCGCGTTCGTGGGAGCGGCGCGCCCGCGAGCGCGACCATTCTGCAGCGAAGCGGGAGGGACTGTATACGTTCGCAATGCTTAAAGACGGCGCCGGTTCCTCGTCCGGGCCTCGTCAATCCGCTTCAGGTGATCACGGTCGGCGCCTTACGGCCGGTGCGGGCGTCGATCCCCGCCAGTTCGTGCGAGAGGCGGATGAGATCGGCGAGAGCGGCCTGCGTCTCCTGATCGAGCTTGCCCGAGGGCGGCTCGTAATGCTCGATATAGACGCGCAGCGTCGCGCCCACGGTCCCTGTTCCGGACAGCCGATAGACGATGCGCGAGCCGCCTTCGAACATCACTCTGATGCCCTGATCGGCCGCATCCGAGCCGTCGACGGGATCGTGATAGGCGAAATCATCCGCCGCCTCGACCTTGTGGGCGCCAAAGCTCTTGCCAGGAAGGGTGTTGGTCGCGTCGCCCAGCGCCGCCATCAGGCCTTTGGCGGCGGTGAGATCAATCGCCTCGTAGTCGTGGCGCGTATAATAGTTGCGGCCGTAGGTTCGCCAATGTTCGCGCACGAGGTCGAGCACCGACAGGCGGCGCTGGGCGAGGATATTGAGCCAGAACAAAACCGCCCATACGCCGTCCTTCTCGCGGATGTGG
>DASXXT010000059.1:0-1729 GCA_036502965.1 Roseiarcus sp. | reverse complement strand
ACGGCAGTCGCACGATGACAGTGCCTACGCCGTGATCCTCGATGATGCCCGGCCCCATGATTTGCGTGTTCATGACGCCTTCTTCCACAAACACGTCGGCCACCGATGCTTGAAAGTCATCTAAGCGGTTGCGAACCAAAGCGCTGTTTGCAGGGACTCCAATTGGTTTAGCCATCAGCGCGAGCGCGGCTCTGGCGTCGCCTGCTGCACCTCGACCGCGCAGGGGCGCCGCATCGACGACACTCGCAAAATTTTCACCAGCATGCCGTCGCCGGTGGTCGCGAATACCCGGCGACATCGGCGGCAAGGATCGCGGCGAGGCGGCGGGTCTGGTTCATGACGCCTCGCCCATCGCCAAGCGCAGACCCGACAGAAAAAGCTCGCGGTGCTCGGGGTTCCGCAGGAAGCTGGCGTTCGGGACCACGAGGGGGGTGATGGCGCGGAGCCGCTCAATGATCTCGCGAGCAGCGTCGAGCCGGCCCATATGCGCGTAGCAGGCGGCCAGGTAGCGACACGCCTGTGGGTGGCTTGGATCCTCCTGGATCGCGAGGAGCAGCTTCGGCGCTGCCTCATCGAAGCGCCGGCTGAGGAAACGCGCGGCGCCTATTACACTGAGCGACACGCCGACACGGGCGCGCGGACTGAGCCGCAGCGACGTTTTTTCATGCTCAATCGCGATCTCGGGCTGGCCCGCATTCATTCTGAGGACGCCGCTGATGTGCCAGCCGCGAGCGTAATTCGGGTTGAGAGCCAGGGCGCGGTCGACCAACGCCATCATGGCACCGATGTCCTCGCCGAAATATGCCAGCGCAAGGGCGGCGTTCCCAAGAATGCCCGGGTCATCGCCGCCCACTTCCAGGGCTCGCCTGGCGTAATCAACGCCCTTCAGAGCGTCCGCCTCCGGATCTCCGCTCCGGCCGTCAAAATGCAGCCGATTACAGCAGACCGCAGCCCAGGCGAGGGCCGGCCCGTAACGCGGATCGCGCTCGATCGCCTGTTCAAATAGACGGAGCGCCTCGGGGATTTGCCTCGCCGATAAGTACATTGCATGAGCGCGCAGATAGAGATCATAGGCGGTCAGATCGTTGGTGGGACGGTCGGCCGAACGGGCGGTCTCCGCAGCTTGCAACGCCGGCTCGATGGAACGGTCCTTATGCTATTTTGTAGCCTTGAGGAGGCGCGGATTCGCCTCCCCCTTGCTGACACTGTTATGGGACGTTGAACAAAGGACCCTGGGCATCGGGGAATGTTGCCGTGTTGAGGACCTGGATGCCGGCGTCGTGGTTGCTGGTAAACGTCGTTGCGGTACCCGGACAGCCTGCCTTCACCGCATCGTCCGGCGTATTGAACCAAATCCCGAGGTGATAAATCTGCACGGGGCCATTAGTTACCGCGCCCGTCTTTGAATTGGCGAGGACCGCGGGCGGTGCTGGGAAAACATCAGGCGAGGGCACAGCGCCAAGGGAAACGATAAATGTCCCAATATTGAACCGCCCGACAACGTTAATGACGCCGGTGCCAAAGTCATCGGTGAGGATGTCGCCGTTATACCAGGCGAGCCCGAACGGCGCGTTCGGAACCTGAATTATGAATAGGACGAAGTCGGTGTTCGGCGGCAGATTATGGACGACGACTTGGAGATTTTCGACGTTCCCGAAGGTATGATCGATGACCACGCCCTCGGCGTCCTTCAGGCAGGCGCGAGCCCCTGGCGATACCGTCAATGGGA
>DASXXT010000058.1:0-10124 GCA_036502965.1 Roseiarcus sp. | reverse complement strand
CGTCGCCTTCTATCTGAAGATGCGTGGCGTCGGGAAGGGCGAGCGTCGCAAACGCGCGCACCAGATGCTCGAGCGCGTCCAGCTCGACCATCTCCGCAATCGCATGCCCGCCCAGCTCTCGGGCGGCCAGCAGCAGCGCGTAGCGCTCGCCCGCGCGCTGATTACAAACCCCAGGGTTCTTCTCCTCGACGAGCCGCTTTCGGCCCTGGACGAATTTCTCCGCCTGCAGATGCGCGGCGAATTGAAGACTCTCCAGGCGGAACTCGGCATCACCTTCGTGCACGTTACTCACACGCAGCCGGAGGCGATCGCGCTGGCTGACACCGTGGTGGTGATGGACCACGGCAGGATCGACCAGGCGGGGACCGCGAACGAGATTTTCAACCGGCCGACGACTCCCTATGTGGCGCGCTTCATGGGCGGGCAGAACGTGCTTACCGGAAAGGTCGAAAGCGCCTCCGGCGCCATGGCGCGACTGAGGGGCCCGCGGGGAGAAATCTTCGACGCCCCGTTCAGTCCAGCGCCGACGATCGGCACGCCGGTCTCCATCGCCATCCGACGCGATCGCATTCACGTCCGGAGGGCGCCTGGCGAGAAGGCGGAGCTCGAGCCGAACAGCGTCGCCGGCGTCGTCGAATCCACCGAGTTTCAGGGCAACTTCGTCAAGGTGAATATCCTTGTCGAAGGCGGCGGCCCGTTCGTCGCGAATGTGTCGGACGAAGAATATCTCGCGGAGCTGGTGAAGCCGGGAGACCACGTGGCTCCACGTTGGAATCCCGAACATGTCCACGTTCTTTCGAAAGCGGACTCGAACAACGCGCAGAAACCCTACTCGGACGAGTAAGAGCACTGACGGCTGAAATCGCCACGGGAATGAAAGAAGGCAGGCAGAGAGGCAGAGAACACCTATTCGTACCGCTGACGGATTGCCGCCCGACCTGTGCGCTGGCGCCGCCGGCCGCGGTCTTCGCGGGGTAGACGTCGCAAAGCGCGTAGGAACTGCAACTGCGCGTTGATGGCGCAAGGCCGCCGCGACTGGGGCGGTTTCAAGCCTCGTCGCGCTCAGCGACCGAGCGGACAAGGGGCCGATCGTATCGAAGGCGATGGGACGCTTGATCACGCACAGGGCCGCTCGGCAGTGGCTAGACCAACGCCCGCAACGCGGCGGGAAGAAAGGAGAATGGCATGTCCCGTGTCGTCAACACCGCCGCCGCCCAGATGGGGCCGATCAGCCGCAACGAGACGCGCGCCAGGACGGTCGGCCGGCTTATCGCCATGTTGCGCGAGGCCAACGGCCGTGGCGCCAAGCTCGTCGTGTTCACCGAAATGGCGCTGACGACTTTCTTTCCGCGTTGGGTGATCGAGGACGAAGCCGAGCTCGACAGTTTTTTTGAGAAAGAGATGCCGGGGCGGGAGACCGCAGCGCTCTTTGAAGAAGCCAGAAAACTCGGCGTCGGTTTCTACCTCGGCTACGCGGAGCTCGCGCGTGAAGGCAATCAGAAGCGCCGGTTCAACACCTCGATCCTCGTCGACCGGAACGGCGCCATCGTCGGCAAATATCGGAAGGTCCATCTCCCCGGCCACTCGGAGCCGCAGCCGAACCGCAAGCATCAGCACCTCGAGAAGCGCTATTTCGAGCCTGGCGACTACGGTTTCCGGGTCTGGCGCGCCTTCGGCGGCGTCATGGGCATGTGCATCTGCAACGACCGCCGCTGGCCGGAAACCTATCGCGTGATGGGCCTTCAGGGCGTCGAAATGGTTATGCTCGGCTACAACACGCCCTACGACCACACGGGCCATGCCGACATCGACAGCTTGACCCAGTTCCACAACCATCTTTCGATGCAGGCCGGGGCGTATCAGAATTCAACCTGGGTTGTCGGGACCGCCAAATGCGGCGTCGAGGAAGGGTCGAACATGGTGGGGCAGAGCGTCATCGTCGCGCCGTCCGGGGAGATCGTCGCCATGGCGGTCTCGCTCGAGGACGAGATCATTACCGCGCGCTGCGACCTCGATCTCGGTAAGCGCTACCGAGAGACGATCTTCGACTTCGCGCGCCACCGCGAACCCGGCGCCTACAAACTCATCGTCGAACGAAAGGGGGCGACGCCGCCACCCGAAATTTGACGTACAGCGCTTCAACGCATTCAAAGTATCAGCCAGAGCGAAAGGACGAGAGCATGTCGACGGTCATCAAGGGCGGCGCAATCGTTGCGGCCGACAGAACTTATGAGGCGGACGTCCTCATCGAGGGTGAGAAGATCGCGGCGATCGGCGAGAATCTGAAGGGCGACAAGACGCTCGACGCGGACGGCGCCTATATCATGCCGGGCGGCATAGACCCGCACACCCATCTCGAGATGCCCTTCATGGGCACCACGGCCGCTGAGACGTGGGAGAGCGGCACTTTCGCCGCGCTCTCCGGCGGCACGACGCTTGTCGTCGATTTTGTCATTCCCGGCCCGGACGGCATGCTCGCTGCGCTGAAGCAATGGGAAGCCCGTGCGGGGCGTCAGGCGTCGTCCGACTATTCCTTTCACATGTGCGTCACCGGGTGGTCGGAAAAGCACTTCGACGAGATGGCCAAAGTGGTCGATCTCGGCATCAACACGTTCAAGCATTTCATGGCCTATAAGGGCGCGTTGATGGTCAATGACGACGAGATGTTCGCATCGTTCCAGCGCTGCGCCGCGCTCGGCGCCCTGCCGCTGGTGCACGCCGAGAACGGCGATATCGTCGCGGCGCTTCAGCAGAAATACATGAACGAGGGCCTTTCGGGTCCGGAAGCTCACGCCTACTCTCGTCCCCCGGAGGTGGAGGGCGAGGCCACCAACCGGGCAATCATGATCGCCGACGCCGCGGGCGTTCCCGTCTACATCGTCCATACCTCCAGCGAACAGGCTCACGAGGCGATCCGCCGGGCGCGTCAGAAAAGCATGCGGGTCTTCGGCGAACCGCTGATCCAGCACCTGACGCTCGACGAAACGGAATATTTCAACAAGGAATGGGACCACGCGGCGCGCCGGGTCATGTCGCCGCCTTTCCGCGACAAGAGCCACCAGGATTCACTCTGGGCGGGCCTGGCGGCCGGTTCATTGCAGGTCGTCGCGACAGATCATTGCGCGTTCACGACGGAGCAGAAGCGAACCGGCCTCAAAGACTTCACCAAAATTCCGAACGGCACCGGCGGGCTTGAGGACCGTCTTTCCGTTCTGTGGACGAAGGGCGTCGTAACCGGCCGGCTCACCCCCAACGAATTTGTAGCGGTCACCTCGACCAACATCGCGCGCATCCTCAACATCTATCCGCAGAAGGGCGCCATCCTGCCCGGTGCGGACGCCGACATCGTCGTCTTGGATCCGAAGCTGTCCAAAACGATCTCCGCGTCGTCCCAGAAATCGATCATCGACTACAACGTTTTCGAAGGCACGGAGGTCGGCGGCCTTGCGCGATACACCCTGTCGCGCGGCGAAGTCGTTTGGTCGTACGGCAAGAACGATCAGCCGCGTCCAGGCCGCGGCAAGCAGGTGCGTCGGCGCCCGTTCCCGGCGGTCAACCAGGCGCTGTCGAAGTGGAAGGAACTGACGGCGCCGCGACCCGTCGTCCGCTCTGCGCAGCATATGCCGATCGGCGTGTGAGACTGCCGGGCAAGTGGGGCCGGCATCTGCGAAGCCTCCAAGATTGGATCAGGGGATCGAGCCTTCTTCGGCTCGATGTTCCCACGGGGTCAGCCGCACATTTTTCGACTGCGCCGATACGCCACGCCAGCCGGCAGCTCGTGCGGGTGAACTCCAAACTCAGAAGGAACGCGGCAAGCCGAGAACATGCTCGGCGACATAGGACAAGATGAGGTTGGTCGAGATCGGCGCCACTTGATAAAGTCGTGTCTCGCGAAACTTGCGCTCCACGTCATATTCAGCCGCGAAGCCGAAACCGCCGTGGAACTGGATGCAAGCGTTTGCCGCCTCCCATGACGCGTCGGCGGCGAGGAGCTTCGCCATGTTGGCCTCCGCGCCACACTCTTCCCGGGTGTCGAACTTCTTCGCAGCTTCGAAGCGCATCAGGTTGGCAGCCTCGACATTAACGTAAGCGCGCGCGATCGGAAACTGCACTCCCTGATTCTGCCCGATAGGGCGGTCGAACACGATCCGCTCCTTGGCGTAGGCCACGACCTTGTCGACAAACCAGTAGCCGTCGCCGATGCACTGGGCCGCGATAAGCGTGCGTTCCGCGTTCAGGCCGTCTAGGATGTACCGAAAGCCTCTGCCTTCCTCGCCGATCAGGCTGTCGGCAGGAATCTCGAGATCCTCGAAGAAAAGCTCGTTGGTCTCGTGATTGACCATATTCCGGATCGGTTTTACGGAAAGGCCGTTGCCGATTGCCTGGTGCAGGTCGACCAGAAAGATCGAGAGGCCCTCCGACTTCTTTCTTACGTCGGAGACGGGCGTCGTTCGCGCCAGCAGGATCATGAGGTCGGAGTGCTGGACCCTGCTTATCCACACCTTCTGTCCCTTGATCAGGTAGCGATCGCCCTTGCGGAAGGCGGTTGTCTTCAGTTTCGTGGTGTCGGTGCCGGTCGTTGGCTCGGTGACGGCCATCGACTGCAGGCGGAGTTCTCCGCTCGCGATCTTTGGCAGGTAGAACGCCTTCTGCGCCGGCGAGCCGTGCCTTAGCAGAGTGCCCATATTGTACATCTGGCCGTGGCAGTGACCCGCATTGCCGCCCGAGCGGTTGATCTCCTCCATCACCACCGTCGCCTCGGTGAGGCCGAGGCCGGAGCCGCCGTAGTTCTCCGGGATCATGGCCGCGAGCCAACCCGCTTTGGTCAGCGCGTCGATGAACTCGACAGGGTAGGTCGCGGCTTGGTCGTGCCGGCGGTGATATTCGGGCGGGAATTGAGCGCAGAGCGCGCGCAGGGCCTCGCGCATCTCCTGGTGGCGGTCGGGGTTGGGGATCATGTCCCGTTCTTCGGTTCGAAGACTTGGGCAAAGCCGAATTCGGCGAGGATCGCGTCTGTATGCTCGCCTAAACGCGGAACCGGGTCGAGCCGCGGCTCCCATCCGGCGCCGCTCACCGGCTTCAGGGCCGGGACCGGTCCGGCAGGCGAGCCGACTTCACGCCACCGATCGCGCGCCGCAAGTTGTGGATGAGACCAGAGGGCCGCCATGTCGCTGACACGCGCGCTGGCGATGCCTGCGTGTTCCAGGCGCGCAGTCGCTTCTTCCGTCGAGAGCGATGAGAGGATCCTGACGAGGATTGGTTCCAGGAGAGTGCGGTGGTCGGCGCGACCGGCATTGCCCTTGAAGCGCGGATCGGCGGCGAGATCAGGTCGCCGAAGCGCCACCTCGGCGAACACAATCCATTCGCGATCGTTCTGCAGCCCGAGAAACACGATGCCATCGGCCGTTTCATAAGGGCCATAGGGATAGATGGTTGCATGGCCGGCGCCGTTCCTCGGAGGGGGAG
This sequence comes from Roseiarcus sp., assembly GCA_036502965.1. Taxonomy (GTDB): domain Bacteria; phylum Pseudomonadota; class Alphaproteobacteria; order Rhizobiales; family Beijerinckiaceae; genus Roseiarcus. The sequence continues at coordinate 4,658 of DASXXT010000058.1, read as the reverse complement.
GCGCTCCGTCGAAGGCGAAATACATGGGGAAACCCATCCACTCGGCCATGGCCTCTAGCATCGAGACGTCGATATGGTCGCCACGCCCTATCCGGTCGCGATGAAGGAGGGCGGCGAGGATGGAATGGTACGCCGTTACGCCGGCGGCGATGTCGGCAATCGAGATCCCGGCTTTGGCCATGTGCTCCCTCGTGCCGGTCACCGACAGAAATCCGGCTTCGGCCTGAATCAGGAGGTCGTAGGCCTTTCGCTGCTCGGCGGGACCGCCCGCGCCGTAACCTGAGATCGAGCAGGTGATGAGGCTCGGATTGGTGGCCCGGAGCGCAGCGGGGCCGAGGCCGAGGCGCTCGACAGCGCCTGGCGCAAGGTTCTGAACAAAAATATCCGCGCCGCCAATTATTCTGCTGAGGACTTCGATAGCGCGCGGATCCTTCAGGTCGACGGCGAGGCTCTCCTTGGAACGGTTTGTCCAAACGAAATGGCTGGCGAGGCCGCGTACGCGGTTATCGTAAGCGCGTGCGAAATCGCCGCCGTCCGGACGCTCGACCTTGATGACGCGGGCACCCTGATCGGCAAGCAAGCGTGTGCAATACGGCCCGGCTATCGCTTGCTCCAGCGAAACAACCGTGAGCCGATCGAGAGGTCGGCTCATCGCGCTCGCTCCGCGAGCGTAGCTTCAGCTGTCATCGCCAGCCGTCCGTCCACATTGGCCGCCCAGAGTTTGGCGACGCCATCTTTTCCCGGCGACGTGCCGTTGTCGCTCCGGCCGATCCACTCGGCATAGTTGCGGCCCGTCATCGCGGGGCCTCACGGGAGAGCGAAACGGATGGGCTGGGCGCCTTGCCAGAGCGCAAGCCGACCGATTTCGGGCAGGTTGTCCAATCCGGAAGTTAGAGTGATGAAATGGTTGCCGGCGAGCTGCCCCAGTTTGCTGGCGAAACGGACCCCGCCATAGGCGAGGAGAATCTCAGTCTCGCTGATGCCGCCCGGATAGAGAATGATCTGCCCCGGCGCCGGATAGCTTGTATGGTTTTCGTAGCCGACGCCGAAATCATAATCGCCAAGCGGAATCCACACCGCTTCGCCGCTCCAGCGGACATGAACGACGCTGCTCTCAAAGGGAAGCCGCGCCTTGAAGGCCGCGCAGGTCTTCGAGGCCTTCTCTTCGAAGCGGGCCTCAAAGGGCATTCCGGCGATCGTTACTTTCAGGGACGTCATCGACTCTCAGTCCTGTTTCGAAAGAAGGCTCAAAGCCTGCGTGGAGAAGTTCGCTGTACGATCAAGACTCAGCGATAAGAATTCCAGCACCAGTTGATACTAATTTCGTTTCAATCAAGGAATATCGACGCCTAAGTCATTCGACACAATAAAGAAAGCTATGGATTTTTCAATCTGCGCGTGTTCCAATTCATGGTCATTCAAGGCCGCTCGGGCGGCCAATCACCGGGAGAGCGGTAATGGCCAAGGAAATCATCTGCGCGTTCGGCACAGACATTGATTCAGTCGCGGGGTGGATTGGATCTTATGGCGGCGGCGATTCGCCGTCCGATATCCAGCGCGGCATCTTCGCAAGCGAGGTCGGCGTTCCCAGGCTGCTGCGGCTGTTCAAGAAATACAAGCTGCAGACCACCTTCTTCATTCCCGGCCATTCCATCGAAACCTTCCCCGATCAGGTGAAGCAGATCGTCAACGAAGGGCACGAGATCGGTGCCCATGGTTATCTGCACGAGAACCCGATCGCAATGACTCCGACTCAGGAAGAGTCGGTCCTCGTGAAGAGCGTCGAACTGATTGAGAAGCTTTCCGGCAAGAAGCCGCGCGGTTACGTCGCTCCGTGGTGGGAGATGTCAGCTTCGACCGCCGCTCTTCTCCAGAAATACGGCTTCAAATACGACCACAGCCAGGGCTATCGCGATTTCCAGCCCTTCTATGCCCGGGTCGGCGACAGCTGGAACGTGATCGATTATTCGAAGAAGGCCGAAGAATGGATGCACCCGCTCAAGCATGGTAAAGAAATCGATCTGGTCGAAATTGCCGCCAACTGGTATACTGACGACTTGCCGCCGATGATGTTCATAAAGAAGTCGCCGAACAGCCACGGCTTCGTCAATCCACGCGACATCGAGGATCTTTGGCGCCAGCAGTTCGATTGGGTCTATCGCGAGATGGACTACAGCGTGTTCGCCTTCACCATTCATCCGGATGTCAGCGGACGACCGCAGGTCCTGTTGATGCTCGAGCGCATCATCGAGTACATCAATGGCCATGACGGCGTGAAATGGATGACCTTCGAGGATGCTGTCGCGGATTTCCGCAAGCGCTACCCCTTCGACGGCAAAGAGCGGCCGGCGGTGATTTGATCGACGCGGCTGAACGCCGCCGTTCGTCGCCGCGTCCGAGGAGATGAGATAAATGTGCGCAAGTTGCGGTTTCCCCGCTGTCCCGGGTCACTGGACCGAGGCCGGAGCCGCAAACGGACCAGACAGGCTGCGCGCGCGCTTCCGGCGCGCGCAGATCCTGCAGGCAGTCCTTCCGTCTTACGGCCTCACCGCTTATGATGACGGGCTCATTCCTGGCATGACGGTCGCGACGCGGACTGGCAACCAGGCTTTGACCGCCGACCTCGACGAAGTCTGGCGCGCGGCCGAGCGCATGATCGGCCAGCCGATCGATCCGCTGGACAGCAGGTTCCTCTCCGACGCCGAGGACGAAGGCCGGCGTGACTGACATGGCGGCCCGTTCCGACGGACGAATGAAACTGACCGTGCTCGGCGGGTTTCTCGGATCCGGGAAAACTACGTGGTTGCGCCACCAACTGCATCAAGGCCTGCTCACGAACGCGCTCGTGGTGGTGAATGAGGCGGCCGAGACGTCTGTCGACGACGCGCTGCTCGGGCGATCGGCGCGTCTGGCCGTGCTGTCCGGCGGGTGCGCGTGCTGTGTCGGGCATGACGCGCTGGTGGCGCTTCTTCGCGACGCCTGCGACGCCAGACTTGCGGCCGACGATCCGGCGGGCCGAGTGCAACGGATCGTACTGGAGACGAGCGGCCTCGCCGATCCCGGCGCGATCGTCGACGCCGTCCGGTCCGATCCGGTACTGCTGCACCATATCGTCGTTAGCGAGATCGTTGTGTCCGTGGACGGCGTCCACGGGTTGGACCAACTCCATCGCGAGGCGCTCGGACGGCGGCAGGTCGAGGCCGCCCACCGCCTTGTGGTGACCAAGATCGACGCGGCCGAAGACAACACCCTGCGCAGACTGCTCGCGACGCTGAAAGCCCTCAATCCCGCCGCTGTGATCTCGGCGGCGGTGATGGGGGAGGACGCCGAGCTGCCCGAATTCGTCGGTGAACCGGCAGTTCCACTACCTGAAGTCCTGGGCGAGGGCGCGCCGATAACCGCCACCACGGTGAAATTGGACGAGTCGATCGATTGGACAGCGTTCGCCGTTTGGCTCAGCGCTCTCCTGCATGCGCGTGGCGACGAAATCATGCGGGTGAAGGGCGTCATCCGAACGCCGGCCGGTCGCTTGCTCCTGCAGGGCGTCCGTAAGGCGGTGCAAGCGCCGGAGGTGCTCCCCGAGGGCGACGAGACGGGCAGCGACAGCGACAATTCGATCGTTGTGATCGGTCGCGGCTTCGAACCGCGCCACTTGCTGCCATCGCTCCGCCGTTTCTCCGGCCTCTCGTCCTGACCTCTTCTACCTTTTTCAGAGAAAGCAATGGTCACTGGCGTGAGCGGGTGCGGCTCGCTTACGCTCGCGATCGACGGCAACGTAACGGCCATCCCGGTTCCCGAAGTGTCGACCTGGGCGATGCTCGGCATCGGCTTCGCCGGCCCAGGCTATGCGGACTATCGCAGAGCTAGAGAGCCGCGCGCCGCGTAGTTGCGCAATCATTCCAGGGCTCGTCAGGGGCGAGCGGCCCTCAGACCTTTCAGCCCAGACAAGCGGCGAGCAGCGCCGAGGTCGGATCCGTCAGTCCGTCAATGACGTCAAAGTGATGCCTGCCGCTTTCCGGCGTCCACGGGCACGACCAGGCTTCGGACAGAAGTCGAGCTTGCCAAAGAAAAGCAGGGCGTTCCTGCGCGCCGACCCAGACGTGGACCTCAACCCCTGGGCGCAGCGCGAGCCGGGCAGGGCTCTCTCGGGCAATTTCGGCCGGATCGAGACGCAGGTCGGCGTTCATCGCCGTGAGAGAGATCGGCTCCAGGTCTGCAAGTGGCGCAATCGGCACGACTCGCTTGATGGAGGCTGACAGGGTCACATCGGCGCAGCCCATCCGGGCGCTCAGATGACCGCCTGCAGAATGGCCGGTGACGACGACCGGACCCGCGACGAGGCTCGCCGCGACTCCGACGGCGCGCGCGATCTCTTCGGTGATCGCGCTGATCCGCGCTTCGGGCGCTAGCGTGTAGGATGGAAGGGCGCAGGCCCATCCCCGCGCCACCGCGCCCAGGGCAAGGTGCGACCACATGTCGCGATCGAACCTCAGCCAATAGCCGCCATGGACAAACACCAGAAGACCCTGCGGCGCGGCATCGGGCAGAAAGAGGTCAAGATAGTTCCGCTGTTTTGGACCATAAGGGATGGCGGTCCGTGCTCGTTGACCCAGGGCCGCGCGAAAAGCCGCAGCCTCTTGCGCCCAACGAGGCGGAAA
>DASXXT010000057.1:0-16001 GCA_036502965.1 Roseiarcus sp. | reverse complement strand
ACGCTAAGCTCCGAGACCGACGAATTGCTGCGCGTCGGGGTCGAAATGTCCGCGCGCTGGCTCGCTCCGGCGCAGTCAGGCCAGCCGTTGCCGACCATCGTCGCGGTCGGCGGCTATGGGCGCGGCATGCTCGCACCCTATTCGGACACCGATGTCCTGTTCCTCCTCCCCGACAAGTCGCCTCCCGGCGTCGAGAAGATGGTCGAGGCGCTGCTCTATGTGCTGTGGGACCTCAAGCTCAAGGTCGGGCACGCGACGCGAACGATCGACGAATGCCTGAAACAGGCTCGGGCCGACATGACTATCCGGACCACGCTCGTCGAGGCTCGGTTCATCACAGGCGACCTGGCGCTATTCGAGAAGCTGAAAACCCGTTTCGACAAGGAAATCGTCGCCAGGACGGCGGCTGAATTCGTCGCCGCCAAGCTGGCGGAACGCGAAGCGCGGGTCAGGCGCGCGGGCGCTTCCCGCTATCTCGTCGAGCCCAACATCAAGGAGGGCAAAGGGGGCTTACGCGACCTCAATACGCTGTTTTGGATCTCCAAATACGTCTATCGGGTAGATAACCCCCACGAGCTTGTCGCCGCCGGACTGTTCTCGCCCCGGGAGTTCTCGCTGTTTCGCCGATGCGAGGAATTCCTCTGGAGCGTGCGCTGCCGGCTCCACTTTCTCGCCGGTCGGGCGGAGGAGCGGCTGAGCTTCGATGTCCAACGACCAATCGCCCGTCAACTCGGCTATTCGACGCGGGCGGGGCTGATCGACGTCGAGCGGTTCATGAAGCACTATTTCCTCATCGCCAAGGACGTCGGCGATTTGACCGCAATCGTGTGCGCGGCGCTTGAGGAACGACAGACCAAGCGGACGCCTGCGTTCGGCCGCCTGGTCGGGCGGTTGCGCAGGCGCACCCGCGCGATCGCGGATGCCAAGGATTTCAAGGTCGACAACGATCGCGTCAACGTCATCCGAGACGACGCGTTCGAGCGCGATCCGGTGAACCTCATTCGGTTGTTCTGGATCGCCGACCGGTCGAATCTGCCCATCCACCCGAACGCGACCCGACTGGTGACGCAGTCCTTGAAGCGCATCGATACCCGCTTACGCGAGGACAAGGAGGCGAACCGCCTGTTTCTCGAGATCCTCACGTCGCGCAGCGCGCCGGAAATCGCGCTCCGGCGCATGAACGAAGCCGGCGTGCTCGGCCGGTTCATCCCCGATTTCGGCCGCGTAGTCGGCATGATGCAATTCTCGATGTATCATCATTACACGGTCGATGAGCATCTCATTCGCGCGGTCGGCGAACTCAGCGCGATCGAAGCGGGACGGCTAAGCGAGGAACTTCCGCTCGCCACCAAAATCATGCCGCGGATCGCCCATCGCGCCGAGCTTTATCTTGCGGCGTTTCTGCACGATATCGCCAAAGGGCGCGGGGTCGATCATTCCCGTGCCGGCGTCGAGGTAGCACGCAAGCTGGGGCCGCGTCTCGGGCTCACGGCCGCTAATACCGAACGCGTAGCGTGGCTGATCGAGCAGCATCTTGTCATGTCCAACATGGCACAAGGCCGCGACCTGTTCGACCCGAAAACCGCCGAGGCCCTGTCGGCGATCGTGCAGACGCAAGAGCGCCTAAAGATGCTGCTGACGCTCACCGTCGCCGACATTCGCGCGGTCGGACCGGGCGTATGGAACGGCTGGAAGGGCCAGCTCCTCCGCACGCTCTACTGGGAGACTGAAGTCGTGCTTGGCGGCGGGCATTCGGCAATCGACCGCAATGGGCGTGTCAAAGCGGCGCAGCAGACGTTGCGTCGTTTGCTTCCGGGCTGGTCCGATCCCGAGTTCGACGCTTACGCCCAGCGTCATTATCCGGCCTACTGGCTGAAGGTGGAGCCCGCCCGGCAGGCGGCCGACGCCAAATTGCTGCACGCAATGGCCGCAGAGGGACGTTCGCTGGCGACGGAGGTTACGACCGACGCCTTTCATGGCGTGACTGCGGTCACCGTGGTCGCGCCCGATCACCCGCGGCTCCTGACCGGCATCGCCGGCGCCTGCGCCGCCGCCGGGGGCAACATCGTCGACGCTCAGATTTTCACCACGACCGACGGCCTTGCGCTCGACACGATTTTCGTTTCGCGCGCTTTCGAGCGCGACGAGGACGAAATGCGGCGCGGCCAGCGCATCGCCTCCAACATCGAGAAGACCTTGCGCGGCGAGGTCCGGCTGGCGGAAATGGCGCCGCCCCGGGCGCCGCTCGACGAACGCCACGACGCCTTCGCGGTTGAGCCGGAAGTGACGGTCGACAACAATCTCTCCCGCCGTTACACGGTGGTCGAGGTTTCCGCTCTCGACCGGCCCGGCCTGCTGCGGGATCTGACCGCCTCATTGTCGAGCCTTAATCTCAACATCGGCTCGGCCCATATTGTCACTTTCGGCGAAAAGGCGGTGGACTCGTTCTACATTACCGACCTGACCGGACAGAAGATTAATACGCCAGCGCGGCAGGCGGCGATCAAACGGCGGTTGCTGGCGGACTTCGCCAAAGACTGACCGACGTCGAGAGCGAAGGATTTACAACTCCCCGCGCGCTTGATTTTTGGTCCGTCAGCCCTGATATCCGTGGCAAATTCTAAATGGGGCTCATGAAACGATGAGTAGTAACAACGCCGATCGCGGCGCCGAGGCGTCCGCGCGACAGGACCAGGCCTCCGCCGCTGAAGCCGCTCGGACCGAGACCAGCGAGCCGGACGCCCTCGCGGTGGTCGAGGCGCTGAACGCCGAAAACAGCCAATTGAAGGATCGCGTGCTGCGCACCCTGGCGGAGATGGAGAATCTGCGCCGGCGCACCGAGCGGGAGGTGTCGGACGCCAAGACTTATGGCGTGACGGGCTTTGCGCGCGACATGCTGACCGTGGTCGACAACCTTTCGCGCGCGCTCGAGCATTTGCCGGCGGAGGCGCGGGCGAGCGCCGATCCCGCGATCCGCTCGTTGATCGAGGGGGTCGAATTGACTGCCCGCGACCTCGAGGCGGCGCTCGGTCGCCACGGGGTCAAGAAGCTCGACCCCAAGGGCCAGAGGTTCGACCCCAATTTTCACCAGGCGATTTTTGAGGCGGCGGACGAGACGGTTCCCTCGGGCACGGTCTCCCAGGTGGTCCAGAGCGGCTGGACGATCGGCGATCGGGTGCTGCGGCCGGCGATGGTGGGGGTGTCCAAGGGCGGGCCGAGGGCCGCGCCCGGGCAGGAGCCGGCGTCCAGCGGCGAATAGCGCCTAGGCCGGTTTGCCTTTGGATGGAGTCGGGTTTGCCTCCGTCTCGTCGGCGGGCCGCGACATCGGTCCGGTCGATCCGTTTGATGGAGTGGATGCCCCCTCCTGACGGCATCGCAATGTGCCAAGGTGGCGGTGTTTGCTCATCCCACGAATGAAGAGGGCATCCATGGAAAAAGTTAGCATTATCGGTCTCGACCTTGGCGACGGTCGAGAACGTGAAGGCGGCCTCTGCCGTCAAAATAGCCGATATCGCCGGTTCGCAGCCAACCGCGGGCAAAGGAAGCGGCGTTCGCCGCCTCGTTGCGCCAGTATCCCTCGAGGGAGGCGAGATGTCCTGCAAAGGCCGCAGCCGCCGCATTGAGCTCACGGTAGCTCTGCCGCCGCTCACCGCAGCGCACGGCCGTCCGGTCGCCCCATGCGGCCACCGCGTTCTCGAAGAGCGAGAAGACGTTCATTTTCTCCCTTGTCAAATGTTCCGCGCCGGACGTGCGCTTCGCCGGCGCGACTTTCGGGCTTAGGCGTGGGCGACGACCCGATTGCGCAACACCCCGATCCGCTCGACCTCAAGTTCGATTACGTCGCCCGGCTTGATGAAGCGCATATGCTCCAGGCCGCAGCCGTTCCCGACCGTACCCGAGCCGAGAAACTCGCCTGGATAAAGCGTCTCCGAGCGCGAGATACAAGAAATGAGGTCCTCGAACTTCCAGTACATCGTGCTTGAGCTTCCCCGGCCCCATTCTTCTCCGTTGACGCGCGCGATCATGGTTAGATTGTAAGGGTCCGGGATTTCATCCGCGGTGACGAGACAAGGCCCCATCGGGTTTCCGGTATCGAAGTCCTTGCCCTTGGCCGGACCGAGGCGGCCTTCCATTTCAAGCGCCTGCGCGTCGCGGGCGGACATGTCATTGAAGATCGTGTAGCCGAACACGTGCTTCAGCGCGCCCTCCTTTGGCGCGTCAGTGACCTTGTCCTTCAGAAAGACGCCGAACTCGAGCTCGAAGTCGAGGAACTTCGAATAAGCGGGCCACACGACGTCGTCGTCGGTCCCGATCACGGCGAAGCGATTCGCCTTGTAGTAGATCGGCTGCTTATAGAAAATCGCCGGCGCGGGCTGCGGGCCGCTTCGTTCGATCTCGGCGAGGGCCTTCTCCGGATCGGGCCCCTGCATTGCCGCAATCTTACGGGCCGACGCGAAGGCCTGCTTCAGGTGCAGTTCGAAGCAAAGGCAGTCACGCATCTGCGGCGGCGGCTGCATCGGCGCGCGCAGGCGCACGTCCGCGCGGGCGACGGAAGCCGTTGCCGGCGCCTTCTTCACAGCCTCACGCGCACGCTCGAGCGCCGCGTCGCCGCCTTCGGCAATCGACAGCACGCTTTCGAGGCCTGGACCGCCGAAGGCCGTTTGATGGGCCTCAATAAGATCGACAATCCGGGTGTCCCCATCAACGAGGGCGCCGGCGCGCGGCGGTCCGCGCTCTTTTTGGAACGTCACGAGTCGCATCGGTCTTTCCTCCTGTCACATTTGTTGGTTTGGTCGGCCTATTCCCTTCGTTCAGCTGCGGCGGCATGCCATAGCGCACACCGGCGGTGAGGAAGGCGACCATGTGCGGAACGGAGGCGGCTTCATCATCCGGCTGGCAGAGGCCGCCCGTGAGGCGCTTTAGCCTTCCGGCGTCCCCCATGACGTAGACCATTGCGCCCAACATGAATTCGTACGCCCACCAGAGCTGGGCCTCTGTTCTCGTCGGAAGCGCCGATCGCAGCGCTTCCACCACAGCGCGGGCTACCGGATCGAACATGTCGCGAATGAAGCCTCTTTGCTCCGAATTCGGATCCATCGTCTCATGCGCCAGCAGGCGGCCGAAGCTTGGGTCTCGGTCATGCGCCCTGAGGTGAAGCATGGGAAAGACGAGCGCCTTCACTACGAGTTCGAGCCTGCGGTCGAGATCCTGCTCACTCATGGCTATTGCGAGGCCCGCAAGCCGCTGCTCGACGACTGTTGGAACCCGACGCTCGAAGACGGCGCGATAAAGGCCCTCCTTCGATCCGAAATGATAGCTGACGAGCGCGGCGGGAACATTCGCCGCGTCCGCGAGCTGTCGCATGGAGGCGCCGTCAAACCCCCGCGCTCCGAAGACCCGCTCGGCTTCCGCCAGAATGCGCTCGCGCGACGAACCTCCAACCTCCGCGGCGGCTCGGGCGCTCCTCGCGGTCTTGGGCGGCATGGTCTGAAAAGGCTCCTCCCGTGCGGTCCGCATATAGACAGGTCTTAAACGATCGATCAAGATACTTGTCAGTTTGATCAAGATAATATATTTCCCGTTCAAACCGCCGGTCGTGGTCGGGAGAAGCAACACAGGGAGGAAGCCCGCCAATGTCGAAATGGCGTTTCACCAAGGGGCTCAAGGACATCGGCAACGGCGTGTGGGCCTATCTCCAGCCCGACGGTTCATGGGGATGGAGCAACGCGGGGCTCATCGTCGACGGAGACCGGACGCTTCTCATCGACACGTTGTTCGACCTGAAGCTCACCGCCGAGATGCTCTCGGACATGCGCCGCTCAGTGCCCGCCGCGGCGCATATCAACACGCTCTTCAACACGCACCACAACGGCGATCATACGTTTGGAAACCAGCTCGTCGAAGGCGCCGAGATCGTCGCGACTGCCGCCACCTATGACGAGATGGACCCGTCCCACCCGGCCCTCTACCACTCGATGATGGTCAACGCGCATCAGCTCGGACGCGGCGCCGAATTCCTCGCCGAGCTGTTCAAGCCCTTCGACTTCAGCAACATTACGCTCAAGAAACCGGACTGCACTTTCAGCGGTGAACTCGAGCTCAAAGTGGGCGGCAAGACCGTGCGGCTGATCGAGCTCGGCCCGGCGCATACGCGCGGCGACACGGTTGCGCTGCTGCCCGAGGATCGTGTCGTCTTCACAGGCGATCTCCTGTTCAACGAGGGAACGCCCATCGCCTGGGCCGGTCCGGTCTCGAATTGGGTGCGCGCCTGCGGCCGCATTCTCGCGATGGACGTGGACGTGGTCGTGCCGGGGCATGGGCCGATTGCCGACAAGCAGGCGGTGCGCGAGATGAAGGGCTATCTAGAATTCGTGGAGCTGGAGGCACGCAAGCGTTTCGATAAGGGCATGAACGCCCGCGACGCAGCTTTCGACATTCCGCTCGGGCTCTACGCGGACTGGGGCGACGCGGAACGCGTCGTCGTGACAGTCAACAACCTGTTCGAGGAATTCGCCGGCGAACACAAGGAGCCGAACATTATGATGCTGTTCGAGCAGATGGCCGATTTCCGCGACAAGCTGCGCGCCGAGGGGCATGGCCACGCGCATCATCATCACGATCACTAGTTGAAGGCGCCCAAGACAATGACGCGGGAATCGACGGGTCCTGGAGGAACACAAGGGACAGGGAACGACAAGGTTCGCGCTCATGGTCAGGCGCCTCGCCGCAACGCCACGCTGTCCTCGAGGGCGTCCGCAACGCCGCCAAGGCGAGAAATATGAAGGTCGTCTACGACCGAACGTTTCCGCCGAGCATGACGGACTTCTCGACGGTCGTGCGCGAGGTGCAGGCGACGAACCCGGATCTTGTGATCGTCGGGACCCAGCCCGGGCAGTCGGCCAGATGGCCGAGACTCCCGCCTTCACCGAAGCCTTTCCAGCTTCTCGATTCTTTTCTTGGCAAACTTGCCGAGGCGCTCAGTGGCGGCTGCGGTCAGAGCTTCGACGACCGCCAACAGGGCGACACTGGAGTCCCAATGCGAAGGCGCCGCGACTCGACAGGCCAGCACGTATTTTGCCTGGCGCGAAAGGGGAGACAGCCATTGATCGGTGACCAGCACGATCTCAGCCCCCCGCGCCGTCGCGTTGCGCGCGAACGCGACGACGTCGTCCTGATAACGCCGGATGTCGAATACGATCAGAACGTCGCGCCGTCCTATGTCGAGCAGACGGTCGCCCCACACTCCGATGCCAGACGGGACGTGCCGGACCTCGGGTCTGATGAGGCTGAGATGCGCCGCGAGATAGCGCGCCAGCGCATCGGTGAAGCGGCCGCCGAGTAAATGCACGCTGCGCCTTCGGTCGCAGAGCAGTTCGACGATCGCCGAAAAATCTTCCTCGGGAAGATGCCGGAACGTGCCCCGAAGATTAGCAAGCGCCGCTTCGGCGAACGGATCGATCAGCGGTCGCTCGAGGCCGCGCGGCCGCGCGGCGCGCGCGCGCTTTGTGAGCGGCGAGGCCAATTGAGCCTCCAATTCTTCGCGCAATTGCCTCTGAAAATCCGGATAACCGGGAAAGCCAAGTTTGGCGACAAAGCGCAGGACGGTCGGCGCGCTGACCCGAGCGCGTTTGGCGAATTCGGCCACGGGCGCCAGCCCCGCCGCGGGATAGTTCGTCAGCAGGATTTGCGCAGCCTTGCGCTCCCGCGCCGTCAGACGCTCGACCGAAGCGCGGACGTGTTCCGCGATGGAAGCGCGGTCGTCGACCGACGGCGTTTCAAGCACGCCCGTCCTCCTTCTGATGTCCTGCCCGCAAAGCGGCCTCGACGCAGGGCTTTGTAACGAAAATTACAACATTGACAAACGTGGCACCTCTGGAACTAGAATGACAGAGGCGAATCGCGTGCGCCCGAGCAAAAAAGCGGACAGCGCCGAAGGTTGGGGAGACTTCGATGGACGAGGCGGCGTCCGCCCGCGTTCCAGAGCCTGCGGTCGCAATCGAACGAGCCGATGCGCCGTCGCCCGTCGTGCTGGTATGCGACCACGCCTCCAATCGCCTGCCTTCGCATTACGGCTCACTTGGGCTCACGGCGAATGATCTGCTCAAGCATTTCGCGTGGGATCCCGGCGCGTTAGCGATCAGCCGCCGACTCTCGGAACTGCTCGATGCGCCGCTGGCGTACGGATGCATTTCCCGTTTGCTCCTCGATGTCAATCGCGATCCTTCGGAGTTCGATTCGATCGTCGAAAGCGCCGACGGCGCACGGGTCCCCGCCAACATGGGCCTTTCAGCAGCAGAGCGCGAGCGCCGCGTCGCGGAGGTCTACGCGCCATTTCACGCGGCGGTCGAGGGTCTGCTCGCCGGGCGGGCGGGGCGAGGAATCCGCAGCGCGCTCGTCGCGATTCACACCTATGCCCCGAACCTGCACGGGATCACCAGGCCCTGGCACTGTGGCGTGATTTTTGCTCGCGATGCTCGGATGGGCGAAGCGCTCGTCAACGGACTGCGAGCAGAGGCCGGGCTTACCGTTGGAGTCAACGAACCCTACGCGCCTTCGGATCGGGTCTACCACACGATGTCGAGGCACGGCGAAGGCTATGGGATTCCCGCCGTAATGATCGAGGTGCGAAACGATCTAGTCTCGAACGACGACGGCCAGAGGGCCTGGGCCATGCGCCTTGCGCCCTTGCTCCGATCAGCGGCGCAAATGAGTCTTAATGTCGAGGGCGCGGAACCGCCCAAACACCAAGCGACCGCCTGATGCGGAAACAAACAGGAGCGGGCAATGACGGACCTATTTGAAAGCAGCTATTCGGAAGCGGACAAGAAAGAAGACGTAAAAATCCTCCACTCGATGGGCTACGCTCAAGAGTTGGAGCGACGGATGAGCGTCTTCTCCAATTTCGCGGTTTCGTTTTCCATCATCTGCATTCTGTCGGGCGGCATCAATTCGCTCGCCCAGGCGACTGCGGGAGCCGGCGGCGCCTCGATCGGCATCGGCTGGCCGCTCGGTTGCCTTATCTCTGGCGTGTTCGCACTGGGGATGGGCCAGATCGCGTCTTCCTATCCGACCGCAGGCGGGCTCTATCACTGGAGCTCCATTCTTGGCAACCGCTTCACCGGCTGGCTGACGGCTTGGCTCAATCTCCTTGGCCTGATCACAGTGCTGGGCGCGATCAATGTCGGCACGTGGGGATTCTTTTCCGGTGCGATCGCACCCTGGTTCCCTGCGATCAATGTCGACACGACCGTCGCGGAGGGGTTTCGCAATCAGATCATCTTCATGGCCCTTATCACGGGCGTCCAGGCGCTGATCAATCACTTCGGCATCAGGTTGACGGCGAGACTGACGGATTTCTCCGGCTACCTCATCTTCGCTGCGACGATCGTGCTGACGCTGGCTTGTTTCGCCTTCGCCGAGCATTGGGATTTCACGCGGCTGTGGACGTTCGATAATTTCTCCGGCGACCCCACCCTGAATACGGCCGGCGAGTTGAAGGGGGATCCGATCTGGCCGAACAAGGTCAGCGGCCTCATGGTGTTCCTGCTGGGCCTGTTGCTGCCGATCTATACGATCACCGGCTATGACGCCTCAGCCCATACTTCGGAGGAGACCCATAAGGCCGCAATGTCCGCCCCGCGTGGCATGGTGAGCTCGGTCTGGTGGTCGGCGGTGTTCGGCTACGTCATGCTCATCGGCTTCCTTGTCCTCATTCCCGACATGAAGGATGCGGCCAAGCAGGGCTGGAACGTCTTCTTCTGGGCGGTCGACGCGCGCTTTCCGGTTTGGCTGAAGAACCTGCTTTACGCCGCGATCTTCGTCTCGCAGTTTCTCTGCGGTCTGGCGACGGTCACTTCGGCTTCGCGGATGATCTTCGCCTTCGCCCGCGACGACGGCCTGCCTGGTTCGAGCGTCCTAAAAAAGGTCAGCCATGCCCACCGCACTCCCGTTGCGGCGATCTGGACGGCCGCGATTCTCTCCTTCCTGTTCGTCTGGGGCGCTTCGCTCATTACGATCGGCGGAGCTTCGGCCTATTCGATCGTCGTCTCCTGCACGGTTATCTTCCTGTTCTTCTCTTTCGCCATGCCGATCGCGCTGGGGCTGATGGCCTACGGCAGGACCTGGACGAGGATGGGACCGTGGGATCTCGGCGGCCCACTGTTCAGGCTCGTCGCCGTCCTCTCGATCTTGTCGGCGATCCTGATCTTCTTCATCGGCATCCAGCCTCCGAACGCCTGGGCGCTCTGGATCACGGTCGGATTCGTCGTTCTGGCCGGTGTCGTCTGGCTCGCCTTCGAACAACGCCGCTTCCAGGGTCCGCCGATCGGCGACAGGATCGCCAAGCGCCAGGCGGCGATCCTGGCCGCGGAAAAGGCGGTGGGTGAAGTCTGAACCTGTTCGAACGGGCGCCGAGCGGGTCTGCTGCTCGGCGCCTGCCGGTGTTCCTTCGCGGGTTTCGCGTGTGGCGAAACGCCGCCGCTGGAAAATTGTCGATGACCGAGCTCAACATCAAGACCGCAGAGGGCCTCGCGGCTTATGTTCGCGAGAGGAATCTCGATTACGTCAAAGTCGGCGTATTCGACGTCGACGGCGTCATGCGCGGCAAATACATGGGCCGCGACAAGTTCCTGTCGTCGCTGGAGAAGGGCTACGGTTTCTGCGACGTCGTTCTCGGCTGGGACAGCAACGACCAGCTCTACGACAACGTCAAGATGACGGGCTGGCACACCGCTTATCCTGACGCTGGTGTGCGCTTGCTGCCGCAGACCACGCGGCTACTGCCGTTTGAGAACGATCTGCCGCTCGTGCTCAGCGAGTTTGCCGGCGCGCACGAGGACATCTGCCCGCGTGGGACGCTGCGCCGGGTGCTGAAGCGCGCCAAAGACATGGGCTACGACGTCCTGAGCGCTGTCGAGTTCGAGTTCTTCCTGTTCGATGAGACGCCGCATTCTGTGCGCGAAAAGCGCTATCGCGACCTCCGGAACATTACGCCCGGGTTCTACGGCTATTCGATGTTGCGATCGACCGTTCACGCCGAATTCTATCATGAGCTGCTCAACACATGCCGCGTCATGGAGATGGAGCTGGAAGGCCTTCACACCGAAACCGGCCCCGGCGTGCTCGAAGCCGCGATCAAGGTGGACGGCGCGCTGTCCGCCGCCGACAAGGCGGCTCTTTTCAAGACGATGACGAAAGTCCTGGCGCAGCGACGCGGATGGATGGCGACCTTCATGGCGAAATGGTCGCGCGACTGGCCCGGCCAGTCTGGCCATATTCACTGCTCGCTGATTAAGGACCGCAAGCCGGTCTTTCATGACGCCGCCAAAGATCACGGCGTTTCCGACGTCATGCGCTGGTGGATCGGCGGTCAGCAGGCCCTCATGCCGGAACTGCTCGCGATGGTCGCTTGCACGGTGAATTCCTACACCCGGCTTATCCCGGGATTCTGGGCCCCGACTGACGCCACCTGGGGCTACGAGAACCGCACCTGCGCCCTGCGCGTCATCGCGGGATCGGAAAAGTCCCAGCGCGTCGAGTATCGGATCGCCGCGGCGGACATCAATCCGTACATTTCGCTCGCTGCGGCGATCGGATCCGGCCTTTGGGGCGTCGAGCACCGCATCGAGCCCGACAAGCCGATCGGAGGAAACGCCTACGCCAAGAAGCATTCGGCCAGGCGGCAGCTGCCGCGCACCCTCTGGGATTCCGCGCAGCGTCTCAAGGCTTCCAAGCCGGCGCGCGAATTGTTCGGCGATGCATTCGTCGATCATTACGCCGCGACCCGCGAATGGGAGGAGCGCGAATTCCGCAAGACGATCACGGACTGGGAGATGGATCGCTATTTCGAAATCATCTAATCGGGACGGGACAAGCGCCGGCTATCCGGGAAACTTTCATGACGCGGCATCTCCAATGCATCTCGCCGGTCGATGGTCGGGTCTATGTCGATCGGCCGACCGCGAGCGACGCCGAGATCAAGGTAATGCTCGAGAGAGCGACTACAGCACAGAAGGCTTGGCGCCACGCGCCACTCGATGAACGCGCTGCGCTGGTCGTGCGCGTCGTCGACGCGCTCAAGGGCATGGGCGCTGAAATCGCGGAGGAATTGGCTTGGCAAATGGGCCGCCCGATCCGGTACGGGCAGGGTGAGCTTCGCGGCGTCGAGGAACGCGCGCGCTACATGGCCGAGGTGGCGCTGACTGCGCTCGCACCGGTGGTTCCGATCGATTCGCAGCCTGCATTTGAGCGGTATGTCGCACGCGAACCGGTCGGTATCGTTTTCACTATCGCACCGTGGAACTATCCCTATCTGACGGCCGTGAACTCGATTGTGCCAGCGCTGATCGCAGGAAACGCGGTGCTGCTCAAACAGGCTGCACAAACCCTGTTGGTCGGCGACCGGTTCCAGATGGCGTCCGACTCCATCGGCCTACCTGAGGGTCTATTCACCCACATCGTGTTGGAGCACGGCCAGACCGAAGCGATCATCTCGGGCGGCCACGTCGATCACGTCGCCTTCACCGGGTCGGTCGCGGCGGGCCGTGCTATGGAGCGCGCCGCTGCCGGCACGTTCACCACCCTTGGCCTCGAACTTGGCGGCAAGGATCCGGCGTATGTGGCGCCCGACGCGAATTTGAGGTTCGCCGTTGAGAATCTTGTCGACGGCGCCTTCTTCAATTCCGGGCAATGTTGTTGCGGCATCGAGCGCATCTATGTCCACGAAGCCCGCTACGACGCCTTCTTGAAGCACTTTGTCGAGCTGACGGCTCAGTATGTGCTGGGCGATCCGCTCGATCAGGAGACGACGCTCGGACCAATGGCTCGCGCCAATCTTGCCGAAATTGTGCGTCGGCAGACAGAGGAAGCGATCGCCAAGGGCGCCAAACCCCATCTCGATCCCAGGTCCTTCATTCGCGATCGACCCGGCAGCCCTTACCTAGCGCCGCAGATTCTGACCAATGTCGATCACACCATGACCGTGATGCGCGAGGAGAGCTTTGGCCCTGTCATCGGCATCGCCAAAGTCCGCGACGAGGAAGAGGCGATCGCTCTGATGAACGACAGCCCCTATGGCCTCACAGCGTCAATCTGGACCGAGGATGTCGATGTTGCCAAGCGTATCGGCCAGGCGATTGAGACCGGCACGGTCTATATGAACCGCTGCGACTATCTCGATCCGGTTTGGCCTGGACGGGCGTAAAAGAGACTGGTTACGGCGCATCGCTCTCGTCGCTGGGCTATGGTCCATTGACCCGGCCCAAGAGCTACCATCTGCGCCTGTCTGCAAGCGGCTGACGTTCAGCCGGAGCGCGTCAATTCCCGCGGAGACCCGAAACCGCAATGTCGATGAAAGCCAACTGGAACTATCCGACCTCGATCCGTTTCGGCGCGGGCCGGATCGTGGAATTGCCAGACGCTCTCAAGGTTGCGGGCATTGCCAAGCCGTTGCTCGTCACCGATCCGGGCATCCGGAACCTGCCGATGCTCGCGACGTTGCTCGCCAATCTCGAAACCGCCGGGCGATCCGCCGGCGTTTTCAGCGGGGTGCAGGCCAATCCGCTGGACGCCAACGTCGAGGCCGGAGTCGCCGCCTATCGCGCGGGCGGGCATGACGGCGTCATCGCCTTCGGCGGCGGCTCAGCGCTCGACGTCGGCAAGGTCGTGGCCTTTATGGTTGGCCAGACCCGGCCGATGTGGGACTTCGAGGACATTGGGGACTGGTGGACCCGCGCCGACGCCGCCGGCATCGCGCCGGTCGTGGCGGTCCCCACCACGGCGGGAACCGGCTCCGAAGTCGGTCGCGCCGGCGTCATCACGCATGCGGCGTCGCATACGAAAAAGGTGATTTTTCACCCGAAGATGATGCCGGCGATAACGATCTGCGATCCCGAGCTGACCGTCGGCCTGCCGCCCCTTCTTACCGCCGGTACAGGCATGGACGCGCTTGCGCATTGCCTGGAGGCCTATTGCGCTCCAGGTTATCACCCGATGGCCGAGGGGATCGCGGTCGAGGGCATGCGCCTAGTCAAGGAGAACCTGGCGCGGGTCGTCGTCGACGGGGCTGACATCGAAGCGCGCGCGCAGATGATGTCGGCGGCCGCGATGGGCGCCACGGCCTTCCAGAAAGGGCTTGGCGGCATTCACGCGCTCTCGCATCCCGTCGGAGCGCTCTACAATACGCATCACGGCATGACGAACGCCGTGTTCATGCCCTACGTCCTTGCCTTCAACGCCAAGGCCATCGACGAACGCATGGTGCGGCTGGCGATGTGGCTCGGGCTCAAGGCGCACAGCACAGCTGGCGTCATCGATTGGGTCCTGCGCCTGCGCGAAGAGGTGGGCGTTCCCCATACGTTAGCCGGTCTCAAGGTCGACGGCGCGCGGATCGACGAGATCGCCCCCGCCGCCGAAGTCGATCCGACCGCAGGCGGCAATCCGGTCAAGTTCGACCGCGCGGCGGCCAGGCAGGTGTTTGTGGCGGCGCTCGACGGCAGGCTCTGATTCGCCAGCGACTGGGGGCGTCGATGGCCCGGCAGGATCCACTCCATTTAGCGGCCACGCTGCCCTGTTGGGGTTCCCGCGTGTTTCCCGTTCCGCTCGCCGGCGGCCTGACCAACGATAACTTTCTCGTCGAGGACGGCGGCAAGCGCTACATGGTGCGCGTCGGCGGCGACATCCCGGCGCATAATATCGTGCGCACGACGGAATCCACCGCAAGTCGCGCGGCTCATGCCGCCGGCGTTTCGCCGCGCGTGCACTACGCGGACGCCAACGCGCTGGTCATCGATTTCATCGACGGACGGACCTTGACGGACGAAGACGTGCGGTCCCCGGAGAATCACGCCCGCCTCATCGATCTGATCAGGCGTGCGCATCGCGATATCCCGCGGCATTTCTCAGGGCCGACGCCTCTGTTCTGGGTGTTTCAGGTCGCGCGCCACTACGACCGTGTGCTGCGGGAGTTGCATAGTCCGCATGCCTCCGCCCTGCCGGCCTTCGCGAAGATGGCGGAGCGCCTGGAACAGGCGGTAGGACCGGTTGACATCGTCTTCGGCCACAACGACATGCTCGCCAGCAATCTGCTCGACGACGGCGAGCGGCTGTGGCTGGTCGATTGGGAATACGCCGGCTTCAACTCGCCGCTGTTCGACATCGGGGGCCTCGCCTCGAACAGCGGAGCGTCCCTCGAGGCGGCCGAACACATGCTGGAGCTCTATTTCGAGCGCCCGGTTGATCGCGATTTGCGTCGTCGCATGGCGGCGATGACGGCGGCGTCGCTCTTGCGCGAAACGCTTTGGAGCATGGTCTCCGAACAGACGAGCGGAATCGACTTCGACTATCGCGCCTATACGTCGGACAATCTCCGGCGGTTCAACTTCGCTTACGTCGCCTTCGAGGACATGCCGACGTGAGCCAGACCGAACTGCCGACATCGGCCAGGATCGTTATTGTCGGCGGAGGAATCGTCGGCTCGTCCGTCGCCTATCATCTGGGCGCCATGGGGCTCACCGACGTGCTGCTCATTGAGCGGGGCAAGCTGACGTCTGGCTCGACCTGGCACGCAGCGGGGCTTGTCGGACAGCTCCGGTCCTCGGCCAACATCACCCAGCTGCTCGGCTATTCCGTCGCCCTATACGACCGCATCGGTGCCGAGACGGGCCAGGCGACCGGCTGGAAGCGCAACGGCGGCCTGCGTTTGGCCTGCAATGCCGAGCGATGGACCGAGGTGAAGCGCCAGGCGACGACGGCGCGCTCCTTCGGGCTCGAAATGCAGCTTCTGTCGGCGAAGGAGGCGCAGGACCTCTGGCCGCTGATGCAGATCGACGATGTCGTGGGTGCCGCGTTCCTACCGACCGACGGGCAGGCGTCGCCGTCGGACATCGCAGCCGCCCTGGCCAAGGGCGCGCGGATGAAAGGCGTCACGATCAGGGAAGGAGTCGCGATCGTCGGGGTCGAAGCTGAGGACGGCGCGGTGCGCGCCGTCCTCACGTCGGCCGGAC
>DASXXT010000056.1:0-16558 GCA_036502965.1 Roseiarcus sp. | reverse complement strand
ACCGCCTTGAGTTCAGCCTTATCAACCGCGTCGGAGGCGTAGTTGCCTCTCCCGCTGACGAATCGAATGTCTTCGACGCGCTTGACGCTTTGACCTATGCCGAATTTTGTCGGTCTCACATTCATGGTTCTGATATCCCTGTGGCAGCCCGGTGGATTTCCCACCGGACGTCGTTTGCGCTCTTACTAATTGAATCTTGCCTGGTTGCGAAACCCGCGCAACCTGGAGGCGGCGCCCGTGTCGCCGAAGCCTCAGGTGGCCAAGCGCCGCGCGTCTTGCTATCACCCCCGCGCAAACCAGCTTAAGGCTTCCAAATCGCCATGCGCAAGGGCGCAATCACACGCAAGACGAAGGAAACGAGCATCGAGGTCGGCCTCGACCTCGATGGGTCGGGCCTTGCCGATGTTACAACCGGCATTGGTTTCTTCGATCATATGCTCGATCAACTGTCGCGCCATTCCCTTGTCGACATCAAAATCCGGGCCGAGGGCGACCGCCATATCGACGATCATCATACGGTCGAGGACGTGGGCATCGCGCTCGGTCAGGCGCTGGCGAAGGCGCTTGGCGACAAGCGAGGCTTGACGCGCTACGCCGACTGCCTGCTGCCAATGGACGAAACCCTGACCCGCGTCGCGCTCGACGTGTCGGGCCGGCCGTTTCTTGTCTTCCGGACCGAATTTCCGACCGAGAAGATCGGCGCTTTTGACACTCAACTGGTGCGCGAGTTCTTCCAGGCCTTCGCCGGCAACGCAGGCATCACGCTGCACATCGAGACGCTTTACGGCTCGAACAGCCATCACATCGCCGAATCGTGCTTCAAGGGAGTCGCTCGCGCGCTTCGCGGCGCGATTGCCATCGATTCCCGTCAGGCCGAGCGCGTGCCATCGACCAAGGGCGCGCTTTAGGATGCCATGAGCGTCGTCGCCATCATCGACTACGGCTCCGGCAATCTGCACTCGGCGCAGAAGGCCTTCGAGCGCGCCGGGCGCGAGGCCGGCTTGAGCCGCGAGGTGAAGGTCACCGCGCGGCCTGAGGATGTGCTCGCCGCCGACCATATCGTGCTTCCGGGCGTCGGCGCGTTTGCGGACTGCCGCCGGGGGCTCGACGGCCTTTCGGGCATGGTTGAGGCGATGGAGGAGGCAGTGCGCCAACGAGGCCGGCCGTTCCTCGGCATTTGCGTCGGCGCGCAACTCATGGCCACGCGCGGCCTCGAACATGAGGTGGTTGACGGCTTGAACTGGATTGCGGGCGACGTCGCGGCGATCAAGCCACGCGATCCGGCGCTGAAGATTCCCCATATGGGTTGGAACACCCTCGATGTGCGGCGGAGCCATGCGCTTTTAGAGGGCGTGAGCACAGGCGAGAGCGGGCTGCACGCCTATTTCGTGCACTCCTATCAATTGTACGCGGATGACGCCGACGACCTGGTGGCGACCGCCGATTACGGCGGCCCGGTGACGGCGATCGTCGCCCGCGACAACATCGCGGGCACGCAGTTTCACCCCGAAAAGAGCCAAACGCTCGGGCTCAAGCTGATCGCCAATTTCCTCAAGTGGCGCCCGTGATCCTATTTCCCGCCATCGATCTCAAAGACGGCCAGTGCGTTCGGCTCGTCCAGGGCGACATGACACGGGCGACGATCTTCAACGCCGATCCCGCCGCTCAGGCCAGGGCGTTCGTCGGGCAAGGGTTCGATTATCTGCATGTCGTCGATCTCGACGGGGCGTTCGCCGGCAAGCCTATGAACGCCGAGGCCGTTCGAGACATTCTTGCCGGGCTCACCGTGAAGCTGCAGCTCGGCGGCGGAATTCGCGACATGAAGACCGTGCGCGGCTGGCTGGACAGCGGCGTGACCCGGGTCATCATTGGAACCGCGGCGGTCGGCGATCCAGATTTCGTGCGCGAGGCGGCGCGCCTCTATCCCGGCCGGATCGCCGTCGGGGTCGACGCCCGCGATGGCGTCGTCGCCATCGAAGGATGGGCGAAGACCTCGGACGTGTCCGCTCTCGATCTCGCGCGCCGGTTCCAGGACGCGGGGGTCGCGGCGATCATCTACACTGACATCGCGCGTGACGGCGCGCTCGCCGGCCTCAACCTCGAAAGCACAATCGCGCTCGCCGATAAGCTCGACATTCCGGTCATCGCCTCGGGCGGCCTCGCATCGATTGCTGACATCCAACGGCTGACCGAGCCGGATTGCGCCCGTCTGGCCGGCGCGATCGTCGGACGCGCGCTTTATGATGGGCGGCTTGATCCGCGCGCGGCGCTGACCCTTCTTCACGCCGGCGGGCGAGCGGAACGACCCGCAGGGTTGTCGCAGTGACCTTGAAGGCGCGGGTCATCCCCTGTCTCGACGTCAAGGACGGGCGCGTCGTCAAAGGCGTCAACTTCATCAACCTGCGCGACGCCGGCGATCCGGTGGAGATCGCGGTTGCCTACGACCGAGCCGGCGCGGACGAACTGTGTTTCCTGGACATCACCGCAAGCCACGAAGATCGCGGCATTCTACTCGACGTGGTCAGGCGCACGGCCGAGGTCTGCTTCATGCCGCTGACGGTCGGGGGCGGCGTCCGCAGCACCGAAGACATCCGTAGGCTGCTGCTCGCGGGCGCGGACAAGGCCTCGATCAATTCAGCAGCGGTCGCCGACCGGGACATCGTGCGCCAAGCGGCTGAGAAGTTCGGCGCGCAGTGCGTCGTCGTCGCCGTCGACGCCAAGCGAGTCTCGGCGCCCGGCGGGGCGCTGCGCTGGGAAATCTTCACCCATGGCGGGCGGCGGGCGACCGGCATCGAGGCGATCGGCTATGCGCGCGAAGTCGCCGCTCTCGGCGCGGGTGAGATCCTTTTGACCTCGATGGATCGCGACGGATCGAAGCAGGGCTTCGATCTCGAGCTAACCCGTGCAGTCGCCGACGCCGTCGCCATTCCGGTCATCGCTTCCGGCGGCGCCGGCGATCTCGACCACCTCGTCGCGGGCGTGCGAGAAGGGCGCGCCAGCGCGGTGCTCGCGGCGTCGATCTTCCATTTCGGGGAATTTACCATTCGGCAGGCGAAGGCCCGCATGGCCGAGGCGGGAATCCCGATGCGCCTGGACTGACCGGCGCCGGTGTACGCTATGGGCCTGGCGCGCTAAGGTTTTGGCAGTTTCATGGAGAGTCCTGATGCCCGCGGCGCGCGATCAAACGCACTTCGGCCGACGCACCGTTCGGGTGGACGAAAAACAGAGCCTAGTGAATGACGTGTTCCGGAGTGTCGCGGGTCGATATGACCTGATGAACGACTTGATGTCGTTCGGACTGCACCGGGCATGGAAGGATGCTTTCGTCGCCAAGGTCCGCCCGTCGCTGAGTCGTCCGTTCGCTCACGTCGACGTCGCGGGAGGCACCGGTGACGTCGCCTTCCGTGTGGCGAAGGCCGGCGGCCCGCTGACTGAGGTGACGGTCGTCGACGTCAACGGCGACATGCTGCGCGTGGGGGAAAAGCGGGCGGCGAGGCGCGCTTTGTCTAAGCGTCTGACGTTCATCGAAGGCAACGCCGAGGCGCTGCCGCTGCCCGACGCGCGTTTTGACGCCTATACGATCGCATTCGGCATCCGCAACGTGCCGCGGATCGAGGACGCCCTGAAAGAAGCCTATCGCGTGTTGAAGCGCGGCGGGCGTTTCTTGTGCCTCGAATTCTCCCGTGTCGATTTGCCCGTAATGGACCGAATCTACGACGCTTATTCCTTTGCCGCCATTCCGGCCATGGGCAGGGTCGTAACCGGCGACGGTGGCGCTTATCGCTATCTTGTCGAATCGATCCGCAAATTTCCGCCCCCGGAGCGATTCGCGGAGATGATCGGCGAGGCCGGGTTCGCGCGCGTAGACTTTGCGCGCCTGAGTGGGGGGATCGTCGCGATCCACTCCGGCTGGAAGCTCTGATTGTGGCGAGCCTGTCGTCGCTTGGCCACGTCTTAAGGCTGACGCGCGCCGCTTTCGTCTTCGCCCGAGAAGGGGCGTTTGTGGGCGTCGATCCAATCGCTCTGCCGCCCGTGCTGAGGCTGCCGCTCGCCCTCGCCAACTTGATTGCAAAACGCGACGGCGATGGTCTGGCCGGCCTATCCCGGGCGATCGATCGATTGGGGCCGTCTTACGTCAAGCTTGGGCAATTCCTCTCGACGCGTCCGGACATCGTCGGCGGCAAGGTCGCCTTGGAGCTCGAGCGGCTGCAGGACCGCGTCGCGCCAATGAGTCGGGAGACGGCGGTCGCGATCATCGAGGCCTCTTTCGGCACGAAGATCGAATCGCTGTTCGAGAGTTTCGGCGAGCCCGTGGCGGCCGCTTCGATCGCCCAAGTCCATCGCGCTGAGGTGAAAACTGACGAAGGCGTGCGGCCAGTCGCGGTGAAAGTGCTGCGGGCCGGCACGGAAAGGCGATTTGCGCGCGACCTTTCCGACATGGCTTTCGCCGCCGGGTTCGCTGAGAGCCTGGCGCTGGAGTTCCGCCGCTTGCGGCTTGCCCAGGTTGTCGAGACGCTCGCCCGCTCGGTGCGCATGGAGATGGATTTCCGGCTCGAGGCGGCCGCGGCGTCGGAATTCGTAGAAAATTCCAGGGATGATCCAGACATTCGTGCGCCCGTGGTCGACTGGAACCGCACCACGCGCGAAGTGATGACGATGGAATGGATCGACGGGGTCCCCCTCACCGAACCGGACCGTCTGACCGAGCTCGGATTTGATCCCCGCGCGCTAGCGCGGACCTTGATTCAAACCTTCCTGCGCACCGCGCTGCGCGACGGATTCTTCCACGCCGACATGCACCAGGGCAATTTCTTCGTCGACAGTGAGGGGCGCATCGTCGCCGTCGATTTCGGCATCATGGGACGGCTCGGGCGCAAGGAGCGCCGGTTCCTGGCGGAAATCCTCTACGGATTCATCCGCCGAGACTATCTGCGAGTGGCCGAGGTCCATTTCGAGGCAGGCTACGTGCCACATGCCTATCGAGTCGAAGATTTCGCCCAGGCGCTCCGCGCTATCGGCGAACCGATCCATTCCCGCACTGCCGATCAAATCTCGATGGCGAAGCTGTTGACGCTCCTGTTCGAAATCACCTCCTTGTTCGAAATGACCACCAGGATCGAGCTGGTGATGCTGCAAAAGACCATGGTCGTCGTGGAAGGGGTGGCGCGAAAGCTCGACCCTCAGCTCAATATGTGGTCGACCGCCGAACCAGTGGTGGGCGCCTGGATCGCGGAAAACCTCGGCCCGATCGGGCGCATCGAAGACGCCGGTCGGATCCTTTCCTCTGTCGCCGCCTTCATGGCCGACGCGCCGCGCCGCCTGGAGCAAATCGCCACGAGACTCGAGACCCGGCTCGAGGCCGACAGCGAACACGAAATTGCGAAAATCGTTCCCGAACTCACCCTCCGGTTAGGGTTTGTCTTTGTTTTGACGGGGTTTTTGTTAGCGGTCCTGTGCATGGCGGCGTACCGGTGGGTCCGGTAGGGCTGCGAGCCTTTGCGCGGCGCGCGGCTTCTATAGATGAGCGCGAACTACGGTCGTCAGCGGGGCAGTAGGAAATCGCCGGCCGCCTCGAGGCCGCAATCGCGGGAGGATCCCTGAACCGCTCTCTACATCCGCGCGCCGCCAATACCACAATTGTGATAGTTGCAGCTTCCTTAACGTTCGTGGCATTCCTCTTACATCATTGGTGGCATTAAAGGAGCCGCTAACGCAAACGGGCCGGCCAAGCGGGATGAAAACGCGAATGGACGTTTCACGCATCGTTTCCTCAATTCCCTCTGCGTCAGAGGCTGACGCAGGCGGCACACTGACTTAGGCCATCGCGAATGAGTAGCATCCCGCTGTCGCGCGCGCGTATCCTCCTGATCATAAGTGGAGGAATCGCAGCCTACAAGTCGCTAGAGTTGATTCGGCGGCTCAAAGAAAGGGGCGTGACGGTTCGCGTCGTCATGACTTGCGCCGCCCGCCAATTCATTTCCCCTCTTTCCGCGGCGACCCTCAGCGGGGAGCCCGTCCGCGACGATCTGTTCAGCCTGACAGACGAAGCGGCGATCGGCCATATCGAATTGTCGCGCGCCGCCGACCTCATCGTGATTGCCCCGGCGAGCGCGAATATTCTGGCCCGTATGGCCGCCGGTCTTGCTGACGATATGGCGACCACCGTGTTGCTCGCGACCGACAAACGTGTGCTCGCAGCCCCGGCGATGAATGTCAGAATGTGGCTGCACCCGGCGACCTGCCGCAATCTCAACCGGCTTAAGGACGACGGCGTTCTGTTCGTCGGTCCCGAATCAGGGCCGATGGCGTGCGGCGAATTTGGTCCTGGCCGCATGGCCGAGCCAGCGGCGATCGTCGAGGCGATAGAGCAGGCGTTGGCTGCCGAAGCGGCGTCCAGTTATCCGCTCCAAGCTCCGCCACGTGATTCGGGTCCGCTCGGCGGACGGCATGTGATTGTCACTTCGGGTCCAACCTACGAGCCGATTGACCCGGTCCGGTTCCTCGGAAACCGGTCTTCGGGACGCCAAGGACATGCAATTGCGCAAGCTGCTATCGGCGCTGGTGCAAGGGTGACACTGGTTACCGGCCCCGTCGGGCTGTCTGATCCAGCCGACGCCGAGGTCGTTCACGTCGGTTCGGCGCGCGATATGCGGGAAGCGGTCGAGGCCGCACTGCCCGCCGACGCGTTCATTGCTGCGGCGGCGGTCGCCGATTGGCGCCCGGAAAACGTCACCCGTCAAAAGATGAAAAAGGACGCCAAAGAGTCTCCAACTCTCCGCCTGGTTGAGAACCCCGATATACTTGCCGAGGTCGCAAAGAAAACCACAATGCGGCCCGCGGTTGTAATTGGTTTCGCGGCCGAAACCGAGAATATTACGGCGAACGCCATTGCCAAATTACAAGGCAAGGGTTGTGATCTGATCATCGCCAATAGTGTCGCGGAAGGCACATCGACATTTGGCGGTGAAACCAATCAGGTCCAGGTGATCGATGCGCGCGGCGTCGAACCGTGGCCGCCGATGACCAAAGCCGAAGTTGCAGACGGCATTATTCGGCGCCTCGCGGTTGAATTGGCGAAGCGACAATGATCACGATTGGTTACCATCGATTACCACATGGTGAGGGGTTGCAATTGCCGGCCTATGAGAGTGAGGATGCCTCCGGGATGGATCTCGTGGCGGCTCTTCCGGCGGGCGAAGAGGTTGTCCTGGCCCCTGGGTCGCGGGCGTTGATCGCGACCGGGATGGCGATCGAGTTGCCAAAGGGATTTGAAGCACAGATCCGGCCCCGATCAGGGTTGGCTCTGAAGGATGGGGTGACGGTCCTCAACACTCCGGGGACCATCGACGCTGACTATCGCGGCGAAATTGGTGTCATTCTCGTCAATTTTGGGGACAAGCCCTTTGTCGTTCGGCGTGGCGCGCGAATAGCGCAACTCGTCGTTTGCTCTGTGGAACGTGCAGCTCTTATTTCGAGCGAGCGTCTCACTTCGAGCGTCCGTGGCTCAAATGGATTCGGTTCCACCGGGCGCTCATCGTAGGAGGTAGGAAATGAACTTATTGTCGCGACGGAGCGTTCTTGCTATCGCCGCCGTTGTCGATGTCGCGTTGCATTCGCGCTCGGCGCCGGTTGCGGCCAAATCTTTGGCCGCGCGTCACAAATTGCCGCCCCGTCATCTGGAGACATTGCTCCAGGGCCTTGTCCACGCCAAGATCCTCAAGGGCGTGCGCGGGCCGCGAGGCGGCTACGAGCTGGCGCGCGAGCGCCGGCGCATCACTGTGGGCGAGATCGTGCGCACCGCGATGTCGTTAAGCACTGCCGATCCCGAAGATCTCGGCGCGAACTCGGTGCTGCTCGAGCGGGTGATCGATCCGGCCGTGCGCAGGGCGGGCGAAACCTTTCTCGCCAATCTCGATGCGATCACGGTCGAACAGATGTGCGAGACCGCCGAGAAGACGCATGTGCTCGACGACGAGAAGGTCAGCGGCGATTTCGCCATCTGACGCAGCTATTTGCGGCGTTGTATAGTTTTGTGCCGCATAAAATGTTACTGTCGGGCTGCGCTTAACGGCGTGGTCCGGCGGACATTTTGGAGTGGCGGCCAATGACGGATGCAGGCGCTGCGCGGCGAACGCCAGGCCGCGGGCGGATTTATGCGTCGATCACCGATACGATCGGCGATACACCCCTCGTCAGCATCGACCGGATCGGCAAGGAGAAAGGCGCCGTCGCCCATCTTCTCGCCAAGCTCGAATTCTTCAATCCGATCTCCAGCGTCAAGGACCGCATCGGCGTTTCGATGATCGATGCCCTCGAGGCGCAGGGCAAGATCACGCCCGGGCGCGGCATGCTGGTCGAGCCGACCTCCGGCAACACCGGAATCGCGCTCGCCTTCGTCGCGGCGGCGCGCAGCTATCGGCTGATTCTGGTGATGCCCGAATCGATGTCCGTCGAGCGCCGCAAGATGCTGGCCTTGCTTGGGGCCGAATTGGTTCTCACTCCTGCCGCGCAGGGCATGAAAGGCGCAATCGCCAAGGCGCATGAAATCATCGCGGCGACGCCGGGCGCCGTCATGCCCCAGCAGTTCGAAAACCCCGCCAACCCGGAGATTCACCGCCGCACGACGGCGGAGGAGATCTGGAACGACACGAACGGCGAGGTCGACATTGTCGTCTCCGGCGTCGGCACGGGCGGGACGATCACCGGGGTCGGCGAGGTTCTGAAGGCGCGCAAGCCGAGTGTACGGATGGTCGCGGTCGAACCGGAGGATTCGGCCGTTCTCTCCGGCGGAGCGCCCGGCCCACACAAGATTCAAGGGATCGGCGCCGGCTTCATTCCCGCCATTCTCGATCGCAGCGTGATCGACGAGATCGTCGTCGTCGGCAACCAGACCGCCTTCGACACTGCGCGACTGGTGGCGCGCATTGAAGGAATTCCGGTCGGCATCTCCTCGGGCGCCGCCGTCGCCGCGGCGATCGACGTCGGCCGTCGCCCGGAAAACGCGGACAAGACGATCGTGATCATCATCCCGTCCTTCGCCGAGCGCTATTTGTCGACAGCGCTGTTCGAAGGGCTCTGAACGCCCCCCCGCCGCCAGAGGGGCTGGAGCAAAGCGGACAGATCGTCGTCTCGGCGCCTGCCCCCGGCATTCCGGAGCCGGCGCGGCCGCCTCCGTCCGGTGCGCCACTCCATCAGACCAGGCGCGGACGCGTCCCGCGCGTTCCAGAGCGCGCGATCCACCTAGCGGTGTCGGAATCCGCCGCCACCATGGTAGCCGCCGCGATAGCCGCCATGGTAGCCGCCGCCATGGAAGCTGGCGCTACGGAAACCGCCGTGGTAACCGCCACGATAGCCGCCGCCGTAAAAGCCACGATTGTAATAGCCCGCGCGCCGATACACCCCGCCGCGCCAGCCATACCCGCCATAGTAACCGCCGCCGTAGTAGCCGCCGCCATAATAGGGCGCGCCGTAATAGCCACCGGCATAGAACGGCGCAACGTAGCCCGTGCTCGAATAGACGCCGGTCTCATCACAACCGGCCAGCCCGACCGCAAGCGCCGCAACGACTGCGCTCAGAAGAACCCGACTGCGAACCATGGCTTCTCTCCTTCGCCAACCCGATGACCCGCTCTCCGGCGTCAGCGTCGCGCATCCCAACCCCTTTGTGGCGTTGCCTCAGTGGCGATGCTATGCCGAGACGCAACAAACCGCCACCGCTCGGGCAGGAGGCGCATGTCGCTGATCGACCGTATCAACGCCAATCCACTGCCGTTCGCCCAACTGCTCGGGATCGAATTTATCAGCGCGGAGGCGGACGCCCTCGCCGCGCGGATGCTGATCCGGCCGGACCTGTGCACGATCGGCGGGATCGCCCATGGCGGGGCGATCATGAGTTTCGCCGACACGCTGGGCGGCGCCGCCGCCTTCATCAATCTCCCCGCCGAGGCCAAGGGAACGGCGACGATTGAGAGCAAGACCAATTTCGTCGCTCCCGCGCCGGCCGGGTCGACCGTGATCGGCCGCACGACACTCATCCATCGCGGCAAGAGGACTCAGGTTTGGCAAACGCTCATCGCAACCGAACAGGAGAAGCTGGTCGCGCTGATCGTGCAGACGCAGATGAACCTCTGAGCGGCCGTCGCGCTGGTCAGCGTCAAACAAATCCAAGCAAAACCAAATTAATCCAAGAAAAAATGACTTGGATTTCTTGGTTTTATTCGTCCGAATCGGGGCTTTTCAAAGCGTTACGGCGAATCCAAGTAAGAAAAAATTCCGTCATTGTCCATAACTTGCGCGTAAGACCCTCACCCTCTCTATTGCGTCCGCGCTACACGCCTCCGGACGCGCGGGTTCGATCCGACCAGTGGTCAGCTTATAGCACAATGTAATAAATTTCACAACCAAATGAATTATATTTCTGATTGACGGCCGGACCGCCAGGAACGGCTCTCAGGCTAGGCGTGCAGGACTCCATTCAGGTGGTCGACCGCGCTGAATCGAGTCCCTGCGAGGCTTGGCGCCGCGCGCAATGGCCCTGGCCGCTTTCCCGCTCGCCGCGGCGCTGATTCAATACTTGCGATCCCGTCAAGGACCGACCCAAGTATCAAACTCTTAGCGCCGATGGGACAGCGTAGTCGCGGAAGCTCGGGTAACAATGCCAACAATAGAGTTCTGGTTTCGTCCAGCAGCGGGCTGATGGCTCATAAACGAATTGGGTGCTTTTTGCCCCAGCCACCCAAGAAGCGGCAAAGGAACCTTTGGCGGCCGCGAACGTTTGCTTGCAAGGCGGGGACGAGTCCTTAATAGCAAACTCACGGAGAAGCATCATGAGAAGGACGTGGATTGGAACCGTCGGCGCGGCGGCCCTCGCGACCGCTTTTGCGATTCCGGTCGCTTTTGCGCAGGAAACGCAGCAAGGCAAGCAAGCGCCTGCGGGCATGGAGAGGGGCCAGCACCGTCAGACGGGCCAGGGCCAGATGGGCGAGCGAGCAGGCGAACCGGGAGCACAGGCTCAAACGGATCGCTCCCGAATGGGCGCGGAACCGGCTCAAGGTGGGCGCGAGCAAGCCGGCAAGCCCGAGCAAGCTGGCAAGCCGATGATGAAGGGCGAATCCGCCCAGATGCAAGAGCCTGCGAACCGTGCGCAGCCCGGGAAGATGGAACAGGGCCAAACGGGCTCGCCAGCCCAGGAGCGACGGGTTGAGCCGAAGGAGCAAGGCGGCAAGGCCGCGCAACAACAACACAAAGGGCAGGCCGAGAACAGCGGGCGCGCCGAGCAAACCGGCCCGGCGGCCAATCGCGCGGGCCAGGCGGAAACTGGCATGCAAAATCGCCAAACCTCGCCGCAGACCGGCCAGAGCGGAAGGCAGATAACCGGGCAGAATGTCCAGACAATGGGCAAAACCAATCTTCCGCGAGACAAGGCAGCGCAGGTCGCCCAGACGTTGAGAGCGTCCGGGAACACCCAAAGCTCTCCAAGCATCAACATCAATGAAGTGAACATCGGCGCCAGCCTGCCCACGGATGTGGGCGTCAATCCGCTGCCGCCGACGATCGTGGAGCTTGTGCCGGAGTTTAGAGGGTACGACTACATCGTCCTCGGCGATGAGATTGTGATCGTCGATCCTGCTACCCGTCAGGTCGTAGAGATCATTGAGGACGTTGGCTAGACAAGCGGCCACGCACGTGAAGAGACGGATCGGAGGGGGAGGTTATTCGCCCTCCCTCTCCGTCCCGTGCCGGCGGGCCTACCCCACCGCGGACAGCGGCGCCGCGACCTGCTCCAGCGGCTTGCGCTCAGCGTTGACGGCGTAGCGCGCGGCCACAAAGGCGGCGGCGAACATCAGCAGCGCGGCGAAAACATAGCCGCCAAAGATGCTCTGCCGCGACCCGCTTTCGATCAGCTTGCCGAAAACCAGCGGCGCAGCGACGCCTCCGATCCCGGTGCCGATGGCGTAAAAGATCGCGATCGTCATCGCGCGAATTTCTATCGGGAACGTCTCGCTGACTGTGAGATAGGCCGCGCTCGCCGCAGGGGAAGCGATGAAGAACACGATCATCCACCCGATCGTCTGGCTGGCCGCCGACATGAGATCCTGCTGGAAGGCGATGGCGACCGCGATCATGAGCAGGCCGGAGAGACCATAGGTCAGCGTGATCATGACACGGCGCCCGAGCGTGTCGAACAGGCGCCCGAGAACGACCGGCCCAAGGAAATTGCTGAGCGCAAAGGGCAGGATGTACCAGCCGACCGCGCCCGCGCCGACCGAGTAGAATTTCGTCAACACGAGCGCATAGGTGAAAAAGATGGCGTTGTAAAAGAACGCCTGCGCCGCCATCAGCGTGAGACCGACGAAGGTTTGCACGCGATGGCGGTTGATCAGCGTGTCGAACACTTCGGCAAGCGGCGTGTGGTCACGCGAGCGCAAGCGGATGGCCGCGTCGGGGGGAACCGGCTTGAGCTCGACGCCCTCTTCGCGAAATCGGTTTTCGATTCCCTCGACGACGGCCTCACCCTTCTTCTCCCGCCCGTGGATCGCAAGCCAGCGCGGGCTCTCGGGAATCCACATGCGCATGAAAAAGACGACGAGGCCGAGAAAAGCGCCAGTCAGGAACGCTAGCCGCCATCCGAACTCCGAAGGGATGAGCGCCGGATTGAGCAGCGCCACCGCGACCAAGGCCCCGAGCGCCGCCCCAACCCAGAAGCTGCCGTTGATCATGAGGTCGATGTGACCGCGGAAGCGCGCCGGGACCAATTCCTGGATGGTCGAGTTGATGGCGGAATACTCGCCGCCGATGCCGCAGCCGGTGAAGAAGCGAAACAGGAAGAAGGTGAAGCCGTTCCAGGCGAGCCCGGTGAGGGCGGTCGCGACGAGGTAGACGACGATGGTGGTGAAGAACAGCTTTTTGCGCCCAAGCCGGTCGGTCAGCCAACCGAAAAACAACGCCCCGACGACCGCGCCGAGAAGGTAGGCGCTGCCGGCCAACCCGACCTCGGAATCCGAGAAACGAAGCGCCGGGCTTTCCTTCAACGCCGCCGCGACCGACCCGGCCAGCGTGACTTCGAGCCCGTCGAGGATCCAGGTGATCCCCAGCGCGGCAATGACCAAGACGTGAAAACGGCCCCAGGGCAGACGCTCCAGCCGAGCCGGAATAAGGGTCGAAACCTCTCCCGATGGATGCGTGGATGTTGCCGACATGATTCCCGCTCCGTGCGCCTGCCTCGATGCGAAACGAGATCGCAGCCGGAAGGTTGCGTGATGGCGCCTCGGTCGGCGGCCGCGGTCGCCGAAAGCAGATTGCATTTGGATCGACGCGGCCGATTATAGCCGCGCTCGCTGAGCGCGGCGACGCGGTCAATGACCGCGTCTACAAAGTGATTCGACAGAGCTGCAATCTGCTTTAAAGCGCCCGCTCCCACTGATTCCGATATGCATCGAGCCCCGGCAGGTCCCACGCGCGCGCCGGCTCGAGCCGCGGCGGTGGATGGGGCTCGCTCCAATGGGCGAGCATCGCCGCGCCCGCTGCAGCGCCCGCGCTCATCGGCGCGACCATAACCTTTCGTCCCGGCATCAGGCGTGCGAGCACGGCGGCAAAGGCGGGCGAACGGGTGAATCCGCCTTCGACGATGAGGTCGCCCGGCGCTTCGAGCCGCTCGATGACGTGCGCGGTCACCAAAGCGGCATAGAGGGTCGCGAGGGCAGCGCGCGCCTTTGGCGTCGTTGGCGTTTCGCCCTCGATGACGCCTTTGCGCGAGGCGAACGGGCCCCCCTGGTCGGAGAATGCGGGCAAAGCGAGCGCGCCGGAGGCGATCACGCGGGTGAGGTCGGCTTCTTCAGCGTCGGCGGCCGTGTCGCCAGCCAGGACCCCAAACTCGCGCCCCCCCATGAAGCGCGCCGTTGGCACCGGCTCTCCCCGCACGTCGACGTTGGCCAGCATGTCGGCTTTTGGGTCGAGACGCCCCTTGCCGCCGACCGCCATGACAATGACCCAAGTGCCGGTCGAGATCACAGTGAACGGCTCGCGCCGCGACAGGAGATGCGGCACGAGGGAGGCGTTCGAATCGTGCGCGCCGCAGACGATGCGCACATCGGGCGCGAGGCCGGTATCCGCGGCGATTTCGGGCTTGAGCGTTCCGAGCGTGTCCCAAGCCTTGCGCAGCGGCGGGAACAGCCGTCGCCAGCCGAGCCTGTCGACCATGCTCGAGAGGTCGCCCTCCTTCGGGCGCCACAGGTCGGTGTGCGAGCCGACGGAGGTGAACTCAGTCGCCGCAACGCCGCTCAGGCGCCATGACCAGTATTGCGGATAGCCCAGGAACGCGCGCGCGGCTGCGAACTCGGTCGGGAATCGGCGCTGAAGATAGTAGACCTGACGCCCGAGATTAAGCCCGCGCGGCAGGTTTGGCGACAGCGTCTCCTCGAACAGCGGCCGAACCTTGTCGTATTCCGCAGCGATCGCGCCGTCGATGTCGAATTCATAGTCTACAGCGGGCAGCGCGTCGTCCTTGTCCCCGACCAGCACGCCCGCCGCGCCGTGCGCCGAGATGGAAATCGCCTCGATGGGAAAACGCGCGCCGAGCTCCTTGAGCGCGCCGATCAGGAACGTCCAGGCGCCCTCGGTGTAAAGCCGCTTGTATGGCCAGCGCGCGTCTGGCAAGAGCGATCCATTGGGATGGCCGCGCTCGGCCACGACCTGGCCGGCGGCGTCGAACACGACGACTTTCATGTTGGTCTTGCCGATGTCGAAGACCGCGACGCAGCCGTTCATGCCTGCGTCCCCGTTCATTCCAGATGGAACATCTCGACTAAGGGCGTGGTGGCCGGGCTGCCGTCGGGGTTGGCAGCCATGATGTCTTTCATGTGTGCCCACCAGCGCCGCATGACCGAATCCTTCGTCACCTCGCTCATGCGGTGGTCGTCGGTGCGCTCGAGGTAGGCGAAAAGCGTGTTGGTGTCGGGGTCGAGAAAAATCGAATAGTTCCTGACTCCTGATTCGCGGAGCAGCGTCTGCAACTCCGGCCAGATCGCGTCGTGCCGGCGCCGATATTCGTGCGCCTCGCCTGGGTTGAGGAACATTTTGAAGGCATAGCGCTGCATTGGGCCCCGGCCTCCGATCTCCTCATCGTCGTGGTCTACACCGCAAAGAGTGGCTCTCCCCGCATTGCGTTGCGGGGAGAGAGGACGGCATTAGAAGTCGAACTTGTCGATGTTCTCCTTGGTGTAAATGAAGGGCGGCCCAAGCAGGATCTCGCTGCCGTTGACAACGTTGAGCTTACCGAGCTTGCCGGCCTGGACCGAGGCGCCGCCGGGTTTCAGCTTGCCGTCGGCGACTGCACGGATGACGTAAGTCGCGGCGTAGCCGAGATCGATCGGATTCCACAAGACCACCGTCTTGACGCAGTCGGTCTTGAGGTAGGGCTTCATCGCGTTCGGGGTCGCCAGGCCGACGACGGCGATCTTGCCGCATTGGCCGGCCTTGGTGACCGCTTCGGCTGAAGCCGGCGTCGCCACCGAAGTCATGCCGAAGAGGCCCTTCAGCTTGTCGCCGTATTTGTTGATGAGCGTCGTGGCCTGGTTGAACGACAGATTGTTGTCCTCCTGCGCCTCGACCGTCTCCAGCCACTGCATCTTCGGATGGCATTTTTCCGTATAGGCCTGCATCTCGGCGATCCAGCGGGCCTGATTGGGCGTGGTGAAGGTCGAAGTCACGATGGCGAAACTGCCGTCCTCGCCGATCTCCTTGGCCATCGAGTCCATCATGGACTTGCCGATGCCGTTGAACTCGGCCTGGTTGACGAACCATTCGCGCGCGTCGGGAGTGGAGTTGGCGTCGTAGCCGACGACGTGGATGCCCTTGGACAAAGCCTTCTTGAGGACCGGAGCGATGGCGACCGGATCGTTGGCGGCGAACAGCACGCCGTCGACGCCGCGGGTGATGTAATTGTCGATGAACTTGATCTGCTCGTCGATTTTGGCTTCGGTCGGCCCGTCGGTCGTAACCTTGATGTTGCCGAGTTCCTTGGCCGCGTCCTGCATGCCTTTGGACGTGGCGTTGAAATAGCCGATACCGATCAGCTTCGGCACATCAACGAGGGTAATTTCCTTGCCGGCCTTGTCAGCCGGATTGGTCGGCTGCCCGCCGTCATAAGGTTTGGCCGCCGCTGGCGCTGCCGCGCCGCTCGCGCCGCAGGCGAGCGGACTCGTCGGTAGCTCGTCGGCGCCGTCCCATTTGCCGGCGGCGCTTGCCCCGCCGGCCGCGAACGACAGCGCGAACATCGCTGCCGCTGTCGCACCCAGTAAACTCGCCTTCATTTTCGACTCCTCCCTAGATGCCGCCAGCGGCGGCGTTGGCCCTCCGAAGGCGCGCGCTCAGTCGCGGCGGCGCTGGAGGGAACTTGCGATCAACACCGAAAGAATGAGCGCGACGCCAATGACGACGATTGTCGCGTCGCCCTTGACGCCAGTCAACGCCAGCCCGTTCTTGAGGAGCTGGATCATCACGAGGCCGATCACGGTGCCCCAGATGGTGCCGGAGCCGCCGAAAATGCTGGTTCCTCCCA
>DASXXT010000055.1:0-6061 GCA_036502965.1 Roseiarcus sp. | reverse complement strand
ATCGGCCAGAAGCCGCGCCGCGACCAGGTCATGTTCGCCGCAATCGCCGAAGCTCGGCGAGAAAAGCCTAGCGCCGCGCCCCAAGAGGATCGTGCCTCGGCCCATCAGATAGCCGGGGAGACCGCCCGCTTCGCCCCCGATCGCCAAGGTGCCCGCGATCATTCGACTGCCGGCGTAGGCGCCTGCGCGGCCTTCGATCAGAATGAAGCCGCGCCTCAGCCGGTCGCCAGCGCGTGCGCCTACGTCGCCGCACACATGCAGGAGACCGCCGCTCATGCCGACCGTCTCGCCGCTCAACGGGCCTCCGAGCCGCTCGCCCGCGTCGCCGTCGATGTGCAGCGTTCCGCCCTTCATTCGAGAACCGGCGAACGGGCCCGCGTCGCCGCGAATGGTCAATTGTCCGCCCGACATCAGGCGCCCGGCTTCGACGCCGACATCTCCTTCGACGCGGATGGAGCCTGAGGCCATGCCCAGGCCGACGCGATCGAAACGCTCAGCTCCGCCTTCGATGAGAATTGTGTCCGGATCACCTCCCTGGATGCGGAAAACCTCTCCCGCCGTGACGCGCACGCGCGTCGTTCCGACTTCGATACGTTCGATTTCCGCGACCGTCTTGCCGGCGAGATTTTGCGAGATCAATGGCGACAGGTCGAGACGCTGGGCCGGCGCCTCGCGCAGCGAAAAGGTCAAAAGACTCACGGGAGGAGGTCCTTGAGATGATAGTGGTGCCTGCCGAGCTTGCCGCCGTAGCTGCCCGCGCCGACGCGCGACGCGCCGCGCTCAGGGCCCAGTTCGGTGATTGCGGCAAGCCCCGCCCGCATCGCCTCAGCGACAGCTTCGCTGGTGAGGCCATCGATGACGATCTCGAGCACCGAGGCGATCTCGGGACTGAGCGCGCTGTCGACCGCGCCCTTCAACGTCGGGCAATAAAGGTCGTTGGTAGAAGCGCTCGCGCCCTTATATTTCGAGCCGACCTTCGACCCCGAACGCGCAATGCCGCCCGGAAATGGCATGATGACGTCGGCGATCTTGCGCATCGCCTTCACAGCCGCCTCGCTCGCGGCGAGCGTCTTTGCCGGGCTCTCGCCCATGACAATGAGATTGCCGCCGCCGACCGCCTTCTTGGTGAGATAGGTGGTCGATTCGCAGACAAACTCTCCGTCCATCACCGGTACGCGCCAGTATCTGCGATCGCCGAGCCGCTTGGCGATCTGCCAGCCGTCGCCGAAGAAACGAATCGCGTCGCCGAGCTTGAGCTTGTCGTCACCGGTGGCGATGCCGGCGTAACAGGCCGAGCCGGGGCTGGTCAGCACGCATTGCCCAACGCGGTTTTGTAGTTGCTTCTGCAGTTCCGCAGTCGAGATCGCAAACATGAGCACCCGCACGCCGGGCCGTCCGTCCGACGTTTGTCGCGGCGACCGGACGCTCTCGACTGCCGCCTCGCAGCCGCACCCGATCACCGAGGTCGCGAAACCCGTCATCGTCGTGGCCGCCTGCGCCGCCCAACGCGCGGTCGGCGCGGTGATGACGATTGCGGTCGCGCGCATGTCGAAAGCTTCCGCGAATGTGTCGTCGACGGCCACGCCATTGACGGTCAGCGCGCGCATGCAACGGTCTCGAAGGGTTGCGGCCGCCCGATGGCGTCGTCGGGCACGCGCATGAAATCAGACGGTAGACCGTAACGCGTGTCGTAATACTCCGTCATCCGCCGCTGCATCGAGGCCTCGGCAACAGGCGTCACATGCAGCGCGCGGCCATAGCGGTGGCGCATCACCTCGCCGTCGCGCACCACGAGTTCGCCGTCCTTGTAGACGCGAGCCGCCGCGCGGAACATTTGCGCGATATCCTTGCCGGGGCGATAGAGCGCGACATCGGCGCGGGCGCCTGCGCCAAGATGGCCGCGGTCGGGTAAGCCGAGCAACTTGGCCGGGGCCGCTCGCGTCATCGTCGCGATCTCGCTCAGCGTATACTCGCGCATCAGTGAGGGAAGCGTCGTCACCGCCAGCGCCTCCGCCGGTAGCCGGGACGCCCACTGAGCTCGCACGTCCTTATCCATCAGCAGCGCAAAAATCTCGGGGTAGGTCGTGAACGGTGCGCCATTCGGGTGATCGGTGGTGAAGAACACGCGCCAGGGGTCATTGATGAGAAGGAATAGCTCCAAGCCAACCGCGAATTGCACCGCGTTGTGGAAGCCGCCGGCGCGATATTCGTAAGGCACGATACCGAAACCGTTCGAATCCCCATCGGCGATGGCATATTTCTTCGGCCGCGCCTGACCCCGAGCGGAGAATTGCCGCAGCACGTCGGACGAGATCGTCACCGTCTGTCCGAACATCACCTGCCCGACATCGACGCTGACATTCCTGGCCGCGTTGACCGCCTCGGCGAGCTGAGGCCCAGCGGACGAAAAGCCCTGCGGGCCCTCGTTGCCGTAGCCATAGAACTGAAGATGCGCCAGATGCAGCGGCAAGTCGTCCGCCGCGGCGATCGTCGCCAGCGCGGTCTCGAAGTTTCCGGGCAAGCCCAGATTGTTGCAGTGAACATGCAGCGGATGAGGCACGCCAGCCTCATGGACCGCCTTCTGCAGCGCCTTGACGATCGCGCGACTCGTCACACCGTAGTAGGGAACCACGTCGTCAAACGAAAAGCTGCGGATGTTGTCCTTGAACGCCGCCACGCCGCCGGCGTTGACGACCTTGATCCCGAGCGCGCGCGTCGTTTGCAGTGTCCAGGCGATGTGATCGCGGATCGCGCTTGCGCCTTCGCCCGAACGCAGGAGGCCGAGTACGAAATCGTCATTGCCGAGTATCGCCAGAATCGCCTTGTCGATGATCGGGGTGTCAGCAAGTTCGAGATGCGCGTGCAGGGCATTGTGCGGCGCGACCGCCGGTTCGACCACGGTCGTGAAGCCCATCTCGGCATAGAGCCGCCCCGTTTCGAACGTCGTCCAACCGACCTTTGAGAGCGACGTCTCCGCGGGGCGGCGCGCATGGGCACGATGCTGTTCGGGCAGCATGAGGCGGGCGGTGTTCACGTTCGCGCCCGCGATATGCGAATGGATGTCGATGCCGCCAGCCATCGCGATAAGCCCGCTCGCGTCCACCGTTTCGTTCGCTTGGGCGCCGTCTTGCGGGGCTGAGACGATCTCATCGTCGCGAATCCAAAGATCGCCGATTTCGTCGCGCCGGTTGGCGGGATCGACGATATGCACGTCCTTGATGTGGATCAGCATGGCGGAGCGTTCGCCCCTCCGAGGCCGGCGCCGATGCGCTCAAGAACCTGAGTGACGCTCGGCGTGGCGCTGCGCGCCGAGGCAGTTGCCGCGACCAGGGTCCCGACGTCGGATGAATGCATGACCGCGTCATGATCGACGCCGGGGCGCCCGATCGCGATACGGACGCTCGGCTCCTCGGCGATTTGCGTCGTTCGCTCGCACAAAGCAATGAAGTTCACCGCGCTCCGCCAGGCCGGCGGGGCCGCTCCGAAGGCGGAGATCCACAACACGCAATCGGTCTCCCCTGACGCGACGAGTCGCTCAGCGTCGAACCGCCATGGGTCATGAATCGGGTCTCCTGGGCCGAATCCGGTTCGCATTGGGAAGCCGGTTGTCCACCCGCAAGCCGCCAGAACGCCTGCGCCATTGTCCGGCGCGGAGAGCGGCAATGTCGAGAAACGCGTGGTTTCGTT
Organism: Roseiarcus sp.; assembly: GCA_036502965.1. Lineage (GTDB taxonomy): Bacteria > Pseudomonadota > Alphaproteobacteria > Rhizobiales > Beijerinckiaceae > Roseiarcus. Next base: position 2,374 of record DASXXT010000055.1, on the reverse strand, counting down.
CAAGTCGCGCACAAGCCCATTCAGCATCTCGATTTCGAGCGCCCCGAGACTCGCCGCCGTCCAAACCGCCACGCCGAAGCGCGCGCCTTTCACAACCCCTATGAGCGCGTCGAGCGCGGGCAAAGGAATCTTGGTTTGCGCGACAGGCCGCCCTTTGACCCGCGCGCGCAACGCGGCCAAATTGGCGGCGAGCATTGCGCCAAGGCCGGCGGCGACAACCTCGATATCGCCGTCAAAGCCAGGAATTCTCGCCTCAGCCTGCGGCGCCAGCCAAACGATGCGCCGCTTGACGTCCGCGCCCTCCGGCCTTGCCGGCGGCCGCAACAGCCGCTCGATCAGTTGAGGCCAGCCTTGCAAGAGGCCATCGCCCACGAGCAGCACGACGTCGGCGCGCACGCGCGCTTCGCCGGGCGTCGTGAGCATGACGCCGGTTTCGCGCAGACAGTCGAGATCCCGCAACAACGCAGCTGAGTGCATATGCTCGATGACGCCGCCGACCCGCTCGGCGAGCGCGATTGCCGCCCTCGCCCCGTCGATATCCACACCGAGCCCGGCAATGAGCGGCTGAGTGCTTCGCGCCAAAAGTCGAGCGGCAGCTGCGGCGGCTTCGTCCAGCGATGCGGGCGCGCCGTCGATCGATGCTGCGGCCTCGGCGCTGATTGGGTCTGTCAGCGACATACGCTCCGCCCGATTGGTCCCATGTCAACCGAGGATCGACGCCAGCGATTGCGGCAACCTCTGGAAGGTGAGACTTGACTGGACAAATCCCGTGCCTGCGAGTTCAATCGCATCGCGATCGATCACAGCTTGGCGACAAACAATAGCGCACGCTGAGGAAATGCCTAGCCCTTGCCGCCAAGTTCTCGAACGGTCGAACATTGGCGTCGGATGACTGTCCGTCCGGCGATCATCGTCGCGGCCTATTCGGCGCGCGCGCTCGCTTCCTCCGCCAGCCATGCGGGATTCGCTCCGCTCGCGATTGATGTCTTTGGTGACGATGACACGAGAGAGATAAGCGTTGCCTCGGTGAAGCTCGACGGCGGACTGTCAGAGGGGCTCGCGCCCGATAAGGTCGCCGGCGCCGTCGAAATGCTGATTAGCGCCCATGATCCGATTGGGTTCACCTATGGCGCCGGCTTCGAGCACCAGCCGGAAACAATCGCGGCGATCGCCCGTAAGATACGGATATTTGGCAACGAGGCGGAAACGCTGAAGCGGGCCAAGGATCCGGTCGCGCTCGCGCAGGTTTGCGAGGCGAATGGCGTTCGACATCCGCAGGTCGCGTTTGCGCCGCCGGAGGAGCCCGAACTCTGGCTCATGAAGGGGCGGGGCGGCGCCGGAGGCGCCCATGTCGCCATAGCGGAAGCCCCGGGCCGCACTTCGCCGGACTCCTACTTTCAGCAGCGCGTTGCCGGAAAAAGCATCTCGGCTTTATTCCTCGCGAGCGAAAAAAAACCCGAAATCATTGGCCTCAGCATGCAATGGACCGCGCCAACGCCGGCATCGCCGTTTCGATATGGCGGCGCCGCCGGACCCGTCAACATTGACCCAGTGCAAGCTGGAGAAATCGCGCGCTCCGTCACGGGGATTGCTGCCGAACTGGATCTCGTCGGCCTCAACAGCGCTGATTTTCTGGTTTCGGATGACGCGGTGTGGCTCATAGAGATCAACCCGCGGCCGGGGGCGACGCTGGACGTGTTCGAATCGAACGAGACCCCGCTGTTTGCGCGTCACGTCGCAGGTTGCGAAGGGCGGCCGATGCCGGCTAGTCCGAGCTTCGCATTCAAGGCGGCCGAAATTGTTTACGCCCCTTGCGACATTGTGGCACCCCAGCGGCGGAATTGGCCGGATTGGGTGGTCGATCGATCGCCGGCCGGAACGCGCATCGCCGCCGGCGATCCCTTGTGCACGACACTTGGCTCTGGCGCGACTGTCGATTTGGCGCGAGCCTGCGCCAGCGAGCGGGCGCGGAAAATCACTGCTCTCGTTCAGGAGGCAGAGCGTTGAGCCAGCTCGAGACCATAAGCGTCAATCGACGCGCCGCCGAACTGACGGCTGCGCTACGACGCGACGCCGCAGCCTTAAATCTCGGCGTTGGCCGCGGGCAGCTCGGGGAAACCCTGATTGACGCCGGCGCACAGCACCGGGGCGGGGTCGAGGCCGGGCTGCGAATTGCGGAAATCTGTTTGGGCGGGCTCGGCGCGGTGCGGCTCATCCCAGATAACGCAACACCGCGCTGGCCATGGACGATCGCGGTCGCCTCGCCGCAGCCGGTTATCGCGTGCCTTGGGAGCCAATACGCGGGTTGGAGCCTGGCGCATGGGACCGGCAAGGACGCATTCTTCGCTCTCGGCTCCGGCCCGGCTCGGGCGCT
>DASXXT010000054.1:0-6318 GCA_036502965.1 Roseiarcus sp. | reverse complement strand
CGTCACGATCGGCGGCGAAGACGAGGCTGCTCACTACGTCGATGAATGGGGTTTCGACTGGGTTACCACGCCGGGCGCGGTTGACTGGCTTGCGCAGATTGCGGCTGATACGGCATCGACCCAGATGGACAGGCGATCCATGCATTGATCATGGCGTCCTCGGTTCACAATCCCCCGATCAGATTGTTCCCCCCTTAGAATGGTCGACGCCCGGTCAGCACACAAGAAAGCCTCGATGCTAATTCTATCTTTGGAGTATTGCGATCGCGCGCGAAATAGCCAAATCCCAAACAGTGACGCTAAAGCTAGAGGGATAGCTTGCACGTCGCTTAAGTCTTGCTGTTTTTCGGCATCTTGAGTCACCGGTTTGGGTCGATTTGACGCGTTCACGACGGCGTCGGCGAATGACCGCTATTTAGCGCATTGCAGCCGTCCATCGGTACGAATTTGAACGGCAGCAATGGGTCGAGGGCGGTCCGTCGCCGAGCGAAGAGCGACCGTCTCAAATGGGCGGACTGCGGACTTTAACCGGACCCGGTGAACGGCAGGACTCCGGTGGATTGTGTTGAAAAACTCGGATTTTCGCCTCGATCACAATTGTCGAGACCGTGCAGTCGCTATGAGAAATTTGTGCTAGGGACCCAGCCGACAACAGCGGTCGCGAACCAGCGATCTTTGTAGCGCGCGCCCAGGCTCATTCAAGTTCAAAAGAGCGCAACCGCGAAGCAAAGCCATTTTTCCGCGAGGGGCCAATTCCGGGGTTTTTCAACACAATCCGGTGGAGAGCGGACATTGACACATGATACTCGCACTCGGTGAGAACCATTGGGCCGCTATGCCGTCAGCACGGCGTCAACGGCACCGACGAAAGCCGTGAATCCGGCGCTCATAAGCTCGGCACGAATGCGCTTCAACTGATCGAGCAATCCGTCGCCGATGTCGCCTCGCAACGCGTTTGCGAGAAACCGGCCTCGGGCGGCGAAAAGACTGGACCACGGGAGGGGCTCAGCTCGCGCGTAGTCCTCTAGCGCGGCGACATGACGCATCACTCCCTCCGCGTCCCCGGCAGCCAGCAACGCCTCGATGGCGTCGCGATGAAACCAGAGATGGTTGTGTCCAACCGCGCCACGAGCCAGCATTTGCGCGCCTTCGATAAGCAGCGCCTCTCTTTCGGTGGGCTCTTCGACCGCCAAGCTCAGCGCGCTTGTCACGATCGGCCCACAGAATTGCGTGCCGGCGTCCCGGCAGATCGACAGCGCTTCCCGCAACAGAGCCGTCGCGTCAGCCCGGCGGCCCTCGACAAGCAGGATACGAGCCTGCTTTTCCAACGCCTGCGCCTCAAAGCGCCGCGCGTTGAGCTGACGGGCGAGACGCAGCGACCGCTCGAGATAGCCCTTCATGGCCTCATATTCGCCCAGCTCGCAGCATGCGAACGCGCCCATGAATTCGCCCAACATTTCGGCGCGCGGTTGCCCGACCATCGCCGCTGCTCGCGCGGCCTCGTCGCCGTCCACTCTCGCCCCCCGAGCTTCGTTGAGATACAGGCGGCTGAAGCCGACCATGGATCGATTTGCCACTTCGATTCGGCCGAGGCCGTGTTCCCGGCTCAGTGCCACGCAGCGGCTGAAGTGCTCGAACGCCGTGCGCATCCGCCCTTGAGCGTAGGCGGCATCGGCAAGGCCGCCGAGCGCGCGAGCCTCCGCCTCGGCGGAGCCCGAACGCCGCGCATGGGCAAGGCCGCGCTCATGCTCTTCCCTGCATCCTTCAATATTGCCCATGGGGAAGAATATGTTTCCTCGCAGGTGATGAAGGCGGGCGAGATCCGACGTCATGGCGTGACGCTCGGCCAAAGTTTGCGCCTCGTTCAGAAGCGCCAACGCCTCGTCAAGCCCTTCGCTCACGCGAAGTCCTTCGGCGAGCCCGATTTGAGCACGGCACAGCGCTTCGTCGTCAGGCGATCCAGCGATCGCTTCGCGGTAAGTTGCAATCGATGATTCGATGTCTCCGAGATCTCGCAGCAATTCGCCCTTGAGACAGGTCAGCGCGTGACGGTCGCCGGCGTCTCTTGCGATCGTAAGGCCGCGGTCAACGAGTCGAAGGGCGGCGTCGGACTGGAACGCGATGCGCTGCGCCGAAGCGGCGTCGAGATACGCAGCCGGCGCACGCGCGTCCTCCGCGCGGTCGAGATGCTGGGCATGAAGCAAGGGGTCGTGATCCGCGAACCACTCCGCTGCCTTAAGGTGCAGTTCGCGTCGACGCGAGCGGAGCAGGGAGGAATAAGCGCCGTCCTGGATCAGCGCATGAGCAAACAGGAAATCGTCGCCTTCGGGAAGGACCAGGGCGTTGGCGACCAGCGCGTCGCATGTGTAGTCCGGGGCGTTAATTAGCCGCCGCAGCAAACTCATATCGAATCGCTGGCCGATGACGGCGGCGGTTTGAAAGGCCTGCCGATCGCGAGCGGCTAGCCGATCCAAGCGCGCCAGAACGAGGCTCTGGATGGAGGCTGGAATCGTCTCCTCCCTGCCTTCCTCGGCATTGCGCAACAATTGCTCGAGGAAAAGCGGATTGCCTGCCGCGCGCTCGATGCACGCGAGCGCCAGGCGCTGGCTGGTGTCGATGAGGCCGCCGGCGAGACGTAAGGCCTCGGAAGGTCTCAAGGGCCCAAGCTCGATCGTGGCGAAGGGAGCGCCGCGGCAGGCAGCGCGCCAGACCGCATCGATCGGATCGGCCTCGACGCGAGAAGTCATCACCAGGAGGCCGGCGCCTTCGGCCATCGCCGAGGCGACGGCGCTCAGATGCGCGAGGACCTGCGGGTCGGCCCAGTGCAGGTCCTCTACGATGATGAGAGTCGGGCCCCTTCGGCAGGCCTGCGCGGCGACCGCCGCGGCGACCGCGCGCTTGCCGCGACTGCGCGCGGCATTGTCCATCGCTTCATAGAGCGTCCGCCATTCGCCGATCTGAGACAAATCGAGGAAATCATTGAGGAAGACGACCTGCCCCCGAGTGATCGCCCCTTGATTGATCAAACGCTCGGCGGCCTCGCGCCTTTCCTCGGGCGAGGACGCGGGCGAGAGATCGAGGAGGCTCTCCAGCAGGTTGCGGATTGGGTCCTGCCCCCTGCCGACGCCGAAATCGAGGACGAGGCTCCGATAGGCGCGAAAGCCCCGCGCTTCCGCGAAGGACCGCATTTGCTCGACGAGCCTGGTCTTGCCGATGCCGGCCTCGCCACGCACGTAAACGACATGGCCGCAGCGCCGACCAAGCGAGGCCTCCAGGATGCCCTTGAATTGTTCAAGCTCGGCCTCGCGGCCGACAAAGACGCTTCGACTCGCCGCGGCCGCGGGTTCAGCGGTTATGCCGCTCAGCCGCCAGACACGGACCGGCGCGTCGATTCCCTTGAGCTGAAGTTCTCCGATCGGTTCGCAGACGCCACGCCCGCCCAGCGCACGAAACACGCCCTCGGAGAGCAATGTTTGACCGGGGGCCGCGGCGGCGACAAGTCGCGCCGCGAGATTCACGGAGTCGCCAAGCACCGTATAGTCATGCCCTTCCGCGCGACGAACCGCGCCGGCCACGACCTCGCCGCTGGCGATTCCGATATGCGCTTGCAGGGGGTGCGCCGAATTCTCACCCCATCGAGCCAAGGCTTCATGGATGTCGAGCGCGGCCCGCGCGGCGCGCATCGGATCGTCGTCGTGGGCTCGCGGCGCGCCAAAGACCGCCATGACGGCGTCGCCGATGTGCTTATCGATCGAACCGCCGTAGTCGTGGATGACGCCGTCAACGAGCGACGTAAAACGCGCCACCAGCTCATGAACTTGCTCGGCGTCCAAGGTGCGTGAAAGCGCAGTGAAGCCGGAGAGATCGGCAAAAAGTATTGTGACTTGACGCCGCTCCCCTTGCGGCGCGGCGACCGTCTCCGCCGGGCGCCGCGGGGCCGCGCTTCGCTCGGCAATCGCCGCCAGCAGGCGTTTGCGATGGCCGAGGGAACCAATTCCCAGTTCTCGAAGATCCGCATCCGTGAGGTTGGGCAGAAGGGAGACATCGATGTCGTTCTCAGCAAATGCGGACGCATATCGCCCCAGTCCGAGGTCTTCCAGCCAAACGTCGATTTCCGACGGCGCGCCGCTCGATCGCTCGGATTGTTCTCCATTTTCCTTGTTAGATTTCACGGCTACCGGTATTCGTCGCCGGTGCGCTTAAGCACACGGCCATCGCTGCGAAGCGATCGAAATCCCACCAGCGTGCGGTCTTCGTCCGCGCCGGCCAGCCGGCTGTAGCCGACGACGTCGGCGACCAGGATCGCCGCTATCTTGCGCTGGCCATGTTCTGACGCCACTTCGGGTCCCCGGCCAATGAAGGACAGTCATAGCACCGCAACCCGCTTGGTGGAATTGCGTCTGCTCCGAGGACCAACGCCCAGCCGGGACAGACGTCGTTTTCCGGCCTGCCGGTGATCTGGACACCACGTGCGCACTAAACGATCATCCGTCCGAACTCATTTGGCGCACAATCATGGACGTGGGAGATTGGTTACGAAGCCTGGGGTTGGGTCAATACGAGACCGCGTTCGTGGAAAATGAAATCGACGGCGACCTTCTGAGTAACCTGACGGCCGACGACTTGAAGGAACCGCGCATAGCGTTTGTCATAAAGGGCGGAGAGGCCGCTTTTCCGTGAAAAGCCGAAAAGACTGGGGCTTTGGCCAAGGTGAAAGAAAAAGACTAAAAGGTCTGACTGTCTTGGGAGGATGCCATGTTCCAACATCGTAGCCTGCTCGCGCTGGCGGTATTGGTCGCAGGAACGCACTCCACAACCACGTCCGCCAATGTCATCACCGATTGGGATGAGATAGGGGTCAAAACTGTCCAGCCGATTGGCGTGCCGCCGCCAATCAATCCCGGTCTTTTTTTTCGCGCGATGGCGATCATGCACGTCGCGATGTTCAACGCCATCGATTTGATCGATCCGCGCTACCAACCGTACAAGTTTCAGAACAAGACCTCCGCTGATGCTTTGCCGGAAGCTGCCGCCGCGTCGGCCGCCGCCAATGTGCTTGCGGGGGTTGTTCCCAAGTCCGATGTACGAGCAACGCTGACAAGCTACCTTGCGACCTTCCCCGACAGCGAAGCGAAGGATCGTGGCGTCAAGCTTGGCGCGGACGTCGCAGCGAAGATGCTGGAGTTGCGCGCCGACGACGGATCGAAGACACCGAACGCCTATCGGCCAATGACACAGCCCGGCGTCTACGTCCCGACCGCCCTGACCATCGGCTGGGAGTGCATCGCTATGACGCCATTCGCGATGACGAGCCCGTCGCAATTTCGTCCCGGACCGCCGGTCGACCTAAAGAGCGAGCAATGGGCGAAAGACTATAATGAAATAAAAGAATTGGGTGAAAAGAACAGCACCAAACGCACGGCTCAACAAACCGAGGACGCACGGTTTTGGCTGACCACAGGACCGTTGGCAACGCACCCGCTAGAGCGTCAGATCGTTAACGGCAAAAACATGTCGCTGTTGGACAGTGCACGTTTCATGGCGATGGTGTCTGTCGCAGAGGCGGACGCAATCGAAGCCGTGTACGAGGCGAAATATCACTATCAATTCTGGCGTCCGATCACAGCCATTCGCAACGGCGACATTGACGGCAATCCAGAAACAGAGCGGATGCCAACCTGGGAGCCGATTGACGTCACGCCAGGGCACCCAGAGTATCCGTGTGCGCACTGCATCGTTAGCACGGCAGTCGCCACTGTGATCGAAGCGTTGATAGGTACTACTGATATACCAGAAGCCGCAATCACCATGCCGTCAGCGCCGGGAGTTACTCATCGCTTCACCAACTTGAACGCCTTCACCGACGAGGTCGCCAACGCTCGCATCTACGCTGGCTTTCACTATCGGTTCTCTACGGTGGTCGGGCGGAATATGGGGAAAGAGATCGGCGCTTACACAGTGAAGACCATCATGCTGCCTTTGAACTGACCCCTGGGAAAGTGCCGTTCGCTCGCCAACGGCGGGCCCGGACAACCGGGCAGCGGCGGCGGCGGGGCGACCGCCACCGCGACGTCACCGGACCCGTCGAATAACGCCACAGCGCAGGGCGGCCCGTGGCGCCAAGGAAGCAACTTCAGAGAAGTGTGCAGCCAGGGAGTTTGCCGTTTCTACCGCGAAGCGCCGGGCGGGCCGGGCGGCGCGGCCACGTCGACGGCGATGACGAAAATCACAACCGGCTCGGCGTCAGCCACGGCGATCGCTGCCGGAGGACAAGGGGGAACGGGTGGATGGGGGGCCGGGCGAAATTTTTTCCTACCG
>DASXXT010000053.1:0-11168 GCA_036502965.1 Roseiarcus sp. | reverse complement strand
AACCGCAACGGCGCGGCATACTCTCTGAGCGTCATCGCCCATTGAGCTTTGTGCTTCTCGTTTCGGAAGCCCTTGCTCTGCTCGGCGACGACCTCATCTGCCAGCTCGCCGAACGTCGGGACGCGCCTATCCTGTTTGCGCTCGGCGATCGGGTCGACTCCGGTGCGCGCGAGCTTTCGGGCAGCTATCGCCTTCTCACGGGCTTCAGCGAGGCCGACTTCCGGATAACTGCCAAGGCCCATTTCGCGGGCCTTGGCTTGCCAACGGAAGCGGAGAACCCATTTCTTCGCCCCGGTCGAGGCGACGGACAATTGGAGCCCGCCGCCGTCGCCGTACTTGCCGGGCTTCGCCGTTTCGACCTTCCGCGCCGTCAGCTTGCCCATGTAGCGTCAGTCCACGAATCAGTCCACAAATTAGAACGAGATTGTGGCTGACAGCTATGGACACGTAAAGATAGAGAGGACGAAAAACCCTGCAAAATCTGATTGATTTGTGGACAACGACAGACGGGCAGCGTCGAGAGTATGGCGGCCTCCGTCTCCGCCAACTGAAGTCACCAAGCAATTGAAATAAGTGATATATCTTCATCCGGTGCTCCGTCTGGCCCTAATATTGGCCCCAATATCAGCAAGCGCTTGCAGCTTTTTTGGACGTGCGACGATCAGCACGAAGATTTCGACGGAGAAATGATGCCGTCCGATGAGATCGATGTCGCGCAGGTACGGCGCTGGTTCGCCGAGGAGCTGCGACATACCGCCCATGTACGATCACCCGCGGTCGTCGAAGCCTTCGCGACCGTCCCGCGCGAGCATTTCGCAGGGCCCGGGCCATGGAGGGTCTTAAGCCCGATCGGCGGTCCGGAATACTGGACCGTCGACGACGCCGATCCGCGGCGCCTTTCTCACGACGTGCTCGTAGCCATCGACGAGACGCGCCGGCTCAACAACGGACAGCCCAGCCTATGGGCGGCCCGCTTCGACCAGCTCGGCCTCGCGCCCGGCGACCGCGTGGTCCATGTCGGTGCCGGCTTGGGCTATCACAGCGCCATTCTCGCCGAGGTCGTCGGATCGACCGGCGAGGTGACCGCGATCGAGATCGATCCCGGTCTGGCCGAGCGGGCGCGAGCGAACCTCGCCCGCTCCTGGCCGCAGGTGAAGGTCTTCGCCGCCGACGGCTTCGCTTTTCAAGCCGATGAGCCCGTCGACGCGATCCTCGTCAACGCCGCGTTCCGCACCTTGCCTTGGCTTGATTCGCTGAAGGCGGACGGCGGCCGGCTGCTCGTTCCTCTTACCAACGCCAACTTATGGGGCGCATTCCTCGTTGTTGAGCGCTGGGGCGCCCGCTATCCGGTTCATGGTGCGTCCCGGGTGGGCATTATCGCCTGCACCGGCGGCCGCGACCCCGACGGCGAGGCGCGATTGGCGGCGGCGCTGGCGCGCGCTGACTACACCGCCATCAAATCGCTACGACGCTCGCCCGAAGAGCCAGACGATACCTGCTGGCTCGCGGGCGAGGGCTGGTGGCTTTCGGCGGCGCCCGCGGAAGAGGCGCCGAGGGATGCTTAGCAGACGTGGATCGTTGCCGGCTCCTCTCTCGTCCGGCCGGACCTGAACAGGCCGATGCGGAAACGGCCGGGTGCTTGGTTCTATGCTGCCCGTCCTCGGGGGCGAATCCCCGTGGAATCGCATGCGCGACGGGAAAAAGCAGACTCCTGAACCATTGCTTTCCAAAAGCCGGAAAGCGTGTTACAACAATCCGGTCGCCGCGTCGGGGTTGGAGCTCCGAGGCGACCGGAGCTAAGGAAAATGGAGGGAGAAAAATTTTATTTGAATCGCGCGTAACCCATTGAAAAGTCTCGATTCGAAAAAATAAACGTAAGTAGAAGAAGGCAATTTTGCTTTCATTTATTTGCATTTATTTGCGTCTGCTTGCGTTTATTTCGTTGGGCGCGGCGCTCGCTTACGCCCCGAGCGACGCGTTCTTGAGCGGCAGCGAGCGGATGCGCTTTCCGGTGACGGCGAACACGGCATTGGCGATCGCGGGCGCAATCGGCGGCGTTCCCGGCTCCCCGAGTCCGCCCCATTTGTCGCCCCCGGACAACACGAAGTGGGTCTCGATGACCGGAGCGTCGGCCATGCGGGCGATCGGATAAGCATCGAAATTGCCCTGCTCGACCCGGCCTTCCTTGATGGTGATCTCGCCGAACAGCGCCGCCGTCAGGCCGTAGAGCACCGCGCTCTCGATCTGCATAGCGGCGGTTAGCGGATTGACGAGATGGCCGCAATCGACGCAGGCGACGACGCGCTGGACCTTGACCTCGCCGCGATCGCTCACCGCGACCTCGGCGATCTCGCCGACGATGGTGCCGAACGCCTCGTGGATCGCGACGCCCCGGCCAACGCCCTTGGGCAACGGCTTTCCCCAGTCGCCCTTGTCGGCAAGCGCGTCGAGCACGGCGAGGAAATCGGGCCGGCCCTCGAGCCGCGCGCGCCGGTATTCAAGCGGATCGCGTTTGGCTGCATGAGCGCATTCGTCGATGAAGCTTTCGACCGCAAAGGCGTTCTGCGACGAGCCGACTGAGCGCCAAAACATGACCGGCACATGGGTGTTCTTGAGATTGACGCCGACCTTGAGCGCAGCGGCGCGATAGGGACAATTGGCCAGGCCCTCGACCGCCATGCGCTCGATGCCGTTCTCAACCTTGCCCCAGCCGAGCGAGCGGGTGATCGAGCCGACCGCGGTGGTGAAGTTGAACCCAGCGGGCGCGCCGTCTTCGCGCAGAGCGGCGCGCATGCGTAGCGCCGCCTGTGGGCGATAGCGGTCGGAGCGAATGTCTTCTTCACGCGTCCAGACGACCTTGATCGGCCGCTTGAGGGCCTTGGAGACCTCGACCGCCTGGGTCAGTTCGTCGTTGACCGCGCGGCGGCCGAACCCACCGCCCAGGAAGCAATTGTGGACGAAAACCGCCTTGCGCTCGACCCCGCCTGCTTTCGCCGCCAAGGCGAGCGCCGATTCCGGGGCTTGGGTGCCCATCCACACGTCAATGCGGTCTTCCTGCCAATGCGCAGTCGCGTTGAGCGGCTCCATTGGTGCATGCGCCAGATAGGGAACCTCATACAGAGCCTCGACCACTCTGGCCGGCTGGGCGAAGGCTGCGTTGATATCGCCATGGCCGCCCCCGTCAGCAAGCGGCCCATCGAGCGCGGCGCGATACTCGGCGGCGAACTGCGCGCTGTCCGTGGACCCAGCCGCGCCGAAGTCCCATTCGATCGGCATCGCATGAAGCGCTTCCTTGGCGCGCCAAAAATTATCCGCGACGACCGCCACGCCATTGGTCACCGGCATGGCGGCGATGATTCCGCGCCGCCCGGAGATGGCGGCGAAATCGTAAGACTTGAGCTTGCCGCCGAACACGGGGCAATTGGCGACCGCGGCATAGGCCATGCCCGGCAGACGGGTGTCGATTCCGAAGCGCGCGGACCCAGTCACCTTGAGCGGCGTGTCGAGGCGCTTCAGTCCTTGGCCGATCAGTTTGAATTGGTCCGGCGTCTTGATTGCGGGCTCGCCGGCGAGTGCGACTTTGGCGGCGTCCGCCGCGAGTTCGCCAAAGGTCGCCGAGCGCCCCGAGGCTTCATGCCACACGAGACCGTCGCTCGCGACGCAGGCAGCGGGCTCCACGCCCCATCTCGCCGCCGCAGTCGCGATGAGCCGAGCGCGGGCGGAAGCGCCCGCCTGCTGCAGGTACACGCGCGAGCCGCGCACGGACCGGGAGCCCCCGGTGCCCATCGACTGATAGATATTGTTGTCGACGAGATTGCGGTTGGCCGAAGCGTATTCGACTTTTACCTTAGCGAAGTCGCACTCCAGCTCCTCGGCGATGATCATCGCCATCGAGGTCAACACGCCTTGGCCCATGTCAGACTTGGCGACCCGGAGGGTGATCGAATTGTCGGGGTCGATGACGACGAACGCGTTGACCTCGTCAGGCGCCTTGCCGGCCTCGGGGCTCCACGGCTCGCCCTTGATTGTGGTTGCGCCGGCGAGTTCGGGCGCGAACGCCGCGATCGCCAAGCCTCCGGCGGCGGAGAGGCTCGCTTGGATGAAGGCGCGCCGGGAAAGAGCGATCGTCATCGGGATCCTCCCTCAAATCTTGACGAGTTCAGCGGCGCGATGCACCGCGGCGCGCATGCGCGGATAGGTCCCGCAGCGGCAGATGTTCGACATCTCTGCGTCAATGTCCGCGTCGCTCGGGCGCGGGTTGTGCGAGAGCAGCGCGACCGCGGCCATGATCTGTCCCGATTGGCAATAGCCGCATTGGGGCGCGTCGCCCTCGATCCAGGCTTTTTGGACCGCGTGCAGCTCCTTCTCGCCCAGGCCCTCAATGGTCAGGATCCTCTTGTCGGCGGCGTCGCTGACCGGCGTGATGCAGGATCGCGTCGCCTCGCCGTCCATGATCACCGTGCAGGCGCCGCACAATCCCGCGCCGCAGCCGAATTTTGTCCCGACCATCCCCAGTTCGTCCCGCAGCGCCCAAAGAAGGGGCATTTCCGGTTCGACGTCGATCGCGATTTTCCGTCCATTCACGAGAAGATTGATCATCGTCCTGCAGCCTCCGTGACGGCCGCGCTTTAGCACGGAAAAGAGCACGATTGAGGAAAGCTGGGGCGGAGTGTCGGGGGGACAAAAATCAAATTGGCGAGAGGCGCTATATTCCAACGTGAACCTCGCGCATGATCGGGGCGGAGTGCCGCGCGAGGGCTCGGCTGCGAAGCGATCCTTCACGCGACTTGACGTCTCGCGCTCCCATCGCTCTTCTGCGAGCATATCGCGATGAACTCGCCCTGGCGCCTCTCCCATCTGCGCGTCCGCCCGCTCGCGACTTGCCGCGCCCGCGGTTGGCTGACCGCCGGCCCGTTCCGCATCCCTTGCGCGTTGGGCCCAGCGGGCATTGTCCGCATCAAACGTGAGGGCGATAAGGGCACCCCAGCGGGGCGGTTCCGACTGTTATGGGGCTATTACCGGGCCGACCGCGTGCAGTTGAGAGCGGCGGGAGCGCCAGTGAGGCCGCTCCGCCGCGACCAGGGGTGGTGTGAGGACCCCTCGAGCCCCCGCTATAATCGGCCCGTGCGCCTGCCGGCGCGCGACTGCACGGACCGGATGTGGCGCGAGGACCATCTCTATGACCTGACGTTCGTGCTCGACCAGAATTTCTCCCGGCGGGCCAAGGGACGCGGCAGCGCGATTTTCTTCCATCTCGCGCGCGTTGGCTTCACGCCCACCGCCGGCTGCGTCGCGATTTCCGCCGCCGATATGCTGAAGCTCGCTCCGCTTCTTAAGCGCGGGGCAGTTATGGTGATCGGGTAAACGATCCGGCCTGTTGAATGACAGAATCGACGCCGGGCGACTCGATTTCCTATGATCGCTTCACCCACGTCTCGAGGACCACGCTTTGAGAGCATGTCAATTCGCCGCCCTGGCTCTTCTCTGCCTCGCTCCGGCCATGGCCGTCGCCGACCCGGTCATCTCCCCCCTTGCCACGGCGCGCCCGGTCGTCGCCAGGCATGGCATTGTCGTAACGCAAGAAGCGGCCGCGTCGCGCGTCGGGTTGGACATATTGAAGCGTGGGGGCAACGCCATCGATGCAGCGGTCGCCGTCGGGTTCGCGCTCGCCGTCACCCTTCCGCGCGCGGGTAACATCGGCGGCGGCGGCTTCATGTTGATCCATCGCGTCGATCTCAACCAAACGATCGCGATCGACTACCGCGAAAGCGCGCCAGCAGCGACGACCAAGGACGTGTTCCTCGACGCCAACGGCGACGCCGATCCGTTCAAGTCACGCTATTCTGGCTTGGCGATCGGAGTGCCTGGGACCGTCGCCGGCCTCGAGCTTGCGTGGCGCAAATACGGCTCTGGCAGATTCTCCTTCGCCGACCTGATCGCCCCGGCGATTGCGCTCGCGCGTCAGGGCCTCGTCGTCGATGACGGCTTCGCCGACTCGCTGCCGCTCGTCGCAAAGGCGCTCGCCAGCCATCCTTCGTCGGTGCGCATCTATCTTCGCCCCGACGGCAGCGTCTCGCAGATCGGCGACCACATCGCGCTCGACGATCTCGCCGCCACGCTCGAGACGATCGCCGCCAACGGCGCCGCGGGCTTCTACACCGGGCCGGTGGCGCAAAAGATCGTCGCGGCGGTCAATGCCGCGGGCGGGCGAATGACGGTCGAGGACCTCGCCAATTATCGCGCCGTCGAGCGCCAGCCGGTCCGCGGGACCTATCGTGACTATACCATCGTCTCGATGCCGCCGCCCTCGTCCGGAGGAGCCCATATTATCGAGATCCTCAACATTCTCGAAGGCTTCCCACTGGCGGCGCAAGGCCTCAATTCCGCGGCCTCGCTGCATGAGATGGCGGAAGCGGAAAAGCTCGCCTACGCCGATCGCGCGGCTTATCTCGGCGATCCCGATTTCGTCAAAATTCCGCTCGCCGGCCTGCTCTCCAAGACCTACGCCGAGCATTTGCGCGCGCTCATTGCGTCCGACCGCGCACGCCCTGCCGCCGACATCCGCCCGGGCGAGCCTCAGCGCTACGAGAGCGACCAGACGACGCATTTCTCGATCGTTGACAGCAACGGCAATGCTGTCGCCAACACCTACACGCTCAACCTTCCCTATGGCAGCGGGCTTGTTGCCGAGGGCACGGGCGTTCTGCTCAACAATGAGCTCGACGACTTCGCCGCCAAGCCCGGCGCCGCCAACGTCTACGGGCTCCTGGGCGGCGACGCCAATGCGCCGGGATCGATGAAGCGGCCGCTCTCGTCGATGAGCCCGACGCTTGTCCTCAAGGACGGCAAGCTCCTGATGGCGACCGGCAGTCCCGGCGGCTCGACCATCATCTCGACGGTGCTGCAGATCATCCTCAACGTCGTCGACCACGGCCTCAACGTGGCCGAGGCCGAGAATGCTCCGCGCGCGCACGACCAACTCTGGCCGGACGAATTGCGCATCGAGCGCGGCATGTCGCCGGACACTATCCGTTTGCTTGAGGCGATGGGGCACAAGGTAGTGCTCCGTGACGCCATGGGGTCGGCAAACACGATCGTGCGAACTTCGGATGGCGAGCTTGAGGGCGCATCGGATTTACGCCAAAGGGGGACGCTGGCGGTCGGATATTGAGCGGCGAGCGCCAGGGGGAGGAAGAAAATCCATGACACTGAACGTCGGCGTCGTCGGAGTTGGGAAGATCGGGCAGGAGCACATTCGCCGGCTGACCGAGACGCTTCCCGGAGCGAAGGTGGTTGCAGTCAGCGACGCCGATGCCGGCCGAGCGAAGGAGGTTGCGGCGAAGGTTCCCGGCGCGCAGGCTTATGGCGCCGGCGAAGAGCTCATCGCGGCGAAGGAGGTTGATGCGGTAATCGTCGCATCGTGGGGAGAGACGCACGCCGCTTATGTGATCACAGCCATCCGGGCGGGCAAGCCGGTCTTCTGTGAGAAGCCAATAGCGACCACCGAAGCGGATTGTTCGGCGATCCTCGATGCGGAAGCTGCATTCGGACGACGGCTCGTCCAAGTCGGCTTCATGCGGCGCTTCGATGCGCAATATCGCGCCATGAAGGAGACAATCCAAAAAGGCGTGATCGGAGTTCCGCTGATGTTCCACAGCGTCCATCGCAACGCGTTCTCTCCTGCCCATTTCAAGGCGACCATGTCCATCACCGATACGGCGGTGCACGACATCGACATCGCGCGCTTCCTGCTCGATGACGAACCGGTCACGATCTCCGTCAAGGCGCCGCGCGGCAACCGGAACGCCGGCGGCGTGGCCGATCCGCTGCTGACGCTGCTCGAGATGCGCTCAGGCGCGCTGGTGACGATCGAGACCTCAGTCCACATCGCCTATGGCTACGACATTCGCGGCGAGGTGATCGGCGAAACCGGAACCGTGAGCCTCGCCGAGACGAGCGACGTCATCGTCAGGGCGAAAGGCGCCTATTCCGGCCACGTGCCTGGCGACTGGCCGGAACGGTTCGACGCCGCCTTCGACGCCGAGTTCGGCGCCTGGATCGCCGCCGCCGCCGAGGGTGGCGCTGCGGGTCCGAGCGCCTGGGACGGCTATGTCGCCACCGCCGCCACGCTTGCGGGCGTCAGAGCGCTCGAAAGCGGCGCGGGCGAATCGATCGAGTTGCGCGAAAAGCCGGCGCTATACGCGTGATGGGGACTCTTTAGGGCAAGGCGCCGCGGGCCACGAGCTCGCTCTCCAAGTCGACGCCGGGACGGAAGTGGATCGCTGGCATGCCGAGCGCCTCGGAAGCGCGCACATTGGCGGGCGAGTCGTCAATGAACAGGAGTTCGCTTGGCCGCCGCCCGGCGCGCTTGAACAGGATTTCATAGATGCCCGTATCCGGCTTGACGAAGCCGACGTGACCGGAGATGACGCGGTCGTCGAATTCGCTCAGGAAATCGTGATTGCGCTCCGCAAGCGCGAAGGTTTCGTGAGCGAAATTGCTGAGCGCGTAGACCGGTTTGCTGGACGCGCGCAATCGGCGCAGCAGCGCGACATTCTCCTCGATCGGTTCGCCAAGCGTCTCGATCCAGCGTTCATGGAACATTTGTATTTCCGTGGCGAATTCAGGAAAGCTTTTGGCCCGCGTTGCGACCGCGGCGGCGAAGTCCTCGGCGACATCCGTATGGGAAACGAAGTCCATCCCGAGCGCAGTCGCCAGGAAGCGCTCCATGCGCTCCTCGTCGTCGAAAACCTTGCGGTAGAGATAGCGCGGATTCCAGCGCAAGAGAACGTTGCCGATGTCAAAGACGACGATCATAAGGGGTTCCTTGCAACGGGTTCGGGAGGCAAAGATTTAGCATTGGCTCGCCGTGGCGCCGATCACAAAGCGAGCGGACGCCCTGCATCTGGCGAGCGCCACCAAGGGCGGAGCGACATTGGCGACTCTATGCGCATCAGGCTCGCCGAGGCAGCCCCGGGAGGGGCTGACTTTGCGAAGCCGGGGTAGGCGGGGGCGTCGTTTCAGGTCGTGTTCGAACAGATCGGGTCGCCGATATAGTCGGGCAGACGACTAGCGTCGCGGACGGCTAACGGAAGCGGCCGAGCTTCTGCAGCACCTCGATCTTGTAGCCGTCTGGATCTTCGACGAAGAAAAAGCGCGCGATCTGCTTTCCGTCTTTATTGAACTCGACGATCTTGCGCGGCTTGAGGCCATCGGCCTCGAAACGGCGATGCTCCGCGTCGAGATCCTCGACCACGAAGGCGACATGGCCGTAGCCGTCGCCGAGATTGTAAGGCTCGGTGCGATCCTTGTTGATGGTGAGCTCGACTTCACAAGGACTTTCGGAATTCGAGAGATAGACGAGCGTGAAGTCAGGGAAGTCGAGGCGGTCGGCGATATCAAGCCTGAAAGCCCTTTTGTAGAAAGCGAGCGAGCGCGCCTCGTCCAGCACGCGGATCATTGTGTGGATCGCTTTCGCCATTCTTCACCCGGACCAAGTCGCCGCCTGAGGGCGGTCGACGGAACCACGGCGACCATATCCAATCCGTGAAGCTGGCGCCAGTTCGCCTCAGTGCGGACCGGCCTTTTTTATGAGGTGGCGGGGCGCGCCTCGTCGCGCTTCACCTGGAAAACTTCTTATACTTCAGCCGGTGCGGGATGACGCTGTCGATGCCGAGGCGGCGCTTCTTGTCTTCCTCGTAGTCAGCGAAATTGCCCTCGAACCACTCGACATGGCTGTCGTCTTCGAAGGCCAGCATGTGGGTGGCGATGCGGTCGAGGAAGAAGCGGTCGTGGCTGATGATGACGGCGCAGCCGGCGAAGTCGAGCAGCGCCTCCTCCAGCGCGCGCAAAGTGTCGACGTCGAGGTCGTTGGTCGGCTCGTCGAGCAGGAGGAGGTTGGCGCCGCTCTTCAGCATCTTGGCGAGATGCACGCGGTTGCGCTCGCCGCCTGACAGCTGGCCGACCTTTTTCTGCTGGTCGGAGCCCTTGAAGTTGAAGGCGCCGACGTAGGCTCGGCTATTCATTTCGCGCTTGGCGAGCGTGATGATGTCGTAGCCGCCGGAGATTTCCTCCCAAACGTTCTTCTTGGCGTCGAGCGTGTCGCGCGATTGATCGACATAGCCGAGCTGAACGCTTTCCCCGATCTTGATTGCGCCCGCGTCGGGCTTCTCCTGGCCGGTAATCATGCGGAAGAGCGTCGTCTTGCCGGCGCCGTTCGGGCCGATGACGCCGACGATGCCGCCGGGCGGCAGCTTGAACGTGAGCTTGTCGATGAGCATCCGGTCGCCGTAGCCCTTGCTGAGATCGACGACGTCGACGACGTTCTGGCCCAGCCGCTCGGCCACGGGAATGACGATCTGCGCGGCGGTCGGCGCCTTCTCGTTGCTCTTCTTGACGAGCTCGTCATAAGCGGCGATGCGCGCCTTCGACTTGGCCTGACGCGCTCTCGGCGATGAGGCGATCCAGTCGCTCTCCTCGGCCAGCGCGCGCTGCCGGGCGGCGTCCTCGCGGCCTTCCTGCTCGAGCCGCTTCCGTTTCTGCTTGAGCCAGGCCGAATAATTGCCCTCGTATGGGATGCCGCGGCCGCGGTCGAGCTCGAGAATCCAGCTTGTCACGTTATCGAGGAAATAACGGTCGTGGGTGACGATGAGGATCGCCCCCGGATATTGGCGCAGGTGGCCCTCGAGCCAGTTGACGGTCTCCGCGTCGAGATGGTTGGTCGGCTCGTCGAGCAGCAACAGGTCCGGCTTCGCGAGCAACAGGCGGCAGAGCGCGACGCGGCGCTTTTCACCGCCGGAAAGCTTGGTCACGTCGGAATCGTCCGGCGGACAGCCAAGCGCGTCCATCGCCTGCTCGACCTGGCTCTCGAGATCCCACAAGCCCTTGGCCTCGATCTCGTCCTGGAGGCGCGTCATTTCATCGGCGGTCTCGTCGGAATAGTTCACGGCGAGCTCGTTGTAGCGGTCGAGGATCGCCTGCTTCTCTTTCACGCCGAGCATGGCGTTGCCCTTCACGTCGAGCGCGGGGTCGAGCTCAGGCTCCTGCGGCAGGTAGCCGACCTTGGCCCCCTCGGCGACGAAGCCTTCGCCGACGAACTCGGTGTCCAGCCCAGCCATGATGCGCATGAGCGTCGACTTGCCCGAGCCGTTGACGCCGAGCACGCCGAT
>DASXXT010000052.1:0-3401 GCA_036502965.1 Roseiarcus sp. | reverse complement strand
TCCGCCAAGCGCGACCGCAAGCCGACCCGGATCGAAGGCCAACAAACCGATAGAGCCCGGTCCGATCACGCCCTGGGCGGCGTCGATCCAGCTCACGGCCGCGGCCGGCGACAGCGCGTCGAGATTGTCCACGACCACGATGAGCCGATCCGGCGCCGGTCCCGCCGCGGCCGGGTGTCCGACCCTGGCCCCGAGCGCGGCGAGGAATTCGCGCGCGGACGCTGACGGCGCCTGGCTGGATTCCAAAAATTCGGGCCCCGGGGCCCGCATGGACGCCTTGCCTCCGGCGCGCTGGCTCGCCGCTTCGGCCTGTTTGGCGGCCGCGTCAGCTTCGGCCGTCAGCGCTGCGACTCGCTGACTGAGGCGAGCAGCGCGGGCCTCAAGGTCCTTGCGCCGCTCGCGAGTCTCTTGGGTTAACAGCCGAGAGCCGCGCAACAGAAGGTTCGAGAACTGAAGCGCGCGCCATAGGTTGAGCGCGATGGCCAATGCGCCAAGGATGAACAGAACCTGCGCCGCTCGATCGAACCAATCGCCGTGCGCCGCCACCCAATCCCCGGCGGGCTTCAGCGAGTCGTTTCCATGTTCGATCGCAGTGGTCGCCGTGTCGCCGTGCAGAAATCGCAGAATGAAGGCCAGCGCGAAGGCGACGATCCCCCAGAGGAGCAGCCGCGCCTGGCTGCCGTAGGCCCAGATTGACCGAATCACGACCGCGGCGCGGGCGCCCGCGCCGAGGGTCGACACGTCGCGCGCCAGATTGCGGTAGCTCGGGTCTGCGTCCGCTCCGGCCAGTCCGAAACGGCGCAACTGCGCTTCGATCGTTCCTCGGCGAGCGCGTGCGAAGACGTCGAGACGCGAGCCGGGGGTGTGGAAGGCCAGCGTGTCTGCGAGACGCGCACGTTTGGCCTCGACCTCGTCGCGCTGCGCGCGCTCAGCCTCAAGCTTCCTGACGAGATCGTAGTGACGATCTGAAGCCGCTCTGGCTGCCCTGTGCGGATCGCCGCCGGCATGACGAATCTCATCCAACAGGCCCGAATAGTCTACGCTGCCGGGCTCGCGATCGAGCGCGGCGTAGGCGGCGCTGGCGATCGCCACCGGCACCTCGACGCCGGTCGAAGCGTCGACCCGCGCCAGCACGACGCGCTGAAGCGCTTGCCCGCTTGCCGTCGCCGACGAAGCGCTAAGCTGTTCAATCGCTTGCGCCAGACGTCTCAACGCAAACGTCTTGCCGGCCCCGGACGGTCCTAAGATCGCCGCCAGAAACGGCGTCTGAACCTGAGGGGTCACGCAAAGATGAGCCAACGGCTGCACGATTTGGCCGGCGTTCAGGAGGTCCGCCCCGTCGGCCGAATCGCCGAGGAAGATCGGCTCAGC
Source organism: Roseiarcus sp. (assembly GCA_036502965.1). GTDB lineage: Bacteria > Pseudomonadota > Alphaproteobacteria > Rhizobiales > Beijerinckiaceae > Roseiarcus. Next base: position 2,030 of record DASXXT010000052.1, on the reverse strand, counting down.
CCGCACGGAAGCGGCCGGCGGAGGGGGCGTGATCGACACCGGCGGCGCGGCCGATTGCGCCGGGGCCTTGGCGGGCATCGGGAAGGCCGGCTTCTCGCTTGTCCCGACCTCCCCGAGCAGGCGGACCTTCGCATTCACGCTTGGCTCGGACAATTCATCCTCCTCAACGCGCGCTCGGGAAAACTGGCCGAGCGGCGCCTAATTTGAGTGCGCGGCCCTAACGACCGCAAGGGCGCCGGCGAGTCAAGCCTCGCCCTCCCGTGGGAGAGCCGCAGCCTATGCCGAGCCGGGAAATCAGGCTAAGCCGCCTCAGACATAGTCCGTCCGATGGAGCTTAAGCTTTGCTCGCATTCGCTTCGCCAACGCCCGACGCGACGCCGGTATGGCTGGTCAGCGCGAAAAACTGGCCGACAGTCAAATCGACGATCGGCGAGGCCGCCGCGGCCTTCGCCGAACGTTGCGGCTTCCAGCCGAAAGCCGGACGCATGCAATTTCTCCCAGGCGAGGCTGGCGCGCTCGCGGGCGTCCTGTTCGGGGTTGACGAAGCGAACGCGCTGACGCGCGATCCGTTCGGGCCTGGCAAGCTCGCAACGTCGTTGCCTGAAGGCGTCTACCGGTTCGCCAACGCTCCTCAGGACCCCGATCTCGCCGCGCTCGGCTTTCTGCTCGCCCTTTACCGGTACGATCGCTTCAAGAACGACAAGGCGCCAAAGCTGCGCCTTGTCGCGCCCGAGGAGGTCGACGCGATCAGGATTCAGCGCATCGCCGAGGCGATCGCTTACGGACGCGATCTCATCAACGCGCCCGCCAATGCGCTCGGTCCCAACGCGCTTGAACAGGAGGTCGTCAAGCTCGCGGAGCATTTCGACGCCAGCGTCGCCATGGTGCGCGGCGACGAACTCATCGCCGCCAATTTTCCCCTCATCTACGCGGTCGGACGCGCGGGCGCCGAGGAGCCGCGGCTCGTCGACTTTTCCTGGGGACGCGAGGATGCGCCGAAAGTGGCGATCATCGGGAAAGGCGTCACCTTCGACACCGGCGGTCTCGACATCAAGGCTGCCTCGGGCATGGAACTCATGAAAAAGGACATGGGCGGGGCGGCGACCGCACTGACGCTGGCGCGGCTGATCATGGAGGCAGGGCTTGATCTCCGCTTGAGGAGCGTGATCCCGATCGTCGAGAATGCGATATCGGCGCCGGCGATGCGCCCGGGCGACGTGCTTGTCAGCCGCACGGGACTCTCGGTCGAGATCGGCAATACGGACGCCGAGGGGCGGCTCATCCTTGCCGACGCGCTCGCGCTCGCCGACGAGGACGCGCCAGAGCTGATGCTCGACTTCGCCACGCTCACCGGCGCGGCGCGGGTCGCGCTCGGCCCCGACTTGCCGCCTTTCTACACCGACGACGACGCGCTTGCGGCCTCTATCACCGATCATGCAGCTCGCGCGCGCGATCCCGTGTGGCGCATGCCGCTCTGGCGCCCCTACGACGCGATGATCGAGGGGTCCGTCGCCGACATCAGCAATTCGGGCTCAGGCGGCGGCATGGCGGGCTCGATCACCGCGGCTTTGTTCCTTCGACGATTCGTGGAGAAGGCGAGATCTTGGGCGCATTTCGATGTCTACGCCTGGAATCCGAAGCCGCGCGCCCATGGGCCCATGGGCGGCGACGTCCAGGCGGCCCGGGGGCTGTTCGAGCTGTTAAGCGAGCGCTATCCGAGGCGGTGAATGGCCGGCATGATTGTTGAACGCACGCACATTTTAATCGCCGTCGCACTTTCGCTCGCCGGGTGCGCCAGCATTCAGGAAACGGCGTTCGCACCCAATATGGTGCGATTGGACGTCAAACCGTATGCGGCGCCATTTGTTCGCGAGGCAATGCTGCGCCGCGCGGCGGAACTCACCTTGCAGAATGGCTATAGCGCCTTCCGGCTTATGCCAATCTATGTGCACGCATTCGACGACTTTGGCGTAACCGTTGTCATGTTCCACGTGGGCGACCCCCGCGCATACGACGCCTTCGACGCGGTG
>DASXXT010000051.1:0-15898 GCA_036502965.1 Roseiarcus sp. | reverse complement strand
GAGCTTGGTCTCAACGGCGTCTATCCCGACCGCCACCACGGCCGCCGCTTCGTTGCCCTTGGCACGATATACGGTGGAGAGGGTTACCTTCCCGGTGATGGTAAACGGGGGCTCGTTGTAAGGATCGGCGATGATGTTGTTGGAAGAAACGGAATTGTCCGCGAGTTTCTCGGCGATCCCCGCCAGATAGTTGCGTGCGTTGCGGTCGTCGAGCGCGATCACGAGCACGTCCTCCGGTTGAAGGCCGCCAGAGATGAACGAGCGGATCTTGTCCACGGCCCAATCCACCTCGGTCTGGAGGTTCACCGCCTCGAATGCGTCGACGGTTGGGAAGCCATCCAGTTCCGCCACGCTCAATGGGCTGTTGCGGTCGGGCCTAACGATCTCTACTGGCTGCCCAACCTTGAGAGGGCCGGAGAGCACCTGGTAGCCGACATCTTCCCAATGTTCGGCGCTCTCGAGCATCTGGACGATTTGGCCATAGATGCCGAAGCCTAGCGCGTGCGCGGAGACCAGCACATCCCGTTGATTGCGATACGCTTTGCTCAGTACCGCGTCATTGGTGGCGCCCGGCGGGGCCTGCGATGCGGTCCGGTCGAGATCAATCAACGGAAAGCCGTCCGAACCGCGGCCGAACAGCTCAACAGGCTGGCGGATCTTCACATTCATAATATCCTGAAGCTCGTCATAGGCCCAGATGATGGACTTCTTGTCGCGCTCTCCCTTGGAGAGTTGGAAAGCGAGCCTATAGAAGCTGTCGGGGAAGTCCTGACCCTCGTCGATGAGGACGTGGTCGTAGTACGGCGTGACGAGACCGCTGTTCATGAGGTCGGAGCACGCGGCGCCGAAGGCGGTTTCGCCGCGTCCGGCTAGCCGATTAGCTTCGGGCAACCTGAGCGGCGTCTTTCCGCTCCGGGCGCATGCATCGGAGTAGACGCCCGGGATCGTGCTTCCTCCCCAGCCGTGCCGGATATGCAAGCGCTTCCAGTCGGGATCACTGTCCGAATAGAGCCGATAAAATCTCGTGACCAGCGTCTTGATCGTCGCGCGCAAGCTTCTTGTGAAGAACGTGATCAATATCAAGCTGTCGGGATCGACGAGATGGATGTGGGCCGCCTTCATGGCCAGGATCACCGTCTTGCCAGATCCTGCCAATCCTCTAATCCGTGCAGGACCACCCACGTCCACCAGCGCGATGTGACGCTGCTTCTCGTCGAAATTGGTAATCTCGCTCTCGAGCCGCGCGAGCGCGGCGCAGAGGGGCTGGCGGTTCGAATCTTCGACGGAACGCCTGTTCGGTCTGCTCAACGCCTTCGCACCTTCGACGACGGAGCGAACCTCCGCGATTGCTGAAGGTCCGAGCGTTGTGCCCACGTTGTTCTTGAGGAAGTCCGCAAGCCCTTCCAGGCTGCGACATGTCGTGGACTCGATGTCACCGTCGATTTCGGCGTGGGAAGTAACGGCGCTCCGAAAGATGACAGGGTGGATGTCGACGATCGAGTCGGTCCGGCCTTTGCGCAACTCCCGACTACGAATGAGCCTGGAGTGCAGGTTGCTGACGAAATCGCCGAGGGCAGCGTCGATCGTGCGGAGGCCCTCGCGAGGCTGCTCGAATATGGCCGGGTCGAAAGCCCGGATGGCTACGAAGCCATGTGACGGTGACAGGAGAAGGAGGTCAGGCCGGAAAACCGATGCCTCGTAATCGGCGTACACAGGAAAGTCATAGTAGACTACGCCATCCGAAAGCCCGAGGTCGACCTGGTGCTGGTCGAGGAAGTTGACCAGCGACCGGGAAATGGGGTCGTTCTTCCAACGGCTGGTGGTCACTACGATGTCTAGCGCCATGCGGGGCTCATTCTCTGGAAACTCGACATTCCGATAACCTAGTAGACTGCGCGGTCAAAGGGGCGGGTCCGTTCTCCGTCCCCAAATCCTGAATTGCGCTACTTAAACGGCAGGACTTATTCAGCCCGTCGTCGAGCACATCGCCAGCGCTTGCTGTCGTCGCACGTCTGGTTCAACGGATCGACCGCGCGGAAGCTGCCATTCTGTTAACGACAGTTTTGGCCATTAGCAAAGCACGAAGCGGTCCCTCGCCATCGCTGCAGCGGGTACCGCTCGGCCGGCGACGCCCCGACCCTTTCGAGCCTCTGTTCGCGCCGGTTCGCTCACGTCACCCGGCATGCGCCAGCGCCATAGCGGGGGGCGATTGCGGACATGGTTATTGCTGCTTCGGTTGCGACCCGGATTCTGTCGATTGAGCCGACACCGATCACGTTCAACCTAGGAATGTAGCCGGAGGCACGCTCCCGGCAATACGCCATTCGGCCTCTGGCGGTCGAGCGCTTGGCGGCATGCCGACGGCTCACCGGCGACGAAATCACGAGACCGGCTTTGCAACAGATCGCACGTGGTTGCGCCCGAGCCGACCTGGACCGCGTTCAGCCTAAGGTTGTGCATTTGCTGGCATGCTCGCCGCGGATGCGGACGGACGGGGATGCTCCCTGGGGATTTGCTTCCAGACCCACCCGGCCTCGGTTACGCTCCGGGCCGCCAGCAGGTCACATGCCGTAATGCGCCGAGTCCCGGCATCCGTACGCCAATTCTTTAGTCCGCAGCCTCATAGAACAGATATAGAACAAAACTCCCAAATTGGCAAGAAAATGTTGAATTTCTTTGGGAACGGATCGGCGGCATCCGATACGCTTTGGTGGGGACGGGGTTGATTCGCGGCCAGCCGGGTTGAGGACTGGCGCGCGTGACTTGCGCCCGCGAACCGCTTATTTTCCCGTCATGTCCGTGAAGAGCGTCCTCTACGACCGCGATTTCTTCGCCTGGAGCCGCCAGTAGGCCGAACTCTTGCGGACGGGAAAGCTGGCCGAGGCCGACATCGAGCACATCGCCGAGGAAATCGACAGCATGGGCCGGACGGAGAAGCGCGAGCTCATCAGCCGCTTGAGCGTCCTCCTGTTGCATCTGTTGAAATGGCGACATCAGGCAGAAAAGCGCAGCCCGAGCTGGGAGGCGAGCATTCGCGTCCAGCGCAACCGTCTCGCCGACCATCTCGACGACAACCCGAGCCTGACGCCTCTGCTGCCGAAGGCGCTCGCCTCGGCTTACCGCGATGCGGCGCTGGAGGCGGTCGCCGAGACCGGGCGCGCGCGATCGACCTTCTCCGACGCGTCCCCATGGACGGTCGAGCAGGTGTTGGATGGAGGTTCTGGCCAGGGTGAAATGGGAATTACGTCCAGCCTGGCGAAGTGAAAAACGCGAAGGGGGCGCGTCGCCGGAATTTTGTTTGGCATGGCGTGACGAACGGCCCCATAGTCCGACCTGCGGGAAGCCGGCAGGAATGTCCTGATATGACCCTCGAATTCACGGTTGGAATCAATATCGCCGGCGACCGGCAAAGCGTGACCGTGTCCGCAGAGGACGCCTTGATCGCGGCGCTCAAGGTGAAGCACGAAACGCCGCACGCGATCATCAATTACGTCCGGCGCAGTAACAGGCGCGGCGATCGCCGCCACCCGCACAAATCGATCGCTGCCAGATGACCCTACCGTAGGGAGGACGGAATCTTTTGCGGCAGGGGAGCGTCGCCGAGACAGGGCTGGCGCGATTGACCTTGCCCAACGCGTGCCCGTGGATGATCAAGTGATTCTCCCGTCTCCCGCTCGCACCCGACTGGGAGAGCGGAGTGGCGTGAGGGAGCCGTCTTTTTGACGGTCCTGTCCGATGATGTATTTTCGACCTTATGCAAGAGAGTCTGCGCAATCCCGAAATCGTTCCGATCGGTATCGGCTATTACACGGCGGCCGAGGCGGCGCGGCTGCTCAAGACCACACCGAGAAACATCTCGCGCTGGCTCGGCGGCTATTCGTACAAAATCAGTGACGGGCACATAGTCGAGACCACACCGCTGTGGAGCCCGCAATTGCCTCGGCTCAGTGACAGTCTGGAAATCGGGTTTCGCGATCTCATCGAGCTTCGGTTCGTTTTGGCGTTCATAAGGCATGGGGTTGGACTAAATGTCATCCGCCGCTGCCTCGATAGCGCGCGCAAGATCATCGGCGAGGAACGCCCGTTCTCGACGCATCGATTCCGGACCGATGGGAAAAGCATCTTCCTCGAGAGTCTGCGGGAACTTCAAGAGTCGGGTGGGCGGGGAGGTTCCTCCGCCGTCGTGGATCTCAAGACCAACCAGATCGTCTTCAAGCAGGTTGTCGAGCCGACTTTCCGTGACCTCGATCTCGCCGACGGCTCCGTGGTTCAATGGCGCCCCTTCAACGGCAAACCCTCAATCGTCATCGACCCAGCCCGGTCTTTCGGCAAGCCGCTCGCCGCGGACTACGGTGTGCCGACGGTCTCACTCGCGACAGCCGCAAAGGCTGAAAACTCGGCGCGGCGAGTCGCCAGCCTCTTTGAAGTTCCCGTCGCCGTCGTCAACGATGCGATTGCCTTCGAACGGTCCCTGATGGCGGCGTGAAGGTCATTGTAGACGAAAATCTATCGCCCGCGCTCGCGAGGGCGCTAAATGCGCTGTTCGTCGGTCAGCATGAAGTTGCTCACATCAGAGACAAGTTCGGCGCGAGCGTCAAAGACGTCGACTGGATCGGCCGCCTTTCGGACGAAGGTCACTGGATAGTCATTTCCGGCGACGCCAACATTACCAAAAGGAAGGCGGAACAGTCCGCTTTTCGCAATTCGAGGCTGACCGGCTTCTTCTTCGCCCCTGCCTTGAACGCCGCCAAGGTCACAAAGCAGATGCAGCGTCTCCTTGCGCTATGGGATGACATCGAAGCTATTGCGAAACCGGTTGCGCCTGGAGCGATGTACGAATTGCCCATAAAAGGAAAAATACGCCAATTGCGGACTTGACCAGCTACCCCCGCTTCCCCGCGATCTTCGCAATCTCCCGCATCACCCTGAGCGTCCCCTCGAGCCGGTCCTCTAGGTGCTCGAAATCGTCGGTCACGACAATGCGCATGTCGGGGCGGACGCGGGCGCGCTCGCCTTGGGCGGCCACCCATCGGACCAGCGCCGTGGGGTTGGCGAACGATTTATCGCGGAAGGCGAGCGTCAGGCCCTTCGGGCCCGCCTCGAGCTTCTCGACATTGGCGCGCCGGCACAAGGCCTTGACCTGCACGAGGTTCATGAGCAGGCCGACCTCGGGCGGCGGCGCGCCGAAGCGGTCGACGATTTCGGCCCCCATCGCGTCGATCTCGCCGTCGTCCTCGAGGGCGGAGAGGCGGCGATAGAGAGCGAGCCGTGTCGGCAGGTCCGGAATATAAGCTTCGGGGATCGTCACCGGCGTGCCAAGCTGGATGGTCGGCGACCACATGTCCTCGGCCGGGGCGTCCCCGCCCGACTTGATGCGCTCGACCGCCTCGCGCACCATCTGTTGATAAAGTTCGTAGCCGACCTCCTTGATGTGGCCGGATTGCTCCTCGCCCAGAAGGTTGCCGGCGCCGCGCAGGTCAAGGTCGTGGCTCGCGAGCTGAAAGCCCGCGCCCAGCGTATCGAGCGATTGCAGCACCTGGAGGCGCTTCTCCGCCTGCGGCGTGATCTTGGCCTTGGCCGGCGTGGTGAAATAGGCGTAGGCGCGAATCTTCGACCGCCCGACGCGGCCGCGCAATTGGTAGAGCTGTGCGAGCCCGAACATGTCGGCGCGATGCACGACCATCGTGTTGGCGCGCGGAATGTCGAGGCCGGACTCGACAATCGCCGTCGACAAGAGGATGTCGTACTTGCCGTCGTAGAAGGCGCCGACCTTATCCTCGAGCTCGCGCGCCGCCATCTGGCCGTGGGCCATGACAAATTTGCACTCGGGCGCATTCTGACGGAGGAACGCCGCCGCCTCGTCGAGGTCCTCGATGCGCGGGCAGACATAGAACGACTGTCCGCCGCGATAGCGCTCCCGCAGCAGCGCCTCGCGAACGATGAGCGCGTCGAAGGGCGAGACGAAGGTGCGCACCGCCAGCCGATCAATCGGTGGCGTAGCGATGATCGACATCTCGCGCACGCCGGTCATCGCGAGTTGCAGCGTGCGCGGAATCGGCGTCGCCGACAGCGTCAGCACGTGCACTTCCGAGCGCAGCTCCTTGAGCCGCTCCTTGTGCCCAACGCCAAAATGCTGCTCCTCATCCACGACGACGAGGCCGAGGTCCTTGAAATTCACAGTCTTGCCCAAGATCGCATGGGTGCCGACGACGATGTCGACGCCACCCTCGGCGAGGCCTTTCTTGACCTCGCGGCTTTCCGCCGCGCCAACCATCCGGGAGAGTTGGCCAACGTTGACCGGAAGGCCGGCGAAGCGCTGACGAAAGTTCTGGGTATGCTGACGCGACAGCAGCGTCGTCGGCGCAACGATCGCGGTCTGCTTGCCGTTGATCGCGGCAGCGAAGGCGGCGCGCAACGCGACCTCGGTCTTGCCGAAGCCGACGTCGCCGCACACCAAGCGGTCCATCGGCCGACCGGCAGCCAGATCGTCGAGCGTTGCCTGAATCGCGCTCTCCTGGTCCGGCGTCTCGTCATAAGGAAAGCGGGCGCAGAATTCGTCGTACAGACCCTCAGGGACGGTGAGGCGCGGCGCCGTATGCGTCATGCGCTGGGCCGCGATGCGGATAAGCTCGCCCGCCATCTCGCGCACGCGCTTCTTCAACCGCGCCTTGCGCGACTGCCATCCGGCGCCGCCAAGCTTGTCGAGTTCGCCCGCCTCCGAGCCGTACCGCGACAGAAGTTCGAGATTTTCGACTGGCAAGAACAGCCGATCGCCGCCCGCATAGTGGATCTCGAGACAGTCGTGGGGCGCGCCCGCCGCCTCGATTGTCTTCAACCCGACGAAGCGCCCGACGCCGTGGTCGATATGAACGACGAGATCGCCGGCGGTGAGCGCGCTCGCTTCGGCCAGAACGTCCTGGGCGCGGCGCCGGCGCTTCGACTGCCGTACGAGACGATCGCCGAGAATGTCCTGCTCGCCGATGATGGCGAAGTCCGGCGCTTCGAACCCCTGTTCGAGCGCGATGACGGCGAGCGGCAGCGCGCCCGCGCGCGCCGTCGTCACCTGATGGTAGGACGATACGAACTCGAGCGACTTGAGCCCATGCTCGGCCAGCACGTGGCTCAGCCGCTCGCGCGAGCCGTCGCTCCAGCCGGCGACAATCACGTCCAAGCCCCGCTCCCGCAGCGCCCGCACATGCGCGACGGCGGCGTCGAACACGTTTGCGCTCTCGTTCTGCCGCTCGGGAGCGAAATTGCGCCCGGTCCGTCCGGCGCAATCGACGACGTCGCTTACGCCCGGCTGCGCTTCGAATGGGGTGAGCCGCGCCAGCGGCTGCGCGGCGAGCCGCTCCTTCCACTCGTCTTCGCTGAGATAATGCCGCGCGGGCGGCAGCGGCTTATAGTCCGATTTGGCGGGATCCTCCGCGTACGCAGTGCGGCGGGCGGCGTAATTGTCGGTGATGAGCGCGATGCGCTCGTGCGCCGCGTCCTCAGCGCGCGCGTCGAGCACGAACGGCGCATCACCGACATAGTCAAAGATCGTGTCGAGCTTATCGTAGAGCAGCGGCAGCCAATGTTCGACGCCAATCGCCCGGCGGCCTTCGCTGAGGGCGGCGTAGAGATCGTCGTTTGGAGCGGGGGCGCCGAACTCCGCCGCGTAGCCCCGGCGGAAACGTTTGATCGAGTCGGTTGTCAGACGCGCTTCGCTCATCGGCACCAGATCGAGCGAGCGCAACTGCACAGTCGAGCGCTGCGTCTCCGGATCGAAGGCGCGAATCGATTCGAGCGTATCGCCAAAGAAGTCGAGGCGGATCGGCGCTGACGCGCCGGGCGGATAAAGGTCGAGAATGCCGCCGCGCGAGGCGTAATCGCCGACGTCGCGCACCGTGCTGGCGCGGGTGTAGCCGTTCGCCTCGAGCCAGTGTGTTAGGTCTTCCATCCGCACGCTGTTGCCGGGCGCGGCGGAGAAGGCCGCGGACTTGAGATAGGCCAGCGGCGGCGCGCGCTGCGTCAGCGCGTTGACTGAGGCGACGAGAATGCGCGGCCGCTCCACGACGCCGCGGCTCTTGGCTAGCCGCGCGAGCACGGTCATCCGGTCGGCTGATACGGCGGCGTTGGGCGAGACGCGATCGTAGGGCTGGCAATCCCACGACGGAAAATACAGCGCCTCGATCTCAGGCGCGGCAAAGCTCAGGGCGTCGATGAAGGCTTGAACGCGCAGGCTGTCGCGCGCGACGAAGGCGAGGGTCACTGGGCGCTGCTCGCCGTCTTTCGCCAGCGCATGCGTCAGCTCGGCGACGACGAAGGCGTCGTAGCCCTCAGGCGCGCGCGCCAGCGTGACGGCGCCGCCTTCCTCAAGGCGGCGAATGGCGGGAGCGATGAGGCTCACGGAGTCTGGTCGGCGCGCGTTGGCGGTTCTCATCGCGATCCGCACAGGCGAGCGAACAGCGGGGTCATGAATTCGCGCGGCGGATGCTCGCCGCCGATGATCCAGGACAGCGCTTGCGGGTCGGGAACGTCGAGCAGGCGCTCGAACGCGGCAAGTTCGTCTTCGGTCATCGTCGGCAAATGGGCATCGGCGAAGCGGCCCATGATCAGATCCATCTCGCGCACGCCGCGGCGCCAGGCGCGAAACAGAAGCCGCCGCCGGCGCTCGTCGAGCGCTGCGCTGCTAAGGGTGGAGCCGGACATCGGGTGCCTTTCTAGGCGATGCGCCCAAACGTCATCATGGCCGGGCTTGATCCGGTCCTCCACGTGGGTTTCCGCTGGCGCCCAAGGCCGGTGGTGCGAACCTTGAGGTCGGGCGAACGCGGGTCGAAAGTGTGGATGGCCAGGACTAGCCCGGCCAGGACGGCCTGGGCTTCGGATGGGGCGTTATATAGCGGGCGCGGACAAGCCTGTCAGCGCCGCAACTATGAAGGAGCACGAGTTTGAACGACTACGACCGCGCTATTCGTTCCCTGTCTCGACCGGCTGGCGTATTGAACGTCGGATTTTGGGCCCGCGAACAACCCGTGGGTCGTCGTGGCGATGAACATGATTACTCTGATAAACGTCTTTACAGTTGAGCCGGCCAATCAGCAGCGGCTCGTCGATCTCCTCGTTCGTGTGACGGATGAATTTGTGCGTCAGTCGCCCGGTTTTATCTCGTCGACGCTTCATCGCAGTTTCGATGGCTCGAAAGTGACGATGTACGCGCGGTGGAAAAGCATGGAGGACTACGAGGCCATGCGCAGGGATCCTCGCCCGCTGCTTTTTTTCCAGGAAGCGCTGACGTTGGCGAAGTTTGATCCGGGCATCTATGAGGTCGTCAGGACATTCTCGCCCGTGGAAAGCCCGTAAGGCCTACGGTTATCCGGTCTCGCGACGCGGCGGCTTCGACGGCAAGTCGATTTCGGCGAGACCAAGCCAGTCCGCGAGCGCCTGAAGCTCCTCGTAGATCGCGTCCATGGCGTCCGAAGGCGCGTGCTGTTCGAGGTCCACCGCATGGACGAGCAACCGTCCCGCTTGGCGGTCGGCCTTCAGGTCGAGCCGGGCGATGAGCCGGTCGCCGAGCAGGAAGGGAAGGACGTAATAGCCGTGCTGGCGCTTGTCGGCCGGCTTATAGATCTCGATCCGGTAGTGGAAGTCAAAGAGCCGCAACGCGCGGGAACGCTCCCAGACAAGCGGATCGAACGGCGCCAGCACCGCCCGTGCCGAGACGCGGCGCGGCCTCCGCGCGTCGCGGTGAAGATAGGCGAGGCGGGCCCAGCCGGGAACCTCGACCGGCTCGAGAACGGCCGCCTCGAGGAGCGACTCGACTGCCTGTCGCGCTTCATCTGGACCAAGACGGAAATAGTCGCGTAGGTCCTGCGCCGTGGCGACGCCAAGCGCCTGGGCCGCACGCTCGATGAGCGCGCGCTGCGCGTCCTTCTTATCTGGCGTCGGCAGGGCGAGGATCTCGGCTGGAATGACGCGTTCGGTGAGGTCGTAGACCCGCTCGAAACTGCCGCGCCGTGTCGCCGTCGTGATGTGACCTGCCCAGAACAGCCATTCGAGCGCGCGTTTTGTGTCGCCCCATTCCCACCAGCCCGACCGCCCGCGCTTTTCTTCGAAGTCCGAGGCCGCGCTGGGACCCTCGTTGCGGATGCGATTGAGTAACGCTTCCGCTTCGGCCCGGCGCTCGCGCGCGAAAAGCCGCAGGCCCTTCCAGCCAGCCTCGCCGCGATCCGCGCGAGCCATCCGCCAGCGCAGCAGGGGATGCAACGGCAGCGGTAGGAGCGAGGCCTCATGGCCCCAATATTCGAACAGGCGCCGCTTCTTCCCGCCTCCCCAGGCGGCGGTATCGATCAGCGAACGGTCATAGGGTCCAAGTCGGGAAAAGGTCGGCAGGTAATGCGCGCGGACCAGGACATTGACACTGTCGATCTGGTGGAGGGAGAGCCGGTCGATGGTTTTGGACCATCGACCGGCCGTAACCATTTCCGGACGCGGGCCGCCAAAGCCCTGGGCTGCAAGAGCGATCCGCCGCGCCTCGACAAGCGAGAGCTTCTTCACTTTCGTCACCTTGCACCGTCCCCGGAAAACACGCGGGCGTTCGACGCCGCTGCCGCTTCGGCAGGCGGGGAAGAAAGAGATCAGGCGCTCGCGGCCTTTCGCCCGAACAGCGGCCCAATCTCCACCGCCACTGCGCCGGCGAGAATTAGCACGCAGCCGAGAGCGCCGATGGCGGTCAGACGCTCATCGAGCAGGAGCGTGCCGGCCAGTGCCGCGAACACACCTTCGAGAGCGAGAATGAGCGCCGCCTCGGCGGGAGGCGTATGCGCCTGGGCGAAGATCTGGATCGTATAGGCGAGCGCGCCCGAGACAATGCCGGCGAACAGGATCGTCGGAGCAGTTGCGACGAGCGCTCCTGGCGGCGTTGATTCGAACAAGGCCGAGCATAGCCCCGCGAGGCCGGCGCAGACCGCATATTGCACGAAGGCGAGCAGCAGCGGCCGGCCGGAGCGGGCGAGGAAAATCGGCGTCAGCGCGATGCCCGTCGCCCAGGCGAAATCGGCGAGTAGCACGAGCGCGTCGCCGAGGTTCGGAGGACCGAACGCCCCGCCCGAGGCGAGCAGCCAGGCGCCGACGAGGGATACGAAGCCCGCGCCGACGATGATCATGCGCGGACGCGCGCCGGTAAGCGCCCAGACGACAAAAGGGGTCAGCACGACATAGCAGGCGGTTAGGAAGCCGGCGTTGGTGGCGCTGGTCGTCTCGATCCCCGCTTGCTGCAGGGTCGTACCAAAGAAGAGCGTGAAGCCAATCACGAGCGCAAGCCGCCATTCGTCGCGGCTCGGGGCATGGGGCTTGCGGCGTAATTCCCAGAGCGCGAACGGAGCAAGCGCTGCGGCCGAAACAGCAAAACGCGCGGCGACGAAGGCGAGGGCCGGCATCGTCGCCGTGGCGTACTTCTGCGCCACGAAGGTCACGCCCCACAGGAAGGCGGTGATGAGGAGCAGGCCGTCGGCGCCCAGGCGACTCATGCCGCCTCCAACAGCGGAATACCGCATGCCCTCAGACCTGCTCGATCTCGATCAGCGTGCCGGCGAAGTCTTTCGGGTGCAAAAACAGCACCGGCTTGCCGTGAGCGCCGATCTTCGGGTTCCCGTCCCCGAGCACGCGCCCACCCTTGGCCTTGAGCTGGTCGCGGGCGGCGATGATGTCCTTGACCTCGTAGCAGAGGTGATGCATGCCGCCGTTCGGATTGCGCTCGAGAAACTTGGCGATTGGCGAATTCGCGCCCAGAGGATGCAAGAGTTCGATTTTCGTGTTGGGCAGTTCGACGAAGACGACCGTCACCCCATGATCAGGCTCAGGCCGCGGGGTGGAGACGCGGGCGCCAAGTGTTTCCCGATAGGTCCGCGCCGCCTTTTCGAGATCGGGGACAGCGATGGCGACGTGGTTGAGCTTGCCGATCATGATGGACTTCGCTCGGCTCACACCTCAACCACCAGCACATGCACTTGTGGCTTCTTGCCCCAGACGGCGTTGACCGAACCGCGCACCGCGCGTTCGATCGCAATGGAGACGACATCGGCGTCGCGGCGCTTGCCTGGCGGCAGGCTCTCGAAGGCCTCGAAGATCGCATCGTCGATCAGCGCGTCAATAGCCGCGCCTTCGCGCGTGCGTTCCGGCAGGCCGGCGATCATCACGTCCGGGTCGCCAGCCATCTCGCCCCTCGCCGTCAGCGCGAGCGCGATTGACACGACGCCGGCGAAACCGAGCCTGCGGCGCTGCCCGACGCATTCCTGATCCGCCGGCAATAGGATGGCGCCGTCCTTCACCCGCCGGCCGCTCGGCACCTTGCCCAATGCGCGGACCTCGCCGGGCGCAAGCCGGATGAGGTCGCCATTGAAGGCGCGCAAGACTTCGGGCACGCCCTGCGACCTGGCGAAGTCGGCGTGTTCGCTCAAGTGCAACGGCTCGCCATGCGCGGGCACGGCGATTCTTGGACGCACCCAGGCATACATTTTCGCCATCTCCGCCCGGCGCGGATGGCCAGAGACATGCACCAGCGCGGTGCGGTCGGTGACCACCTCGACGGCCGCGGTCACGAACGCGTTAATGATCTTGCCAACCGCCTTTTCATTGCCGGGAATTGTGCGCGACGAAAAGATCACGGTGTCTCCAGCGTTCAATTCCGCCGTCGGATGCTCGTCCCCAGCAATGCGCGCGAGCGCCGCGCGCGGCTCGCCCTGGCTGCCAGTGGCGAGGGCCAAAATCCGCTCGCGGGGCAGGCGCTCGAACGCATCCACGCCCAAAAACGTCGGCAGGCCGTCGAGCATCCCACACTCGCGAGCGACCGCGACGACGCGCTCGATCGCCCGCCCGAGAATGCAGACTTGCCGTCCGGCGGCGAGGCCAGCCTCGGCCGCCGACCGGAGCCGGGCGACGTTGGAAGCGAAGGTGGTCACGACCACCCTGCCCTTGGCATTGCCGATGAGCCAGGCCAGCGCCTTGGCGACGTCGCGCTCGGACGGGCTTTCCCCTTCGCGCAAGATGTTGGTCGAATCGCAGACGAGCGCTAGTACGCCCTCGTCGCCGAGCGCCCTGAAGCGCGCCTCATCGGTCGGCAGGCCGATGATCGGCGTCGAGTCGATCTTCCAGTCGGCGGTGTGAACGACGAGCCCGCCAGGCGTGCGAATCGCAAGCGCCGAGCTTTCGGGTATCGAATGGGCGACGGGGATGAATTCGACCACGAACGGGCCGATCACAACCCTCTCGCCGAGTTCGACGACCTTCAATGGGATCTTCGGTGCGCCTGGCTCGCCGAGCCGGCGCGCCTCGGCCAGTCCGGCCGCAAAACGCGTCATATAGACGGGCGCGCCCAAGTCCGGCCAGAGCTCGGCAAGGGCGCCGAAGTGGTCCTCGTGCGCGTGGGTGATGACGACGCCGACCAGATTCTTCTTCGCCTTCTCGATGAAGCCGAGATCCGGCATGATGAGATCGACGCCGGGCAAGTCCTCGCCGGCGAAGGCGACGCCGAGGTCAACCATCAGCCACTGGCGAGCGTTCGCCGGCCCATAGCCGTAAAGGGCGCAATTCATGCCGATCTCGCCCAAGCCGCCGAGCGGGGCGAACACGAACTCGTTGCCGTCTGTCATCTAGGCTCGGCCTTCCGGCGGGTGGGAAGCCGACAAAACGGCTCTCGGCGGGGCGCCCGAGCGAGGCAGGAGCCACAGGTCGGCCGCCTCGATGGTGTCCAGCCCATGCTCGGAACGCATGAGCAGACGGCCAGCCGCATCGATCCCGTCGAACAGGCCCTCGCGTTGGCCGGCCCCGTTTTGGATCGCGATCCGTTCGCCCAAACCGAGGGCGCAATCGAGCCAAGCGGCGCGAATCCCGTCAAACGCCTGTCCGGCGCGCCAAGCGTCGAGCGCCTCGCCAAACCGCAGGAGGAGACGCTCGAACAATTCGCCAGAACCCACCGCTTGTCCGCCCGCCCGCGTCAGACATGAGGTCGCGTAGCCAAGACCCTTCGGCGCATGGGCACAATTCACACCAACCCCGACCACGCAGGCGGCCCGCCCGCTCCCAAGTCCAACCCCTTCGACGAGGATCCCGGCGCATTTCGCGCCGTGAGACATCAGATCGTTCGGCCATTTGAGGCCGACTTCGGTTGCGCCGAGATCCCTCGCGGCGCGCGCCAGGGCCACGCCGGCGACGAAGCCGAGCTGCGCCGCGACCGCGCGCGGACAGGGATCGATCATGAGGGCGCTGGCGTGGAGGTTGCCCCTAGGCGAGATCCAGGCCCGGCCACGGCGGCCTCTGCCCGCGCTCTGTTCGTCGGCGACGATCCACAGGCGGTCGGCGTCGCCGGCCAGCGCGCGGCGGCGCGCCTCCTCGTTGGTCGAATCGATGGCGCCGAATCGAGCGATGCGCCAGCCGCCATGCGCGCTGTCCAGCCTGGAGGCGGCGGTCAAAAGAGCGACTGCGCGGCCGCCATCGCGGCGTTGGTGATCGGCGAGGGCGCGAACACAAACAGGATGATCATGAGCGCCGAAAGCGCAAGCACGATGCGCGCGACGGGGCTTGGACGGTCGAACGCCGGAGCCGGTTCGTCGAAATACATCAGCTTGACGATCCTCAGGTAATAGTAGGCTGCGACGCAGCTCGCCAGGACGCCGATGACCGAAAGGCCATAGAGACCGGCCTTGATGGCGGCGGCGAAGACATAGAATTTGGCGAAGAAGCCGGCGAGCGGCGGAACGCCGGCAAGGGAGAACATCATCGTCGCCAGGAAGAAGGCCATGGTCGGATCCGTCCGGGCCAGGCCCGCGAGATCGGCCATCGTCTCGATCGCGCGTCCATTGCGTCGCATCGACAGGATGGCGGCGAAAGTCCCAAGCGTCATCACCACGTAGATCGCCATATAGATGACGACGCTCTGCGCACCCTCGACCGTGCCGGCGGCGAGGCCGACCAGCGCGTATCCCATATGGCCGATCGCGGAATAGGCCATCAGCCGTTTGAAATTGCGCTGGCCGATGGCGGCGAAGGCGCCAAGCACCATCGAGGCAATCGAGACGAAGGTGAGGATCTGGCGCCAGTCGTTGGCGATGCCCGGAAAGGCGGTGATCACGACCCGAACCAGGACCGCCATCGCAGCGATCTTGGGCGCGGTGGCGAAGAAAGTTGTTACCGGAGTGGGCACGCCTTCGTAGACGTCGGGCGTCCACATGTGAAACGGCACGACAGAGATTTTGAACGCCAGCCCCACCAGAGCGAAAACCAGCCCAAACACCACGCCGATGCTCGCATGATCATGTGTGGCGTTCGCCACCGCGCTGAAGGCGACCGAGCCGGAGTAGCCATAGACGAGCGAGATCCCGTAAAGCATCATGCCCGACGACAAGGCGCCGAGGACGAAATACTTGAGGCCAGCTTCGGTGGCGCGGAGATCGTGGCGCCGATAGGCCGCGATCACGTAGAGCGCCAAGCTCATCAGCTCGAAACCGAGGTAGAGCGCGATAAAGTCATTGGCCGAGATCAGCATCAGTATGCCGAGGGTTGAAATCAGGATGAGGACCGGGAATTCGAACCCGCCGATCCGCTCCTGACGCATGAACTCGACCGACAAGAGAAGCGTCACCAGCGAGCCAACCAGGGCAAGCGCCCCCATGAAGCGGGTGAATGCGTCATCTGCGAAGGAGCCGTAGAAGGTGACGCCCATCGGGCGATTCCTGGCCACCATCAGAATCAGGACAACGCCGAGCAGGCCGACGGCGAACTCGTTGACTAGGGCCGACCCTCGCTCGCCGCGCAGGGCGCCGTAAAGCACGAGAGCCAAGGTCCCCGCCGCCAGCACCACTTCCGGCAGGATCACAGGAAGAGAAATGGCCGTCTCATGCATCAGTGTCGCTCGTTCCAAAAA
>DASXXT010000050.1:0-5463 GCA_036502965.1 Roseiarcus sp. | reverse complement strand
CGACACAAGCGAATTGGCCTTCTCGCGCGCGAGGCGCACGATGGCGGTGTTGAAGGCGCCGCACAGCCCGCGCTCGCCGGTGCATACGAGCAGCAGATGAGTCTGGTCCGAGCCGCTGCCGACGAGCAGCCGCGGACCCTGCCCGTCGGTCGCTGCGCCGGCCAGATTCGTCAACACCGCTTCGACCTGCTCGGCATAGGGGCGCGCCGCTTCGACCGCGGCCTGCGCGCGCCGCAGCTTCGAAACGGCGACCATCTGCATCGCCTTGGTGATCTTCTGCGTCGACTTGACCGAGGCGATCCGGTTCCTGAGGTCTTTTAGCGACGGCATCGCTCAGCGCCTCCGCGTGCGCGCTTCAAGACCTGGGAACGGCTGAGCGAGGCCCATCTTAAGCGAAGGTCGCAGCATAAGCTTCGACCGCCGCCTTGAGCTTGGCTTCGACGTCGTTCGCCAGATCGCTCGAGGATCGGATCGCCTCCAGAATGTCCGGATTCTTCGCCCGCAAGAAACTGAGAAGTCCGTCTTCAAAAGGCCGAACCTTGTCGATCGGCAATTTGTCGAGATAGCCGTTGACACCGGCGTAGATGACGCAGACCTGCTCTTCCATCTTGAGCGGCGAAAACTGGGGTTGCTTGAGAAGCTCGGTCAGACGCGCGCCGCGATTGAGCAGGCGTTGGGTGACGGCGTCGAGGTCGGAGCCGAACTGCGCGAAAGCCGCCATTTCGCGATATTGAGCGAGCTCACCTTTAATCCTGCCCGCGACCTTCTTGGTCGCCTTGGTCTGCGCCGCGGAACCGACGCGGGAAACCGAGAGACCCACATTCACCGCCGGTCGGACGCCCTGGTAGAACAGGTCCGTCTCGAGAAAGATCTGCCCGTCGGTGATCGAAATCACGTTGGTCGGGATATATGCAGAGACGTCGTTGGCCTGCGTCTCGATGATCGGCAATGCGGTAAGCGAGCCCGACCCGTTGTCCTTGTTGAACTTGGCCGCCCGCTCGAGCAGGCGCGAGTGGAGATAGAACACGTCGCCGGGATAGGCCTCGCGGCCCGGCGGGCGTCGCAGCAAGAGCGACATCTGGCGATAGGCGACCGCTTGCTTCGAGAGGTCATCGTAAACGATGACCGCGTGCATGCCGTTATCACGGAAGAACTCGCCCATCGCGCAGCCGGAAAACGGCGCAAGGAATTGCATCGGGGCCGGGTCCGAAGCGGTGGCGGCGACGATAATCGAATATTCGAGCGCGCCGTGCTCCTCGAGAACCTTGGCGAACTGAGCGACCGTCGACCGCTTCTGTCCGACCGCGACATAGACGCAGTAGAGCTTCTTCGATTCGTCGTCGCCCTGGTTCAGCGACTTCTGATTAAGCATGGTGTCGAGAGCGATGGCGGTCTTGCCCGTCTGCCGGTCACCGATGATGAGTTCGCGTTGCCCGCGGCCAATCGGGATCATGGCGTCGATCGCCTTGAGCCCCGTCGCCATCGGCTCGCTCACCGACTTGCGGGGAATGATGCCGGGCGCTTTGATGTCGACGCGGGCGCGTTTTTCGGCGCTGATCGGGCCTTTGCCGTCGATCGGATTGCCGAGCGCGTCGACGACCCGCCCGAGAAGCTCCTTGCCGATCGGCACGTCGACGATCGCGCCAGTGCGCTTGACCGTCTGGCCTTCCTTGATCTCGCGGTCAGCGCCGAAAATGACAATGCCGACATTGTCGCCCTCGAGGTTGAGCGCCATGCCGCGAGCGCCGTTCTCGAATTCGACCATCTCGCCGGCCTGGACCTTATCGAGACCGTAGGCGCGCGCGATGCCGTCGCCGACACTCAGCACCTGCCCGACTTCGGTCACCTGCGCTTCGGCGCCGAAGTTGGCGATCTGAGTCTTGAGGATCGAGGAAATTTCTGCGGCGCGGATATCCATCAGCCGACCTCTTTCATGGCAAGGCGAATTGCGTTGAGTTTGGTTTTCAGCGAGCCATCGACCATGCGCGAGCCAAGCTTGACGATCAAGCCGCCAATGATCGAAGGATCAACCTTCATGTCGAGATCGACTTCCCGGCCGCCGGAAGCCGCGCGCAGCGAGTCCTTGAGCGAGGCGACATTCGCGTCGGTCAACGCCGCCGCGCTCGTGACTTCGGCCCGCGTCACGCCCCGGGACGTGTCGTACAGTTTGCGGTAATCCGCGATCATTTCACGGATGAAGAACAGGCGGCGCTTCGTCGCGACGAGCCGGATGAAATTGGCGGCCACGCCACTGATTTCTGCCTGCGCGAGGATGGCGTCGAGAGCCTTAAGCTGGTCAGCGGCCGAAAATATCGGACTGCGCACCAGCCTTTCGAGCTCGGGGCTCTCCGCGATTAGGGCGTCGAATTTTCCCAACGCGTCGGCGACTGACTCGGCTTGGCGCTCGTCTTGGGCAAGCGAAAACAGCGCGGACGCATAACGTCCGGATACGCCGGAAACGACCGTGTCTTCTTCTGCCACGCCTGTCACCTCAGAAGACGCTAGCTTAAGCCCTCGTCGCCCCCGAAAGCTTGCGCGAACCTCGGAAGTTGTTGACGATTCCGCGCTCAAAACTGAGCGCTCGGCCCCAGCCTACCCGAAAGGCGGGGTTGCCTAACATAGGCATTTTGCAGGCGCAACCCACCGCGAACGCGTGCGGCGTCTTATCTCCATGCATGGTCAAATGGCGACGCGAGGCGGTCTGCTTCGGCAGGAGCCAACCGGCCCTTAAGCGCGCTTCAAATCCCTTTCGGCTTCGCGCAAGCACTTCACCAATATCGCGCCGGCCGTCGAACGGAGCGACACAGCCAAAGCCTCGAGTGCGGCCTCTCGCGGCGAGCCGCGTTTGAAAACAAGCCTGACCAGGCGCGATGCGCCGTCGCCAACGATCCTCAAGCCCGCGATCCCCGCGCTCGAACGCCGCCACTCGGCGTAGGCGAGCAGAGGCGCGAGCGTCGCTCCCTGTCCGGCAGAGGCGAGATGACGCAACGTTTCGAGGCTCGTCCCCCGGACGTCCGCGCCGAGCGCCGTCCTCTCCGCCGCATTACAGAGCGCCAATGCCTGATCGCGCAGACAATGACCCTCAGCCAGCAGAAGAAGGGTGCTCGGGTCGATCTCCTCCACACCGATGGAGACGCGCCCGCGCTTTTTCGTATGACCAGAAAAGACAAGGAAGAAAGGTTCGTCGTAAAGCTCGACCGACGTCAGCTTCGGCTCGCGCGGGTCGGTCGCGATCACGACTGCGTCCAAGCCGCCGTCGCGCAAGCGTGCGAGAAGCCGATCGGTCAGATCCTCCACCAGATAGAGGGGCGTGTGCGGCAGCGCCATGGCGAGCTCGGGCAGGGCGATCGGCAGCAAATATGGCGCGACGGTTGTAATAACACCGAGGCGCAATTCACCGGCGAAGGGATCCCGCGCCGCGTCAGCGGCAGCGGTCACACCCGCCGCTGCGGCGAGCGTCGCGCGCGCCTGCGCCACGACCGTCGCCGCCCTGTCGCTGACGCGAGCGCCGCGGCCTTCTCGGTCAAACAAACGAAGGCCGAGCTCGGCCTCAAGCTTGAGGATTTGACCGCTCAATGTCGGCTGACTTACGTTGCAGGCGGCCGCCGCGCGGCCAAAATGGCCGTAGTCGGCGACCGCGACCACGTATTCGAGGTCTCGGAGGTTCATAGTTCCAAAGATTGGCGGCGCCAATCGCTTGTCAAGGGACAATCGATTGGACCTATTGGTGGTCCGGCGCTATCGACGAGCCGACGCGATGACAGTGACGCCGAGCGCCATGCACGATGGCTATGATCGTCTTCCACGAATCTGGATCATTCAACGGATCTCACAAGCTGAAACCGATCGGAGAGAAACATGACCAGTGAAAGCAAGTGCCCAGTGGCGGGCCACGAAAAGGAAGGCAAATATGCCGAAAAATCGGATGCGATTCGGGCGTTCGCGAACAGCGACTGGTGGCCCGAACAACTGAACCTCAAGGGTCTGCAACATGACTCGCCTCTCGTCGATCCGATGGGCGAAGAGTTCGACTACGCCAAGGAATTCGAGAGCCTCGATCTGAATGCGGTCATCAGCGATCTTCGCGCGCTGATGACCGACTCGCAGGACTGGTGGCCGGCCGACTTCGGCCACTATGGGCCGCTGTTCATCCGAATGGCGTGGCACAGCGCGGGCACCTATCGCATCCACGACGGCCGCGGCGGCGCCGGATACGGCCAGCAGCGCTTTGCGCCGCTCAACAGCTGGCCGGACAACGCGAGCCTCGACAAGGCGCGCCGGCTGCTGTGGCCGATCAAGCAGAAATACGGGCGCAAGATCTCGTGGGCCGACCTTCTGATCCTCACCGGGAACGTGGCGCTCGAATCGATGGGCTTTAAGACGTTTGGCTTCGGCGGCGGACGCCTGGACAGTTGGGAGCCGGACGATTCCATTTACTGGGGCCCGGAGGGCGAGTGGCTCGCGGACCAGCGCTATTTCGGCGACCGCGAGCTGCAGCATCCCCTTGGCGCGGTGCAGATGGGCCTCATCTACGTGAATCCGGAAGGGCCGAATGGCAAGCCGGATCCGGTTGCGGCGGCGCGGGATATCCGCGAAACGTTCAAGCGGATGGCGATGGATGATGAAGAAACCGTCGCGCTGATTGCCGGCGGCCATACTTTCGGCAAGACTCACGGCGCCGCGGATGCGAAGCAATATGTCGGCCCCGAACCGGAAGGCGCGACCATCGAAGAGCAAGGCCTGGGCTGGAAGAACTCATTCGGCACAGGAAAAGGGAATGACGCGATCACCAGCGGCATCGAGGTCATCTGGACCGCGACGCCGACGCAGTGGAGCAACAACTTCTTTCAGAACCTGTTCGGCTACGAATGGGAGCTGACCAAGAGCCCGGCCGGGGCGTATCAGTGGACGCCGAAGGATAGCGCAGGCGACGGCACGGTGCCTGATCCGCACGATCCGTCCAAGCGCCGCTCGCCCTCCATGCTCACCACGGACCTCGCCTTGCGGCTCGATCCCGCTTACGACAAGATCTCGCGGCGCTTCTACGAGCATCCTGATCAGTTCGCGGACGCCTTCGCTCGGGCATGGTTCAAGCTCACCCACCGCGACATGGGCCCGATCGCGCGCTATCTCGGCCCGCTCGTGCCGAAGGAAGAGCTGCCCTGGCAGGACCCGATCCCTGCCGTCGATCACCCCTTGATCGGCGATCAGGACATCGCCGATCTCAAGGCGAAAATCCTCGCCTCCGGCCTCTCCGTCGCCGAACTCGTTTCGACCGCCTGGGCTTCGGCTTCGACCTTCCGCGGCGGCGACAAGCGCGGCGGCGCCAATGGCGCGCGCATCCGCCTCGCGCCGCAGAAGGACTGGGAGGTCAACCAGCCCGCCGAGCTCGCCAAGGTGCTGCGGACACTCGAGGTGATCCAGAAGGAGTTCAACGCGGACCAGTCCGGCGGCAAGAAGGTG
>DASXXT010000049.1:0-1788 GCA_036502965.1 Roseiarcus sp. | reverse complement strand
GCCAGCGACGACGGCCTCAATCTGTCCGCTTTCGTTCTGCCCCGCGATCTCGGGTCCCGCCTTGATCCGGAGGAGATCGCGGAAGCCGAAACGATTATCGCGTCGGCGGTGGTCGTCTATGCCGCGCAGGCGAGCGGGTCGCGCGTGCCGCCCTCGCATGTCTCGGGGCTCATTTTCGCGACGCCACGCGTCGCCGATCCCGGCGTCGCCTTAGCCGAAACAGCCGCGGCGACGGACCCCGCTGAGCGGCTCGCCGCCTTCAATCCGCCGCAGAAGGGCTACCGCGCGCTGCGTGACGAGCTAAAGCGCCTCGATGCTCCAGGCGTCGCACAACGGCGCCAGCGCGCTCTTAGCGCCGAGCTCGATCCTGATCCGCTGCTCGATCCGCAGACAGAGGCGGCCCCACGACGAATCAAGCGGGCCCTCAACGCCAACATCTATCCCGCCTCAGTCAGCGCCGCGTCCGCCGGGGCCAATGCGCGCGAGCGCGCGGCGATCCTTGCGAACATGGAAATGTGGCGCTGGGAGCCGCGCGACATGGGCGAGCGGCGCATCGAAGTCAATCTGGCAGACTTTTCCGTCGCGGTGCTGGAGGGCGACCGGGTCATTCATCAGGCGCGCGTCATTGTCGGTAAGCCGGAGACGCCGACGCCGATCTTCTCCGATGTCATGCGCTACGTGCTCATCAACCCGTCCTGGCAGGTCCCCGATTCCATCATCAAGAAGGAAATGGCGTCGAAGCTCGGCGCCTTGAGCCGGCGCGGCTACGAGGTGAAGACCGTCGGCGGCCGGCTGACCGTCCGGCAATTGCCCGGCGACGACAATGCGCTTGGACGGTTCGCGTTCATGTTTCCCAACGACCACGCGATCTATCTGCATGACACGCCGTCGAAAGACCTGTTTGACGAGGAAAGTCGCGCCTTTAGCCATGGCTGCATTCGCGTCGAAGATCCGCAAAGCTTGGCCGAGCTCGTCCTCGGCGGCGAATCAACCGGCTGGACGGATGAGCGAATCGAAGCCGCGATCGGCGGAAAAGAGCGAACCGTGTTCTTAGCCCGCCCGCTGCCCATTCACATCGAGTACTTCACTGATTTCGTTGACGAATTCGGCGAGCTGAAGGAGCGGCCAGACGTTTACGGACTGATTCGCAGGGTGGAAGCCATACTCGCCCGGGCGAGTCAAGATTGAACGGGAGCCAAGATCGGGCTATACGCGAAATAGATCGCTTTTTGCCTTAACTGTGACGCGAGCGTCACAATGCGAACAAGGAGCGCCGGGACGGCGCTCGGGAGGTCGCGGTAGGGTCGGCGGGAGAGGCCGGCAAAAGCGTTAAGAGTGGGACATCGCTAGGCACAGTCTGCCGGCTTCGCCGCCGGTCGTGACGTGTTGGGGAAGGATGGGTTATTGGCGGGTTTTAACCTGAGCAAGGGCGTCGGCCGCGGCGGAGCGGCAGCGCAACTCGCGGTGGCGGCGGCGTTTACGCTCGCCTGGCTTGTTCCAAACTCGACCGAATCGGCGATCGCCAACGGCGACACGCGGACCATCAGCCTCTCGAACCAGCACACCAACGAATCCGGCTCGTTCACCTTCATGGTCAACGGCGTCTACGACTCAGGCACGCTCGACAAACTGAACTGGTTCTGCCGGGATTGGCGGCTGAACGAGCCGACCAAGATGGACCCGCACCTCTTCGACATCATCTGGGAGGTCTATCGCGAGTCCGGGTCGTCCCAGCCGATCGACGTCCTGTCCGGCTACCGTTCGCCGCAGACCAACGCGATGCTGCGC
>DASXXT010000048.1:0-8120 GCA_036502965.1 Roseiarcus sp. | reverse complement strand
AAGCGTTGGGAAGGGACAGACCGCAAGAAGACCGCGCACGACATCCACCGGATCGCTGGTCGGCGAAAGGGGCGATTCGAGCGGCCGGTAAGATGCCCGATCGCCCATCCGCGCGCGGACCACCTGGCCATGCAGGAGGTCGATGACTGGAATAACCTGCAACGCAGCCTCCGAGGCCTTGTGATGGAGGAAGGAGGGCTTGCCTCGCCACGGGAGCGACGGCCCGCGCCCCGGCGAACGGTCGGCCTCAGCGCCGACTCCACAACTTCCGGTCGAGTGTCATGAAAACAAATGCAGCAAAACGGCTATAAATGAAAATAAACGCTAGCAAATTTGCTTGCATTTACTAGCGTTTATTTTTTCGAATTGAGATTTTTCAAGGGGTTACGAGCCGAAAAAATAAAAAAAATTTCCTCTGGTCTCAACTCGCGCCTCAGGTTGTGGTGCGCAGGCAATCTCAAGCCCCATTCCCGCCATCCTGCTCCTCGAGAAAACCGCTCGACCATTTTGTCCGGCCAAGGCAAACCTTATAACATAGAATTCTGATTTTACCAAGTCAATGTTCGCGCGATTTTTCGCGGCGCCATTTGGCAATTCCGTCTCAAGGCGTCATGCCAACGGCGAAGACCTGCGCCGCCTTGTCCTTGAGCCAACTCCAGGCTTCCGCCTCCGCCGGTCCTGCCGTTTTGCCAACGGTGATATCGAGGCGGGCAAGCCCCGCCTCGACCTCGGCGCGAGGCAAGAGATGCAAGCGGCTCACCAGCACGGCGCCCTCGATTACCGCCGCTTGTGCGCGGTTGAAGCCTTGGAAGGGCGCGTGCGAGGCGTGATGCGCGACGCGGCACGCGAAGCGAGGCCTGAGCTCATGTTCACGCACCTCGACCACAACGAGTTCGAGATGCGACAAGGTCGCAGCCAAGCGCGGCGCGCCAACAACCGTGGCAGGGGTTAGCGCCCAGTCGCGGCGCCCTGTGAGGCATCCCGCAAAGACACGCACGTCATCGGTCAAGTTTGCAACGGCGAACGGCGCCTGGCGCAGATTGTCGAGCGTGGTGGAGGGATGAAACGGCGCCAGAACCCATTGCTCGCCTTCCGCGATCAGTCCCAGCGGCGCCAGGTGAGGCTCGCCGTGCGCATTGACGGTGGTGACGATCGCTTCGCGGATCAACGGCATCGAGTCACTCGTTTGCCGCACGCGACCGCAGCGTGTGACCCGCTTCGCTCAAGCGGGTTCTGTCCTCGTTGCGGCGATCGACCGCGCAGCCCCAATCCAGTGGTTCGTCCTGCGCGTAGCGTTTGCCAAGCTGAAAAGCGATTTCGGCCTTCGTCAGCTCGGCCCCGAGATAGAACGCGTGAGCGCCGTCCGTTTCGACCCCGAGCTTGTCGAACAGCGCGAAAGCGTCTCCCGCGATGAAATGGCCGGCGTTGTTGTAGACGTGAATCCCGTCCTCGGCCGCCTCAACCCGGAAATTCTTGTCCTTCACTTGCGCGGCAGATTCCACGATCTCCTGACTCGAGTAAGGAAATGGCGCGAGATCATGGATTTGCAGCAGCGCCCGGCCATAGCCTCTCGGCAAGCTCCGCTCCGCCTCCGCCGCATACATGATGCGCCGCGCTGCGTCGTGCTCCTCAATCGTGCGGCGCGTGTGCGGGCTGACATGGACGGTCAAAACGTTGGCGATCCCAAGCTCCGAGCAGATTCCAAGCAGCAAAGCCGTCACGCCAACGGAGTCGGCGTCGGTGAGTTCCGTCAGATTTCCGGTGCCCATCAACATTTCGGCGTTGGGCAGGCGCGAGCGCGCCTCGCGATAGCGCGAAAGCGAGTCGGCGAAGCCGAAATGGATGGGATCGAGAACCGGGTCGAGAATGGCCTCGAGACCCCGTTTTTCGGCCTCTTCGGCGGCCCGATAAAGCGAAGCGAGATCGCCGTGCTGGGCAGGGATCAACACCGGTCGCGAGCCGGTCTCTTCGGCTATGGCGACATTGCGCTCGGTAAGGCTGAGGAGGTAGTTGGCGCCGGCGTCGCCTCCTCGTCGCAGCTCGTCGGGCTCAGCCGAATCGACGCTGACTGACAATCCCCTCGCCTTTAATTCTCGCACGGCGTCCTCGAGATGGGGGAAGGGCGTATCGGGCAGGCAACCAAGATCGATGACGTCGGCGCCCTTGCCGTGCAAAAGTTCGGCGCGCGCAGCGATCGCCTCGACGCTCATCTGCGAAGCGTCGACAATCTCGGCGAAGATCCTGAGCGCATGGCGCGACAAATCGAGCGCAGCGGCGGCATTGCCGAAGAACTCTGGCAGGTCTTTCAATTCGTCAGGTCCGCGCTGGAACGGAGCACCAAATTCCTGAGTGAGATGCGCGAGATCGGCGCGGCAGCGGCCCGGTACGACGACGCGATCGGCGTTGAGCGGGCGCGGCAGCCTGCGCATGAGGATGGGCTCGGTCATCAGCGCCGCAACCTTCACCCCCACGTTGAAAATCGACCAGTCGAACGACGTCGGCCCCATTCCCTGCAAGACCTTCTCGAGGCGGCTCCCAGCGAGGCGACCGGTCAGAAACAGAACGCGCTCCCTCATGCCGCGACTTTGCTTCGTCGCTGCGCGATGGCTTCGCTAAGCTCGGCGATCGAATCGACCGTCGTCACGCCGACAAAACGTCCCAGGCGCTCACGGTTCTCCAAATCAATTGGGCGCGGATAGACCTTCACCATTCCTTTCGGCGCCTCTGTTTCGAGCTCGGGTGCGGTGTCGCAGGCGAAGACAATCGTGGGGACGCGGCATTTTCCCGCCTGGGCGAAGACATTGGTGATGAAATCGTCAGAGATCCCGTAAACGAATTTGGCGACCGCGTTCGAAGTCGCGGGAGCGACGATCAGCGTATGATAGATTCCGTAGTAGAATTGTCCGACGGTCACCGAACTCGCCGAGGTGTCGCGATAAATGCGCACCGAGGGCGGCAAGTCGAGCTCCTGCTTGTACATGCGCAGGACTTCTCCTCCCGCTTTGCTGAGGAAGAGATCGACATGTTCGAGCTCATGGATCAGGGCCAGACTTTCCTTAAGGAAATGTCCGGATCCAGTGAGCGCCCATCCCCAGCGCGGCGTTTGGCGTTTGATCATTTGACTGCCGGCCGTCGATTTCAGATCGCCGCTACGATTTCAGGAAATATGGGGCGCTGCAACCCTTCGGCGAGTCTGGCGCTGTCGGTTGGCGCCGCAAGCCACGCGCGAGCGCCGCTTTCCTTAAGGTAGCTCGGGAAGAGCGGATCGACGACGCCTCGTGCGACGAGATCACGAGCGTCGACCGTCGCGGTTTCGAAACGGCCATGCTTGACCAGCACCAGACGGCTTGCGCCGAGCACGCCCGCCAGCCACGCAGCGAGGCTATCGGAAGTGAGCTCCCACGTTTCCGGCAGCGCGGCGGCGCGCGCCATCGGTTCTGGCGACCAGACGGGAACCTTGCCGTCCTTGAGCGCGCGCAAGATCGCTGAACGCGACGCCGTCAGGCTCAGGGTGGGATTGAGGCTTTCCAGGGCGCAACCGAGCTGCCTCATCGCCATCAGCGCCATGGCGTGCGCGGCGCGGTCGTCAAAGCCCATCGAAGCCTGAGCCGTTCGCACAGTGTCCGCGAAGGGGCCGCCGCCCGGCACAATCGCGATCGCGCCAGCCTCAGCCGCAATCGCCGCGAGCCAGTCGTTAAGATGCGGCCCGTTTGCGTGACTGCCGCCCAACTTCACGATGGCGAGGCGCGAGCGCGAGGAGCCTGCCGCGCCTCTCAAGCGAACCCGCGAGGCCAGATGCGCGCGCCTCCGACGTGGCGAGCGGGCGCCCCGACGCCTTTGACGACTTCCACGGGCATCCGTCTCATCGCCGCTGTCTCAGCCTGGTGTCGTTCCATCATTGCGTGCCCGCTCCCCACCGCCATCCTCGGCGATCGTATGGGCTCCGTCTGTTGGCCGGCGCCAGTGCAAATCATGATCCGCAAGCGACGGCTGACACGCTTTGTTTTAGGGCTGAAGCCGTCGCGTTGTCGACAGCGGCTTGCTTGACCCACCAAATTGTCAGGATCTAGCGTCGCCTCGAACAGTTGGGAGGAACGGTGAGCGTCGTTATCGGTTGGGATATCGGGGGCGCGCATTTGAAGGCCGCTCGCGTAAAGCATGCGCGCGTCGAAGCGGTGGTTCAGGCGGCGACGCCGCTCTGGCTGGGACTGAGCAGCCTGGAAGCCGCGTTCGACGCACTCTGCGCGCAGCTCGGCGAGGCTGATCGTCACGTGATCACTATGACTGGCGAGCTGTGTGACGTCTTTCCCTCGCGCCAAGAGGGGGTCGCGGGTCTGGCTGCGATCGCGGCCAATCATCTCGGTCCCTTAGCTCCGAGCCTCTATGCTGGCCGCGCCGGCTTCGTCGAGCTTGGCGAGGCCGCTTCGCATGCCGCCGACATCGCCTCCGCCAACTGGCACGCAAGCGCCGCGCTCCTCGCACTCCAACTTCAAGACGGGTTGTTCATCGACATCGGCTCGACGACAACAGACATTATTCCAATCGTCGCGGGCCAGGTCGCGGCGGTCGGCTACAGCGACGCGGAACGGCTGGCTTCGGGCGAACTGATCTATAGCGGAATGACGCGCAGCTTCGTCATGTCATTGGCCTGTCGGGCGCCGTTTCGGGGCGCTTGGACGCCGCTGATGAACGAATATTTCGCCAGCAGCGCCGACGTTCACCGCATTCGCGACGACTTGCCCGACGGCGCGGACAAAATGGCGACCGCTGACGGCCGCGAGAAGACCGTCGAGGCCTCGCGGGCGCGTCTTGCGCGGATGATCGGACGGGAGGCGGACGAAGGGGCTGCTTCGGAATGGGATGGGCTCGCCGCCTGGTTCGCGGAGGCGCAAGTCCGCCAAATCGCCGACGCGGCCTCACTGCGCCTGTCGCGCAACGATATCGCGGTTGCGGCGCCAGTGATCACAGCAGGCGTCGGGGAAGGCGTCGCGGCGGAGGTGGCGCGCCGCCTGCGGCGGGCTTACGTCGGATTTTCGTCGCTGATCGCGGCCCCTGCAGAAGCCTCGCACTGCGCGCCCGCGGTCGCGGTCGCATTGCTCGGCGCGAATGGGGGAGCGCTTCCGTCGAGTCCGGAGTCGCTGTAGGTCAAGCAAGGGGCGCTCGGAGAGAGACGATTATGCGCTTGACGAGCGTGGTATTATTTATGTCCGCGGGCGCCCATCTCGCCAGCGCCGCGGAAGTCGCCGCCGGGTCCGCCGCCGCCAACGACTATCCGACATCCGCGCGCGCCGAATATGTCTTCGCGTGCATGAAGACCAATGGCGATACGCGGGAGGCGCTCGATCGATGCTCGTGTTCAATCGACGTCATCGCTTCGCTGCTGCCGTACGACGCCTATGTGACCGCAGCAACGGTGGCGTCTTTGAACCAACAATCGGGACAGATCGGCGCCGAGTTCCGCGGCGCCGCGGTCGCGCGCGACGCGCTCGCCCGGCTGCGACGCGCTCAAGCGGAAAGCGAAATACGCTGTTTCTGACCGGCCGGGTCCGCGAAGACGTCGGGCGCAAAATCGCCCTAGGCCAGAGACACCGGCGGTTGGCCGCGGCGCTACGCGGCGCGTCAAATCCACGATAAGAATCGTACTTTCAAAAAATTATTGCCAGAGACGGAACAAACGGATGTTGCTCAAAGTTTCGGGTTGCGAGGTATGGCGATATCGTGACGATCACTGAGTGTTCCCACTTGCGCTCACGATTCGATCGGCATATCCTTTCATTGGTTTCGGCTGCACGAGCGTCGGGGAACGGGAGTCCCGGCGCACTTTTCGGAGGCAAGGCGAATTCCCCGCGAGCGCGTCTGCTCGTTTCGCCATGCCGTGACACGCTGCCGACGCCGTCCCAACTGAGACTGTCGCTGCAAAGACGCGTGATGCGGTGCAAACCGCTTTGCTGGAAGTCTAACCGGGAGGAAACAATGCGCAAACTGTTGCTAGCAAGCTGCTTCGGTGTCGCGGCCCTGTTTACGGCCGGGTATGCCGCCGCGAACGAGGAACTAGCGAAACTATCGGCGGACCCGAACCAGTGGGCAATGCCCACCGGCAACTTCGCCAATACACGCTACTCGGAACTCAAACAGATCAATACCGATAATGTCCATAAATTGGCGCCGGCCTGGACTTTCTCCACCGGCGTTTTGCGCGGTCACGAAGGCGCCCCGCTAGTCATCGGCGATGTGATGTTCCTTCATGCGCCTTTCCCGAACACGGTCTTTGCGCTCGACCTCAACAACGACGGCAAGATCCTCTGGAAATATGAGCCCAAGCAAGACCCCAACGTCATCCCGGTAATGTGCTGTGACACGGTCAACCGCGGCTTGGCCTATGCTGACGGCAAGCTCTTTCTCCATCAGGCGGACACCACCCTCGTCGCGCTCGACGCGAAGACTGGCGCGCCCGTCTGGTCAGTGAAGGACGGCGATCCCTCGAAGGGTGAGACCGGCACCGACGCACCGCACATCTTCAAGGACAAGGTCTTCATCGGCGTGTCCGGCGGCGAGTTCGGCGTTCGCGGTTGGATGAGCGCCTACGATCTGAAGACCGGCAAGCTGGCTTGGCGCGGCTATTCCGAAGGTCCCGACTCCGACACGCTGATCGACCCCGAAAAGACCACCAGCCTCGGCAAGCCGGTCGGCAAAGACTCCAGCACCAGCACCTGGCAGGGAGATCAGTGGAAGATTGGCGGCGGAACGACCTGGGGTTGGTATTCTTACGATCCCGAACTCAATCTGATCTACTACGGCTCGGGCAATCCCTCGACCTGGAATCCGAAACAGCGGCCCGGCGACAACAAGTGGTCGATGGCCATCTGGGCGCGCGACGTCGACACCGGCGCGGCCAAGTGGGTCTATCAGATGACGCCCCACGACGAGTGGGACTATGACGGCGTCAACGAGATGATCCTCACCGACCAGAAGATCGACGGCAAGGACCGCAAGCTGTTGACGCATTTCGACCGCAACGGCTTCGGCTATACCCTCGATCGCGGCACCGGCGAGTTGCTCGTCGCCCAAAAGTTCGACCCGAAAGTGAACTGGGCCACCGGCATCAACCTGGACAAGGCTTCGCCGGACTACGGAAAGCCGATCCGCGTCAAGGCGATGTCGACAGAGGCCAACGGAGAGGACGTCAACTCCAAGGGCGTTTGTCCGGCGGCGTTGGGCTCCAAGGATGAGCAGCCCGCGGCCTACTCGCCGCAGACCGAACTCTTCTACGTGCCGACCAACCACGTCTGCATGGATTATGAGCCGTTCAAGGTCAGCTATACCGCAGGTCAGCCATTTGTCGGCGCGACGTTGTCGATGTATCCGCCTACGGGCGAGAGCAATATGGGCAACTTCATCGCCTGGGACGGCAAGACGGGTAAGATCGTCTGGTCGGATCCCGAGCAGTTCTCCGTCTGGTCGGGCGCTCTGGCGACCGCAGGCGGCGTTGTCTTCTACGGGACGCTGGAAGGCTATCTGAAGGCGGTCGACGCCAAGACGGGCAAGGAGCTTTACAAGTTCAAGACTCCGTCAGGCATCATCGGCAACGTCATGACCTACGAGCACGGCGGTCGCCAGTATGTGGCGATCCTATCGGGCGTCGGCGGCTGGGCGGGCATCGGCCTCGCGGCCGGTTTGACCAAGCCGCAGGACGGTCTGGGCGCTGTCGGCGGCTATGCGGCATTGTCGAACTACACTGCACTCGGCGGCACGCTCACCGTGTTCGCTCTCCCGAGCGATTGAGTGGCCGACTGACTCCACGGGGATAGCCGGGGCTCGGCGCATGCAGGTTAAGCACGCGCCGAGCCCTTTCTTTGCTCCAGTCCGCTTGAGAAACAAACGTGAACATTTCCAAACTTATGCTCGGGCTCGGGTTCGCGCCCGCCTTGGCCGCGGCGCCGCTCGTCGCCCGCGCCGATCCGCCGGGAGACCCGGCCGCGGCCACCAATGAACAAGGAATGTGGCGCGACAAGAACGGCGATCCGACCTTTAAAGTCTCCGCGGACGGGACCGTCGACTGGTATACGTATTCCGGCTTCCGCCGTTACCATTCGGAGTGCCATGTTTGCCACGGCCCTGAC
>DASXXT010000047.1:0-4057 GCA_036502965.1 Roseiarcus sp. | reverse complement strand
TGCGGCATCGCTCCGTTCATGAAGGCGAGCAGGCTTTGCTTCACCAACGTGAACAGCCGGAGCTGCTTTTGCCGCACCGCTTTGACCTTCTGTGCGATCGGGGCCAGGATCGCATAGGACAGGAAGATGCCGGCGAAGGTGCCAACGAGCGCCGCGCCGATGAGCCCGCCGAGAATTTCGGGCGATTGATCGAGCGCGCCCATGGCGTGGATGATGCCGAGCACCGCGGCCACGATGCCGAGCGCAGGCAGTCCGTCGGCGACCGCCTGAAAGGCGTGCACCGGTTTATATCGGTCGTGCGCCAGGGTCTCGATCTCTTCATCCATCAGCGCCTCGATTTCATGCGTTCGCGCGTTGCCGATGATGATGAGGCGGCCGTAGTCGCAGATGAACGTCACCAGGTCCTTGTCGGCGAGCAGCTTTGGAAAGTTTCTGAAGATCTCGGATTCCTGCGGGTTGTCGAAATGCGCTTCGACTTCGCTGCGCGACTTGGCTCTGAGCTCCCGCATCAGCGCGTGCAGGGCTGAGAGCACGTCCAGGAAGTCGCGGGGCTTGGGCGCCTTGTCGAGGATCGCTTCGATGAAGGCCTTGCCGCAGTCCTTGATCGTCGAGGTGGCGTTGGCGACGATAAAGATGCCGAGCGACGATCCGGCGATGATGACGAACTCGAAAGGCTGAAACAGCACCTCGAGATGGCCGCCAAGCGCCGCATAACCGCCGAGGATGCAGCCGACGGTGATCACGAGGCCAATGGCGAAATTCAAGATTCGCTCCGGTTGCGAAAAGCACCCAAGATTTGCGGCCCGAGACTTACGCGAAGCTGTCACCTGCGAAGTCAGCTACGGACAAGCCGGCCGAACCATCGTTCCCGCGACAGGTCGGCGTGGCTTGAGGCCTGACGGAACGGCGTCATGCAAAACGGACTTTACGTCTCCCTCTCGGCTCAAGTGGCGCTCGAGCGCCGTCTCGAAACCATCGCCGACAATGTGGCCAACATGAACACCGTTGGCTACCGGGGGACCGGCGTGTCGTTTGAGTCGGAAATGGCCAAGGCTGGCGATGCGCGGCTGGGCTATGTCTCGAGCGGCTCGGATTTCATATCGCGCCGTCTCGGCGGACTCATAAAGACCGACAACACCCTCGATTTCGCCGTGCAGGGCGACGGCTGGTTTGGAATCCAGACTCGGCAAGGGCCAGCTTACACACGCGACGGCCGGGTTCAGATTGACGAGTCTGGAACCTTGCGCACCCTGAACGGCGACCCGCTCCTTGACGCCGGTGGCGCGCCCCTCCTCGTCGACAGCGCGGCTGGACCCTTGACCGTTTCCGCCGACGGAATGATCACCCAGAACGGACGGCAGGTCGGGGCGATCGGGCTCTTCGCGATCGATCCGACCGCGTCCTTGAAACGGGCGGAGAACTCAAGCGTCGTGCCGGACAAGCCGGCGACGCCGATCCTCGATTTCACCCGCGACGGGGTCGTTCAGGGCGCGGTCGAAGCCTCGAACGTCGATCCGGTGCGCGAGATGACCAGACTGATCGAGGTGACGCGGGCCTTCGACGGGGTCGCGGCCGAGACCTCGCAGTCCGAGACGTCGCTGCAAGACGCGATCAAGTCTCTCGGGGCATCGGCATGACTGACGCTCGCCGCGAGATTCTGGCGCCGCTTGAGCGCCTCGAACAGCGGGTCGCGCAAGGATTGCGGACATTGCCAGTGACGCGCGTGAGCGGCGCCGTCGTCGAAGTCTCGACGTCTCACTATCGCGTCGCCGGCCTGTCGCGCTTCCTCAAGTTGGGCGAGAGCGTCGGCGTTGATGTCGGCAATCGCATTGAGATTGGCGAAGTGGTCAGGATCGACGATTCCTCGGCCACCCTCAAGCCGTTCGACGCGCGCAGCGACGTGACGATCGGCGCGCGCGCCTTTCGAACCGAGACCCTGTCGCTGTCGCCGCATCGAGCCTGGAAGGGACGCGTCATCGACGCGCTCGGCCGGCCAATAGACGGCGCGGGCGAGCTCTTGAGCGGGGACAGGTCGGCGCCGCTCGACGCGCCGCCCCCGCCGCCGCTGCGGCGCGCGCGCGTTCATTCGCCGCTGCGCACCGGCGTGCGCGTCATCGATCTGTTCACGCCGTTATGTGTCGGACAGAGAGTGGGCATATTCGCCGGTTCAGGCGTCGGCAAGTCTTCGCTCCTCGCAATGCTGGCCCGGGCGACCCCGATCCACACGATCGTCATTGCGCTCGTCGGCGAGCGCGGCCGCGAAGTGCGGGAATTTCTTCACGACACGCTGGGGGAGAATCGCAGCTCCGCGGTCGCGGTCGTCTCTACCGGCGACGAAAGCCCCATGATGCGTCGACTGGCGCCGAAGACGGCAATGGCGATCGCCGAATACTTTCGGGACATGGGCGAGTCGGTGTTGCTGATCGTCGATTCAGTCACCCGCTTCGCGCACGCCGCGCGCGACGTGGCGCGTGCGGCCGGAGAGCCGGCCGTCGCCCGCGGCTATGCGCCAAGCGTCTTCAGCGATCTGCCGCGGCTGCTCGAGCGCGCCGGAGCGGGGGTTGAAGGATCAGGCTCGATTACCGGAATCTTCTCCGTCCTGGTCGACGGGGACGATCACAACGATCCGGTCGCCGACGCGATTCGCGGCGCCCTCGACGGACATATCGTGTTGGATCGCGCCATCGCTGACGAAGGGCGCTATCCGGCCGTCAACATTCTCTCGTCGGTGTCGCGGATGACGAACCCGTTGTGGCGGCCGGAACAGCGCAAGGTGGTTCAAAACCTGCGCTCGATGATGGCGCGATACGAAGAGACCCGCGAGCTGCGCCTGATGGGCGGCTACACGGCCGGCGCCGACCCGGTCCTCGATAAGGCGATCAAATCGGCTCCGCGCGTTTATGAGGCGATGAATCAGACGATGGACGCGCCGCGGTGCGACGATCCCTTCATCGACCTCGCCGCAGCGCTGCGCAACGAATCTAAAACCGGCGAGGCTTGAGGAAGCGATGGCGCCTGCCCACGAAACTGTGATCCGCGCGGTCGGGATGGCGCTAGCCAGCCTTTCCGCCGCCTTCGCCATGTACATGCTCGCCTATGGCGCGGGGAAGACGCGCATCAATGGCATGGAGCATTTGGCGATCTTCGCCCAGCCGCGCGGGCCGGGAGGCGCCGTTCGAGGCCCTGCGCTGCCGCCGGCAGACGCCTCGACTGCCGTCGACATGGCGGCGACGGGTTCGGTGGCCGCTTCCGCCGGCCAAGCCGCGTTGGAGGCGCGGCCGGTCGAGATCATCGCGGCGCGGGCCGACCGCGTCTGGCTGAAGATCGATGGCGCAATCCGCACCGCCGCGCCCGGCGACAGCGTGGGGGGCTTAGGCCGGATCGGGGCGATCGTCGCGCGCAACGGCGGCTGGGTCCTGCTCGACGACCGGGGCAAGGAACTTCTCGGGGTGGCGAAAGGCGCGAACGGCGCCTCGCTCTTCGCCCGCAGGAGGATCTTCGAGTAGTCGGGCAGAGCGAACCGGCCCCCTAGGCCTTGGTTGGGTTTCGCTCTGACGCGACCCGGAGCGGCCGAAAGAGGCTATAGTCTCTTCTTTCAAATCGTTGATTGCTAACGGCGCTGGCCTCGCGACAAGCGACGGAGCAGCCGCCAACAATTCGGAATGCCGGTCATGACTCTCGAACAGCTTCGGGTCTTTGTGGAAGTCGCCGAGCGGCTTCACGTCACGCGAGCGGCCGCAGTCCTGAATATGACCCAACCCGCTGCAAGCGCAGCCATTCACGCGCTTGAGACGCGGCTCGGCACGGCATTGTTCAACCGAGTTGGCCGGCGCCTCGAGCTGACAGAGGCTGGAACAGTTCTTCTGCCGGAGGCAAAGGTTGTTCTTGCCAAAGTCTGGGGAGCCGAACAGGCGCTTGCCGACCTCGATGGCCTGCTGCGCGGTAGGCTGCGCTTGTGGGCCAGTCAGACCATTGCGGGTTATTGGCTGCCGCCGATACTCTATCAATTCCACGCGGCGCACCCGGGGGTGATTGTCGAGCTGCACATTGGCAACAC
>DASXXT010000046.1:0-6038 GCA_036502965.1 Roseiarcus sp. | reverse complement strand
AGTCCAGTAAATTCCGGGATGTCCTCGCGCGGCAGGCCCAGGAGGCTGCTGATCACGCGGGCCGGGATCTGCGCGGCAAACCGGTCCACAAATTCCACGCTTCCGTCGCCATACCAGTCGGCGATCAGTTCTTCCGCGGCTTGCCGCATCCGCGGGCGCAACTCGGCAATCATGCGGGACGCAAACGTCCGCGAAAACGGCGACCGGCGCCGGCGGTGCACCTCGTCGTTGGCCGTCAGCATGCCCAGGTCGAAGGCGTCGAACAGCACGCCTTCCATGACACCCAGCAACTGGGGAAAGGCAGTTTCTGTCGCGCGTACGCGCGGATCCTTGCTGATCCGGTCGACGTCGGCGTAGCGCAGCACGAGGAAGCTCCCCGCCTCGTGCGCGACAACGGGATGGGTGGCCCGCCAGGACCGGAATGTGCCGTGAGGATCCGCGTCCATCTGCTCGGCCATCAGAACGGGCAGGCCCGCAGTGAGTGACGTAGTAACTTTCATTGCGCTCTCCATTGGCAGCCGTGAGTAGAAGTGTGCCGGCGCCCGGCAACGCTGTTTCGACTGCGGAGGAGAATGGGGAGACTCTGTTACGTCACCGCTTCAGCTCTCGAAGCAAATGGTTACAGCTGCAACACACGATCGGTCTGCCAACGGAATGGCGAGCAGCGGCCTCTACGGTTGATGGAGCGCGCAGAACTGGGGGAGCACTTACCTCAGCCCCGAACGAGTTGATCGGCAGTCGTCAACTCACTCTAAAAGTCCCCGGCGCCGCACCAGTAGGCCCCGCCGCCTCGCCTTCGAAAAAGATGCTCCGATCGAGCTTGGCCACCCCGTCCCAGCCGCCGAGCGCGAGCGCGCGATCGATCTCGCGCCGAAAAAGTTCCAGCACCCAAAATACCCCGTCCTCGCCCGCGCAGGCGACGCCCCAGAGGTGCGGGCGCCCGATCAGGACCGCGCGTGCCCCGAGCGCCAGCGCCTTGACGACGTCGGCGCCGCGACGGAAGCCGCCGTCGATCAAGACCGGCGCCCGGCCGCCGACCGCTTCGACAATCGCGGGAAGCGCGCGGATCGAAGCGACCGCGCCGTCGAGCTGGCGGCCGCCATGATTGGAGACGATGATGCCATCGGCGCCGCGGCCGATCGCCTCGCGCGCTTCGCGCGGATGCAACAGACCCTTGAGGAGGAGCGGCCCGCGCCACAAACCGCGCAGCCAGTCGACGTCATGCCAGCCAATGTCCGGATCGAGCTGTTCCAGCATGAGAGGACCGAAAGCGGCCATCGAGGAGCGCGCGCCGTAATTGGCGAAGCTCGGCGATGGCGTCTTACGCATGCGGATGAGCCAGGCCGGATGGCTCGCAAGGTCGATAACGCGGCGCGGACCCCAGCGCAGAGGAAAGAACGTGCCGTTGCGTGCGTCGCGGTCGCGGCCCGCCACCACCTGGTTGTCGACAGTGAGGATGAGCCCCTTGTATCCAGCGGACGCCGCGCGGGCGGCGAATTCCTTGGTGAGGCCCCTGTCCTTGTAGAGGAACGTCTGCATCCATTTCGGGCCGGGTGTCGCCGCGCCGATCTCCTCCAGGCTCGACAGCGAAGCGTGGCTTGTCGAATAGATCGTCGCGAAGCGCGCCGCGGCGCACGCCGTCTCGATCTCGGCGCGAGGCCACAGGAGCCCGGCGAAGCCTGTCGGCCCGATGATGACGGGCGAGGGGAGCCTCAGCCCAAAGAGCTCGACCGACTGGTCGCGCTTGGGCGCGCCGGCGAGCACGGTAGGCACGAGCTCCATTGCGGCAAGCGCCGCTTCGTTGTTGCGCATGGTGATCTCGTCGCCAGCGGCGCCGTCGACCATGTCGAACAGCACGCGAGGCAGCTCCTTGCGGGCGAGCGCGCGGAGCGCCGCGACGCTGTAGCCTTTGCGCTCGAGCGAGGCCTTATCCATCAGACGCCAAGCCGATACGCCCTGACCGCATTGTCGCGGAAAAGCTTGCGCTTGTCGGCTGGCGAAAAGCCGGCCGTCGCCCAGTCGAGTGTCGTGAGCCATTGCAGATAGCTGCCGGCAAGCTCGGACACCGGCCAGTCGCCGCCGTAGAGAATGCGGTCCGGGCCGAAGCATTCGATCACGTGATCGATGTAGGGCCTGAGCTGATCGCGGGTCCAGGTCTTGAGGTCGGCCTCGGTGGTGACGCCTGAAAGCTTGCACACGACATTGGGCAGCGCCGCCATCTCGCGAATCTGCGCCCGCCACGGATCGAGAAGACCGGCCTTGATCCCGGGCTTGCCGATGTGATCGAGGACGAAGGACACCTCCGGGCACTGGCGCATCATCGCCAGCGTGTTGGGTGCCTGCGGGTGCAGGATGCAGACGTCAAACGAAAGGTTGTATTTCGGCAACAGCCGGATCGCTTCGAGAAAGCCAGGCTTCAGCACGAACTCCGGATCAGGCTGGCTCTGGATCAGGCGGCGCACGCCGCGCACCGTCTTGAGTTTCGCCGCGCGCGCCATCTCCGGCTCGATTGCCGCTCCGCGCTCGACCGGCAGGCAGACTACGGCGCCAAGCACGCGGCGGTCATGGCTAGCGAGCCCGTCAACCCATTCCGCCTCGTCGAGATATTGCGGCATGTCGACATCGACCTCGACAAAGACGAAGCCTTCAAGCTCATACGGCTTCGCCGCGTTGGCCAGATCGTCCGGCTTCCAGTCGCGCTTGAGCGCTGGCGCCCCGTCCGCCCAGGCATAGCCGAACCGCTGCTGGTCAAGGAGATGGATGTGGGAGTCGATGATGGGAAAATCGATCACGCCGAACGCCTTCCGAACCGAAGCTTGTTGAAGCGCTCGCTTTACCCTCTGCCAATGCGCCTCAGCGAGGGAACCTCCACCGGCAGCTCTTTCAATCCTCCGCGCACGCGCTCCAGCGTCGCGGCCTCCATGGCTTTGACACGCTCAAGATTTTTGAGCGTCTCCGCGATGCGGGCGCGCGGGACGACGACCACGCCGTCGCGGTCACCGACCACCACATCGCCCGAGGCGACCGTGACGCCTCCGCAGACAATCGGCAGGCCGACCGAGCCGGGACCGCGCCTTTGCGGCGAGTTCGGCGTGACGCCCATGGCGAAAGTTGGCAGGCCGACGGTCTCGAGGTCGTCGAGGTCGCGTACAAGGCCGTCGGTGACGAAGCCCGCGGCGCCGCGATTGCGCGCGACGTACATGAGCAGATCTCCGGTCACGGCGGCTCCGGTATAGCCATTGGTCGCAACCATGAGCACGTCGCCCGGCTTGCATTCTGCGAGCGCCGCCATGAACGCCAGGTTGTCGAGCGGTCCGCAATCGCAGGTGAGCGCGACGCCGAGGAGCGAACCGCCGACGAGCCGCTTGATCCGCCAATCGAGGGCGCCTGTCCCGTTCATCGCGTCGACGATGAAGCTGGTCGGCGCGCGAAAACGCTCGACGAGCTCGCTGGGAGGCCGTTCGACGGACGAGGCGAAAACGATCGGCGGCGGTTCCTCAATCATGGGCGACCTTATGGATCGAGTGTGAGGCGGTGTAGGTTGGGCGCCTTGCAGCGGCCGATAGAAATGCATGTCCGGCGCGCTCGGGCAACCA
Source organism: Roseiarcus sp. (assembly GCA_036502965.1). Classification (GTDB taxonomy): domain Bacteria; phylum Pseudomonadota; class Alphaproteobacteria; order Rhizobiales; family Beijerinckiaceae; genus Roseiarcus. The sequence goes on along the minus strand of DASXXT010000046.1, from coordinate 2,442 downwards.
CCGACATTCGCCTCCCATTGGGGCGGCTTCGTATTTGACACCCGGACGGCGGTCGTCAACATTGCGTTCACGGGAAAAAAGATTTCTCCCGGGGTCATACGGCCTCGGGATCTGGTCAACTGAATCCATCGCCAACGCGCCGGATTCATCGCCAACGGAGATCGGCAATGACGCAATTCGACATGCTCGCCTTGACCCGGCGCGACGCGCTTAAAGTGGGGTTGGCCGGGGCTGTCGCTTCGGGCGCCATGTTTGGTGTGACCCGCGCCGCCCTCGCCGACGATACGCTGGCGGAGATCAAGAATCGCGGTGTGCTGTCGACCGCGACCGAGATGCAGTTTCCGCCGTTCGATATCTCCGACAATGGAACCTACAAGGGGCTCAACCGGGACCTCGTCGACGCCGTCGGCAAGGAGATGGGGCTCAAGGTCACCTATCTCGATCTGCCGTGGACCAGCGTTCTCCCTGGGCTGGAAGCGAAGAAGTTCGATCTCTGCATCGCGCCCGTGACCATCACCAAGGAGCGCATGAAGCATTACGCCTTCACCGTGCCCATCGCGGACGCGACCGCGGCGCTTATGAAGCGCGCCGACGACAAGAGCATCATGAAGCCCGAGGATATCGCCGGCCGGACCGTCGGCGGCCAGAAGGGCACCTCGCAGGTCGCTCAGCTCAAGGCGTTTGCGGCCAAGCTGCCGAAACCGGTCGAGATCAAAGAATATGTCGACAATAACCAATCCTACGCGGATCTTGCCGCCGGACGCATCGACGCTTCGGTCAATTCGCTGCCGAACCTCGCCTACGCCGCCCAGCAGCGCTCGGACGCTTTCGCGATGGTGATGCCGCCATTCGGCCAGCCGACCTATTTCTCCTGGGTCGGGCGGCTGGACGACCAGACGCTGATCGACGCCATCAACGCAGCAATCCTCAAGGTCGAGGCCGATGGCACGATGGCGAAGATCCAGAAGACCTGGTTCGGACAGACGATGGACTTGCCGAAGACGGTCCCCGAGCCCTCCATCTGACGGCCATTCATACGGAGGAGCAACTGGAATCTCCATCCTTCGAGACGCGTCGTTTATACGGCGCTCCTCAGGATGAGGGTTTCCTCCGACGCGGCGTTTACTGCCGCCTCGTCCTGAGGCGGCGCGAAGCGGCCTCGAAGGACGCGACCGAGGGATCCGGTGCGTGGCCGATCGGATCGGCCGCAGTCCGATGAAACCTGAGGTCATCCTCCATTCGTTCGGCTATCTGACGCAGGCGGCGGCGACGACGGTCGCCGTGTCCTTCGCCGGCATCGTGTTCGGGTTCGCGCTCGGCGCGCTTATCTGCGTCGCGCGCGTTTCACCGCGCCCCTGGCTCAAGCGTCTCGGCGGCGCGTATGTCAGCGTGTTTCGCGGCGTTCCGCTGCTCGTGCAACTTCTGTTCGTCTACTATTTTCTCGCCGAATACGGGCTCGACGTGCCGGCGATCGTGGCTGCAATCGGGGCGCTGGCGCTCTCCTCGGCAGCCTATCAGGGCGAAATTCTGCGCGGTGCCCTCAACGCCGTGCCGCGCGGGCAGGGCGAGGCGGCGACCGCGCTTGGCTTCTCCGGTCTAGATATCTGGCGGCGCATTCTTCTGCCACAGGCGCTGAGGATTTCGACCCCGCCGCTCATCAACGAATTCATCCTCTTGATCAAGGCCTCGTCGCTCGTCTCGGTGGTCGGCATCGCCGAACTCACCCGCGTCAGCATGAATATCGCCACCCAGACCTATCGTCCGCTCGAAGCCTATGTGGGCGGCGGCCTGTTCTATCTCGCCATCAACCTTTGCCTGGCGGGTCTGGGTGCGTTCGCAGAACGGCGCCTGGCGGGGGCAGGCGGCCGATGAGCCTGGACCTATTCTGGCATTATGCGCCTTCGCTTCTGAGCGGCTTTGGCGTCACCATCCTCTGCTGGGGCGCTGGCAGCGCCCTCGGCCTCGTCCTGGGATTCGCGATCACGCTTCTCGCTCGGTTGCGGATCGCGCCGGTCAACTGGCTCATCAGGGCGTTCATCGAGCTGTTTCGCGGCACGCCGTTCCTGGTGCAGCTCTTTCTCCTCTACGCTGGCGGCCCGTCGATCGGGCTGAGACTCAGCGCGACCGCCGCCGGGATTCTGGGACTCGGCCTTTACGCGTCGGCGTATTTCGCCGAGATCTTTCGCGCGGGCTTCGCATCGGTCCCGGTCGGACAGATCGAAGCGGCGGTCAGCGTCGGGATGAAACCGCTCGACACGATGGCACGCGTCATGCTGCCAGGCGCACTCATCGCCGCCGTTCCCGCAATCGTCAACATGCTGATCATCCTCACGAAGGAGACGGTGGTGCTGTCGATCATCACCGTGCCTGAGCTCATGTATCAGGTGCAGACAATGGCGGCCGAGACCTTCACGGCGTTCGATGCGATCTTCGCCATGGCGA
>DASXXT010000045.1:0-4390 GCA_036502965.1 Roseiarcus sp. | reverse complement strand
CGGACGGCAGCTTCCGGCTCGATCAAAGTTATTTCAACTATTGCACTGGGCTCAGCATGACGAGCTCGCGCTTCCATAAGCTTTTCGGCGGCGACCCGCGCGACGAGAACGGCCCACTGACGCAGCGCGAGATGGATCTCGCCTCCTCGATCCAGGCGGTGACCGACGAGGTCGTTCTTCGGCTCACGCGCTCCATCGCCCGCGAGACGGGCGCTAGGCATTTGTGCCTGGCCGGCGGCGTCGCGCTCAACTGCGTCGCCAATGGAAAGATCGTCCGCGATGGCAGGTTCGACGGGTTTTGGGTGCAGCCGGCGGCCGGCGACGCCGGCGGCGCGCTCGGCGCGGCGCTCGCGGTCTACCACCTCCACCTCAACCAAGCGCGCCTGCCGCACAATAGGCTCGACGCTATGCAGGGTGCTTATCTCGGCCCCCATTTCACTCAAACCGATATCGAGCGGCGCCTTACGGCATGCGGCGCGGTGTTTGACGTGATGGACGAAGAAAAGCTGATCGAGGCAACCGTCGATGCCCTGATCGAGGAAAAGGCGGTCGGCTGGCATCAGGGTCGAATGGAGTTCGGGCCTCGCGCCCTGGGCAACCGCTCGATACTCGGCGACCCGCGCAGCCGGACCATGCAGAAGACGTTGAACCTGCGCGTCAAATACCGCGAGAGCTTCCGGCCTTTCGCGCCCTCGGTGCTGCACGAGGACGTCGCCGACTGGTTCGATCATGACGGCGACAGTCCCTACATGTTGGTGGTCGCCGATGTCGCCAGGAAACGGAGAACGCCGCTCAGCGACGCGGACGCAGCGCGAGTGGGCACAGATAAGGTCAACGCGGTGCGGTCGGAAATCCCCGCTGTCACCCATGTCGATTACTCGGCCCGACTGCAGACCGTTCACCGCGAAACAAACCCCCGCTATCATGCGCTGATTTCGGCTTTTAAGGCCAAGACCGGCTGCCCCGTGCTGGTTAACACTAGTTTCAACGTGCGCGGCGAGCCGATCGCCTGCACGCCGGAGGATGCCTTCCGATGTCTCATGGGCACCGAAATCGAGGTGTTGGTCGTCGGCGACTGTTTCCTGCGCAAGGAGCGGCAGGATCCGGCGCTGAAGCTCGACTACCGTAATGTGTTTGACCCGGACTGATTAGCGCCCGAAGACTCCGAACCAGCCGGAGAAGACGCGCCGTTAGACCGCAAAGATATCTTATGAGCTTGCCTGGTTCAAATCGCGCAGACCGTCGTCGGCGTTAAAGCGCGATCTGGTTTGACTGAATCGAGGGGGATTCCCAAGAGGGCGCGAGTCAGATTCAAGCTGCTGGCTGGGTTTGGAGGCCAGCGGGGATGGCGCGAGCTTATTCTTTGGACCTACGGGAGCGGGTGGTTGCGGCGGTGGCTTCGGGTCAGTCCTGCCGGTCGGTGGCCAAGACGTTCATGGTCAGCGTCGCCAGCGTTGTGAAGTGGTCGCAGCGTCAGCGCGTCGTCGGCAGCCCGGCCGCGTTAAAAATGGGCGGCCGCAGGCCTTACCTTGTGGCGCGCGAGAGGGACTGGCTTCTGTCGCGGATCGCCGAGAAGCCGGATCTCACGCTGCGAGCTCTGCTCAGGGAACTGGCCGACCGCGGCCTGGTGGTGAGTTATTATGCGCTTTGGCATTTTCTCCAGCATGAAGGCGTGACGTTCAAAAAAACGTATGGCCCGCCCCGTTTGCAAGGGGTTTGATCGAGAGCGCCGAATGATCAGTCTGCTTCAACGTATCCGGCCTCGGAGGGTCCCTCCTGGCCAAGATGGAGATACGCGCGCTCCGGTCCTCATAAAGCCTTCGGCGTCGAGCGCCGCTTTTTTGACTAGGCTTCCGGGACGCCGTTCGACTGTCAGGCCATCTCGATATCGCCACTCGCAACATCATCGATCGAACAGCGCCCTCCAGCTCTGATCGACCAACCGCTACGCCGCCAATGGCGTACCCTTGGCAGCAAAAGGCTCCCCTCGCCGTAGCACCGCCCACGCGATCCTCGCCAGTTTGTTGGCGAACGCCACGACGACGACATTGGGGTGGGCGCGGCTCAGCAGAGCTTTGGCCCACCGGCCAAGCGGAGTGTCCCGCTCGGCCACATAGGGCAGCGCCGCACGCGCTCCGTGGATCAGGAGCTTGCGTAGATACTCGTTGCCGCGCTTGCTGATGCCCAGAAGCGTCGTCTTTCCTCCGGTCGTGAACTGGCGTGGAACCAACCCTAGCCACGCCGCCAGATCGCGGCCGCGCTCGAAGGTCTCGGCTTTTCCCACCGCCGCGATCAGGGCTGAGGCAGTCGTCGCGCCGACCCCTGGGATCGTCGCCAACCGACGGGCGTCCTCATTCTCTTTTGTCCAGCGAATGAACTCCACATCAAAGGCGGCGATCCTTCGATCGAGCTCGGCCCATTGGACGCGCGTGTCGGTGATCAACATGATCATCCGAGGGCTCAATCCGGCTCCGCCTTGTTTGTCAATCAGGTTGACAAGGAATTGCTCCAGCTTCCGCTTGCCCTGAGGGGCGACGATTCCGCGCTCCAGGAGAATGGCGCGCAACTGGTTGTCAGAGCGGTCCGTTCACCGACCAATCGGTCTCTTGATCTGTGGAGCGTCTGCATGTCGAGCTGCTCCTGGCTCTTCAGCTCAACAAATCGCATCGTCGGACGCGTCGCCGCTTCAGCGACCCCTTCGGCGTCACGATCGTCGTTCTTCTGCGCCTTGACGTAGGGCCGGACATACTCGGGCGACATCAACCGCACGTCGTGACCGTGAGTGGCGAACACGCGGCCGAGATGATGGGCGCCGCAGCAGGCCTCCATCGCCACCACGCAAGGCGGAAGCTTCGCCGCCAGCGCGATCAAGGTCTCGCGCTTGGCGCGCCGGCGCAAAACGACCGCGCCAGACGCGTCGAAACCAACGAGGCTGCAAACATTCTTGCCAAGATCGACGCCAAGGACAGAGATTCTCATTCTCATTCCCATTCCTCCTCCTGAAAATGCCGGCGAGCGTACATCGCCGGAAGGAGGGGCGGGCCATTCCATAAAGCCTTCGCGCCTCCGAACAGGACCGTTCGGACATCGCCAGGCGGCGTGAGCGGTGGAAGGCGCGTCAGGCGAGGATCGATCCGAGGCGGCTTGTCTTCATCGACGAGACCTGGGCCAAAACCAACATGACGCGCACCCATGGCCGCTGCGCCAGAGGTCAACGCCTCGTCGCCAAAGCGCCCTTCGGTAAATGGCGGACCCTCACCTTTCTGGCGGCGCTGCGTTGCGACGGCCTCACCGCGCCCTGTGTCATCGACGGACCGATCAATGGCGCAAGCTTCCGCGCTTATGTCGAGCAAGCTCTTCTCCCGGTCCTCGCGCCGGGCGACATTGTCGTCATGGACAACCTCGGCAGCCATAAGGGCCGCGCCATTCGCGCCGCGATCCGCGCCGCCAAAGCCAAGCTCTTCTTCCTGCCCGCCTACTCGCCAGACCTCAATCCGATCGAGCAGGCCTTCGCCAAAATGAAGACCCTGCTTCGCAAGGCCGACGCCCGGACAATCGAACAGACCTGGCGAACCATCGGCGCCCTGCTCGACTACTTCACGCCGACAGAATGCGCAAACTACTTCAGGAACGCAGGATATGCTTCAGCCTAACCAGATCGCGCTTTAGTCTGCCACGCAGCTAGATTCCACCTCAACCGACGGGAACCCTCCTCATGCGCCCCCTCAACGTAAAATGTGACGCGCAAACTGCCTTGGACCAGGACGGAGATTGTCGTGCTGTTTCGATTGGCCCAGGGACGGGGTCGCCTATCTCCGTCCGGGTGGATGCCCCACTTGAACTCGACGTCAGTCTGGCCCCTCAGGCCGAACTCGCGGGGAACAAACTGGCCGACAAACCATCCGCTGCCCCGCACCTGGTCGGCCTCTGCATTGCCAAAGTAGAACCCCTTGCCGTGGCGCATTCGCAGTTCGGGGCTCAAATGACTGCAGCCGAGCTGCCGACGGGCAGCCGAAGAATGTCGCCGGCTGCGCGACAAGAGATATCCGCTGCCGGAGGCGGCTAACAATGATGTTCCTACTCGATCGGACCGTCAAGCGATTGGCTTCAAGAGATCCGGCGGCGCCTGTGTTCGGAGATTTGTCCCTGGCGGCGAGGCCTAAATATAACTTGCGGCCGGCATCCACCGCGATTGCACGCTCCCCGGCTCCCGGAACAGAACGGTTGAGCCAACGACGAGGTCTGCAAGTTCGGCCTCATCGGTCATTAACGCCCCGCTCGACGGCTCGCGGGCGCGCCCGAGCGAGGCAGACGCGCTTGAAACCGGCGACTTCCCGAACCGTCACGCCCGGCTCGCCGGCGTTGCCGGCTCAACGCCACGACGGAAGGC
>DASXXT010000044.1:0-3555 GCA_036502965.1 Roseiarcus sp. | reverse complement strand
TTCGGCTGCCTAAAGCATGCTTGGCAGCACCCGGTCGGGCGGCCGATGACCGTCGACGAAGGTGCGGATGTTGATGATGACCTTCTCGCCCATGTCGGCGCGGCCCTCGTGCGTCGCCGAGCCCATGTGCGGCAGGAGCGTCACCTTGCCCATCTTGGCGAGGAGGACGAGCTTCTCGTTGACGGCGGGGGCGTGCTCGAACACGTCAAGTCCAGCGTTGGCGAGTTCGCCCCCCTCGAGCATCCGGATCAACGCATTCTCGTCGACCACCTCGCCGCGCGCGGTATTGATGAGAATGGCGTCGGGACGAAGATATTTCAGCCGGCGAGCCGACATAAGGTGGAAAGTACCAGGGGTATGCGGGCAGTTGATCGAGACGAAATCCATTCGCGCCAGCATCTGGTCGAGCGAATCCCAATAGGTCGCCTCGAGCGCTTCCTCGATTTGCGCCGCGACCCGACGGCGATTGTGGTAGTGGATCGACATGCCGAAGGCGCGCGCGCGGCGCGCCAGCGCCTGGCCGATGCGTCCCATGCCGACGATGCCGAGACGCTTGCCGGTAATGCGGCGCCCCAGCATCCAGGTCGGCGACCAGCCGGTCCATCGCCCTTCGGGAATAACGCGCGAGCCCTCCACCAGCCGCCGCGCCGTCGAGAGGATCAGCGCCATCGTCATGTCCGCCGTGTCCTCGGTCAAGACGCCAGGCGTGTTGGTGACCGTGATGCCGCGCCGGAGCGCGCTGGTGACGTCGATATGATCCACCCCGTTGCCGAAATTGGCGATCAGCCTCATCTGCTCGCCTGCTTGAGCGATCATGGCGGCGTTGATTTGGTCGGTGATGGTCGGCACCAGAACGTCGGCCTCGCGCATCGCCTCGACGATGTCGGCCTGGGACATCGGCTTGTCTTCGAGGTTGAGGCTGGCGTCGAACAGCTCGCGCATGCGGGTCTCGACAAGTTCGGGCAGTCGCCGCGTGACCACAACAAGGGGTTTTTTCTTGGTCATGAGCGCCGCTCTTATCGCTCGCGCGGCGCTGGCGCCGCCCCTGCTGCCATCATCGGTTCCGCGCCTTCACGAGAGTTCACGCCGCGTTAACGACAGACGACGCAAATGGATTCGCCGGCGCGCCCACGAACTCCGATCCGCCGGGTTGGCCTCCTTACCAGAAGAGCGGGCAAAGACAAGGATGGCCGGATCGCTCTCGAGGAAGGCGGCATGAGACGCGACAAGCGAACCATCAATGCGCTCGCACTCAACCGCCGCGACGTGCTCGGCCTGGCCTGCGCCTTGATTCTGGCGCCCCGCGCCGCGGTCGCCGATCCCGTCGGGCCGGTCACCAAATTGCCGCTGCCACGATTCGCCAGTTTGAAAACGGACCGGGTCAACCTGCGAGAGGGTCCATCAAAGGACCACGCGACAAAATGGGTCTATGAGCGGGCTGGGCTTCCGGTCGAAATCACCGCCGAGTTCGAAATCTGGCGCAAGATCCGCGATTCGGAAGGCGTCGAGGGCTGGGTGCTTCATTCGCTGCTTTCCGGGCGGCGAACGGCGTTGGTCACCCCGAACAAAAAGGGCGAGAATTCGAAGCTCTACGCCCGCGCGTCTGCCTCGGCGGATTTGGCCGCGACGCTTCAATCGGGGGTGATCGTCAACATCCGCAATTGCGACGGCGCCTGGTGCCTTGTCGATGGAGACGGGTTCAAGGGATATATTGAGCAGGAGAAATTGTGGGGCGTCTACCCCGACGAAAAAATTCAGTGAGGCGGACCGGCCGTCCGGGAGAGGCCCGATGGCCGCCGCGCTTGCCGGCGTTCGCCACTGCGGCTGGCGTCTTGCGGCGGGGGCGTGAGAGGGCTACGGAGCAGCGGCCCTTTCAAGAGGAACGCTTCACCCCATGAGAAAAGTCTACGCCAACGCGGACGAGGCGCTCGCCGGCCAGATCAAGGATGGCATGATCTTGATGGCCGGCGGATTCGGCCTGAGCGGGGTCCCCGAGACGCTGATCGACGGGGTGCGCAAATCGGGCGCAAAGGATCTGACTTTCGTCTCAAACAACGCCGGCGTCGACGGGATCGGCCTGGGCGTTCTGCTTGAAACCGGCCAGATCAAGAAGATGATCTCGAGCTACGTCGGCGAGAACAAGATCTTCGCCAATCTCTATCTTTCCGGCAAGCTCGAACTCGAATTCAACCCGCAAGGCACCCTGGCCGAGCGCATCCGTGCCGGCGGCGCCGGCATTCCCGCCTTCTTCACCCGCACGGGCGTGGGCACGATCGTCGCCGAGGGCAAGGAAGTCCGCGACTTCCACAGCGAGGCTTTCCTGATGGAGACCGGGCTCGTCGCCGACATCTCTCTGGTGCACGCCTGGAAGGGCGACACGGAAGGCAATCTCGTCTACCGGAAGACCGCGCGCAACTTCAACCCGATGATGGCGACCGCCGGAAGGCTCACAGTGGCCGAGGTTGAGCATCTGGTCGAGCCGGGCGAGATCGACGGCGACCACATCATCACCCCCGGCATCTACGTTCACCGCATCGTTCACGTGCCGAACGCGCTCAAGCGCATCGAGCAGCGCACCACCCGCAAGCGCGACGCGGCCTGAAGACTTCGGAGGCAGACTTAAATGGCTTGGACCCGCGACCAAATGGCGGCGCGCGCCGCCAAGGAGCTCAAGGACGGCTTCTACGTCAATCTCGGCATCGGCATTCCGACGCTGGTGTCGAACTATATCCCTCAGGGAATGAGCGTGCAGTTGCAGAGCGAGAACGGCATGTTGGGGATGGGGCCGTTCCCGTTCGAGGGCGAGGAGGATCCGGACCTCATCAACGCCGGCAAGCAGACCGTCACGCAATTGCCGACGACCAGCTTCTTCTCCAGCGCCGATTCGTTCGCCATGATCCGCGGAGGCCACATCGACCTCGCCATCCTTGGCGCGATGCAGATCGCCGAGAATGGCGATCTCGCCAACTGGATGATTCCTGGCAAGATGGTGAAGGGCATGGGCGGCGCGATGGACCTCGTCGCCGGCGTCAAACGCATCGTCGTGGTGATGGAGCACTCAGCCAAGGACGGGCCGAAGCTCCTGCATCATTGCACCCTCCCGCTGACCGGCGCGAAGGTCGTCGACCTCGTCATCACCGATCTCGGCGTGTTCACGATCGACAAACATGGGCTGAGGGGCATGGCGCTCATCGAACTCGCCTCCGGCGTGACCCTGGACGAAATCGCCGCCAAGACCGAGGCGACCTACCGGATTGCGCTGAACGAGCCCAGCGAGGCGGCGGTCGCGGGTTAGAGCGGCTCGGGCCGTTTTCGAGCCCGTTTTGAGCGATTCCAGCGGGTTGCGGCGTCATTTCCGAGTCAGCCAAATTAACATATTACATTAGTGTATTGTTGGGACTTCGCTTGGGGCGCCGCGACCCTTCTCCGCGAGGCCCGGCGCCCTGCCTCGCTGCAAGGCGGCTAGTGGAACAGGGAGAAGAGATCCGGCGGCGCGGGGACGCGAGGGGAAGGGGGGCTCGCGTTCGCAGGCTTCGGAGCAGCAATCGCGACCGG
>DASXXT010000043.1:0-2329 GCA_036502965.1 Roseiarcus sp. | reverse complement strand
CCGGCGCGAAGTTGCTCAAGAAATTTTTCCGCGTCCCATTCAACACGCCTGACATGCTCGTCCGCTTCGCGCCTGATCCGCTCGGCCTCAGCCTCGGCCCGCTCTGCCCGTTGCTGCGCCTCCGCCGCCTCGCGTTTGAGGCTAGCCCATGTTTGACATTTAGCCGTCTAAGCTATTGATTTTCCTAGGGCGTCTATGGCGATTTGTCACTACATGATGCTTTGCCCTGGTTGGGGCGGATCGAGCTCCGAAATTCCGAGGGCGCGCAGTACGCTTGCGGCGCGTTGAGTGCCGCGCGTGACCGAACGCTTGGTGGTTTTATTGCCGAGATCGATTTCGACGACGCGCACGGATTTGAGGGCGGTGAGGGCTTGCGTTGCGGAGAGATCAAGACCGGCGGCCTTGAGTTTCTTTTCGATGGCGCGATGGAGTAGGAACGCCAACGCGGCGACGAAGATGTGGGCCTGCACGCGATCATCGGTGCGGTGATAGACCGGCCGCAGATCGATCACGTCCTTGAGATTGGCGAACGCGCGCTCGACTTCGGACAATTCCTTGTAGAGCCGCACCGCCTCGACGGCGGACAGATTGGGCTCTTCGGTCTGGATCACGTATTTGCCTTCGTAAGCCTGCTCACGGGCAAAGTGGACGGGGTGCTCGAAGAAGCGGAAGACGCCGTCCTCGTAGCACCAACCGTAATAGCGATGGCCGTGATTGCGGACGAGGATTCGGCCGGCGGCGGCGCCGACCTTCTCCGGCGCTTTGAGCCGCCCTTTGGCGATTCGCTGCGCCAGCTTTTCGAGCCTGGTGCGCACGCGGCCCATGGCCTTGACCCGCTGCGCTTGCTCGAATGCCGCGCGCTCGTCCGAGTGGACGATGAAAACGCGCACGCCGGGTTTTTTTGACGTGACTTCCTGAACCAGCGTTTTCGGCGCTGTCGCCTTCTCGCGCGCCGTGATGCCGGCCGGGCATTCGGTCCAGGTCCCGGTCGCGCTCTGGATGTAATCGAACACTTCGCCGCTGCGACGGCGATTGCGCCCGACGATGTAACCGTGGCCGCCGGCCCGCAAGTCATCGAGGTTCTGGCTGGTCACCATGCCGCGATCGCCGATAAATACGATGCGTTTGAGCCCGAAGCGCTGCTCCAGGTCGCGCATGACATCGGGCACGGTCTTGGCGTCGCGCTTGTTGCCCTCGAACACGTGATGCGCAATTGGCCAGCCGTCGACCATGACCAGACCCACGAGAACCTGCCGGTTGCGCGGCTTGTCGTCGCGACTGTGACCGTTGGCGCCAAGCTCGGGCGGACCAGCCCCCTCGAAATAGGTCGAGGTCAGATCGTAGAACACCATATCGACCTGCAGCGAGAACAGATCCCGCAGCCGGAAGAACAGCGCGCGTTCGACTGCGTCTTTGCCTTCGAGTAATTGATCGAGCGTGCGATACCAGTGCTGGAGTTGCGCCGGCTTGACGCGCACGCGGGGAGTGCGACTGGCCTTGCGTTCGGCGTCGTCACGCCAGGCGGCGATGAACCGCCGGCCGTGCCGGTCGCAGACAAAATCACTCTCAAGCCACTGCGCTAATGCATGCTCGCTCCCTGGGCTCACCAAACGATTGGCGACCAGCACGAGAGCCCGATCGCTTAGCCCCGCCGCGTCCCGGCGCTCGCGCCCGGCGCATTCATTGAGCATCGTGTCGAGGCCGAGTTCGCGCCACATCGCCTGCGCGGTCAGCATCGGACCCCAGTCCCAGGCTCCGATCGCTCCCACGTCCTCGCGCTTGACGCAATCAGTCTTCTCCTCGCCATGCAGCAGACGTCGCAACTTCGTCAAATCGAGATGCGTCGCGAGCAGATCCTTGCGGCCAAGATTGAGAATGGTACGGTGCTGGGTTTTGCCGGCCCGATCGCGATAGGCTTCGACGAGGCGCACGTATTCGCGCTTGACGCCCTTGCTGACGGTTGCTCTCACGACCCGCAGGAACATTGGTCCGGCGCCCCCGATCCCGGCGTAACATGTCCCTGCAATGTTTATGAAATTCTGGTGATTCGCAATAGAGAAAAGTGGTATTGTAGTATTATCTCTGTCCCTACAAAATCAACAAAATGATGCGCTGACCAAAGCAAATTCAATCGGTTAGCTCGCGTCGCCCCGTCGGAAATGTCAAACATGGGCTAGGGTAAAAACTCCTGTTATTTCAATGGCTAGAGCCCCTCGGATCGGGTGAATGTCCCAAAAATGTCCCTATTCGGAAGACACCCCCCTGTTGTTTGCGGCTTAGGCGGCCGGGCACCCGTCCTTTTAGAAGGCGGTTGTCCGCCTCACGCGCG
>DASXXT010000042.1:0-16325 GCA_036502965.1 Roseiarcus sp. | reverse complement strand
GGCGGCGGATTCAGGGCGATGATCGGCTGCTTGCCGACCTGGCCGAAGCGATCCGCCGCCATCGAAGACAAATTCCCCCCACCCACGCCTCGACCCCATCCGCGCCGCCCTGGCGAAGCTCGAAGCCACCCAAACCAACCGGGCCCAGAGGTCGGTCGCGCGTTCGTAGAAGGCGGTTACGCGGGCGTTGATGGCGTCGACGTGCGCGCGGTCCCGCGGACCTGTGACCAACGTCACAGTGCTACTCGCCTCACGATGCTACATCATCCCACGTTGCTCCATCCGCGCCAAATCGGAGAACGAATTATGGCGGATGATTTGAACGGGCTGAACCGGCTCCTGCACATTTACGACGCGGAGAGCTACTCTATCAGAGCCACCGCCTGGGCCAGGCGCAATGCGTCCATTGTTGCCCCCCTTATGGTCTACCCCGTGCCTGTCGAGGGCGGACGCTGGGGACTCCGCACGGCACTGGACAAATTGGTTAAGGAAGGCTTGACGTTTCAACGTTGTCTTGTAGAAACGCACGGCAACGTTGGTGCAATTTTCTTCGACGACGAGCGGGTCGATGAAAGTAATCTTGTCCAGCTCTATGGCAACAGGGGATACGAGAACATATTCTCCCACGTGATGGCCAACAAGATCTACTTCAATGGCTGCTATATCGCGGACGATGGGGGCGGCTGGCAATTTCTCGATACAGTGGGTCGCGTTTTCCTCCGCAGGGCTGGGGGCGTCGTGATGGCGCAGACCGGAGCCGGCAGGCATCTGCTGGGTTGGACAACGCTGACGGGCCACATCATTCATTTCGGTGCCGATACGTGTTATTCGACCATACTTCCCGGCGGGATGGCCGCTGGTCACACAACCGACTAGGTTGGGAACCCATACAGTTTATTGATTTTGATGATACATTTGCGCCTGATTTGAGTCGCTGGGGGCGATCGTTATGGCGAAGAGTTTATTCTGGCTGTCGGATGAGGCCTGGGGGGCGCTCAGTCCGCACCTGCCGCGCGGCAGGCCGGGCAAGCCGCGGGTCGACGACCGCACGGTCATTTCGGGCATCCTGCATGTCTTGAAAACCGGCTGTCGATGGCGCGACGTTCCGCCCGTTTATGGGCCGCCGACAACGATCTACAACCGTTACAATCGCTGGTCTCAGCGTCGCGTCTGGCAGCGCATCTTCGAGAAGATGGCGGCCGCCGGCCCGGCCAGTCCCCTTCGTTTGGACCAAATCGCCGGCGGGCAGAGGGGATCCAAGTGTCAGATTCTATCCACTAGCCGGCAGCGGGCTCAGCCGCCGTTGACAGAGGGCGAGAAGCCGCGCTATGGTTAACGTATGGGGAAGCGATCTCCCCATGAGGCGACAGCTGAAGAATCGCGCCCATTTTTCACAGGGGCGCATCATGTCGTCTTTCAACACCATATCCACAGAAAAGCTTGCACGTCTCATTGGCGTGCCGCACGGTCCCGCGCTTATCGATGTGCGCATCGACGACGATTTCGCCGCCCACCCGCGCTTCATTCCCGGCGCCATTCGCCGGCCTTACGAAACAGCGTCATCCTGGGCGCCGGAATTCGCCCGGCGTTCCGCCGTCGTCATCTGCGAAAAAGGCCAGAAGCTGAGCGAGGGGGTTGCGGCTTGGCTGCGCCATGCTGGCTCGCCTTCGGCTGAGGTTCTTGCCGGCGGCCATGCCGCTTGGGCGCAAGCGGGCCTGCCGCTCGTGCCCGAAGGCAAACTGCCCCCTCGCGATCCGCAGGGGCGAACGGTCTGGGTGACGCGCTCGCGTCCGAAAATTGATCGCATCGCCTGTCCCTGGCTCATCCGCCGCTTCGTCGATCCCGAAGCCGTTTTCCTGTTCGTCTCGCCCCCAGAGGTGCAGTCGGTCGCGGAGCGCTTCAGCGCCGCGCCATTCGACATCGAAGGGATATTCTGGAGCCATCGGGGCGAGCTCTGCACGTTTGACACGATGCTTGACGAGCTGGGGCTTCGAAGCGAACCGCTCGACCGCATCGCGACGATCGTCAGAGGCGCCGATACTGGGCGCCCCGATCTTGCGCCCGAGGCTCCCGGGCTCCTCGCCGCGTCGCTCGGGCTTTCGCGCATGCACCTCGACGATCTCGAGCAGCTTGCCGCGGGTATGACGCTCTATGACGCCTTCTATCGCTGGGCTCGCGACGCGAGCGAGGAAACGCACAACTGGCCGACCAACAAGCCAGGAAAGCCAGTCTGAAGGCGCCTGGCGACGATCACACGAAAGGAGACAGCATGAACCGCGTTCTTTTCCTCGCCTCGATCTCTCTTGGCGTCGCCCTGTCCATGCCGGCGAAGGCGGCGCAAACGGACTGGTTCATTGTCGACACGATCCTGACCCGGACGGGAGCCGTCTCGGGCGAAGTGCATCGCTATGGGCTGCCCCGCAGCGACCTCAACATTACGCTCGACGGCGTGGCCCTCAAACCCGGCTTCGCCCTCGGCGGCTGGATCGCCTTCGAGCCGATGGGGGACAAAGCCATGATGATGGGCGACCTGGTCCTCACCGAAAGCGAGATCAATCCGGTGATGAGCAAGCTGCTTGCCGAGGGCCTTCAGGTGACCGCCCTGCACAACCATTTGCTGCGCGCCAATCCGCCGACCTTTTACATGCATGTCGCAGGAACCGGCGACCCCGCTCAGCTCGCCCGACTCGTTCGCGCCGCTCTGGAGGAGAGCAGGACCCCATTCGATATCAAGCCTCCAGCGGAGGCGGCGGCCGCGAGCGCGGGCGTCGATCTCGACATGGGCAAGGTCGACGCGGCGATCGGCCACAAAGGCAAGGCGAACGGGGGCGTCTATCAGTTCGGCATCCCGCGCGGCGACAGCATCAAGATGGAGGGGATGGCCGTCCCCGGGGCAATGGGGACAGCGATTGCGATCAACTTCCAGCCGACCGGCGGCGGAAAGGCGGCGATCACCGGAGATTTCGTCGCGCTGTCGAGCGAACTCAATCCGCTCATCACCGCGCTGCGCGACAACGGGATCGAGGTGACGGCCATCCACAATCACATGGTCGGCGAAGAGCCGCGCACGTTTTTCATTCACTTCTGGGCCAACGACGACGCCGTGAAGCTCGCGAACGGCCTTGGCGCAGCGCTCAAGACCCTCAACGTGGCGCAAAACTGAGCGCGCTAACCGGCCGCCCGGCATGACGAAGGCTTCCGAAGGATCGCGCGATCGGGTCGCAGAGGTCGTGCGCTACTTCCTGCGCCTTGGGCTGCTTGGCTTTGGCGGTCCGGTCGCGCTGGTCGGGCAGATGGGCCGCGAACTGGCGGACGAGCGCGGCTGGCTGACGAAAGATGAGATGCGCGAAGCTGTCGCGATATGCCAGTCGCTGCCGGGCCCACTGGCGATCCAGGTCGGCGTTTACATCTCCTACTTGCGCGCCGGTTTCTGGGGCGCCTGGGCAGGCGGCTGGGCCTTCATCCTGCCGAACTTCGTAATCGTCGCGGCCCTTGGCGCCCTGTACGTCTACCTTGGCGACCTGAAGCCCGTGACAGCAATCTTCTATGGCGTAAGCCCGGCCGTCATCGCTCTCATTCTCCATTCCTGCTGGCGCCTGTCCAAGCTCGGCATGGAAGACTGGCTGCAATGGGCGATTGCGGCCGTCTGTTTCATCGTCACCATAGCCCTGCGCGCCGAGGTTGCGCTGCTCTTCATCGCCGCTGGCTTGATCGGAATTCTATACTACGGGACACCGCTCGCTTTCTTGCGACGCCCAACGACGTTCGCAATTGCCGCCCCGCTCGCCGCGACGGCGCCGGTCGGGTCAGTCGCGAGCGGTTCCACCCTGATGAAGCTCCTGCTGTTTTTCTTGAAGGCCGGCTCGCTCACCTTCGGCAGCGGCCTCGTGATCGTGCCGTTTCTGGAGCAGGGCCTCGTGCGCGACTACGGATGGCTTGATGAGCGCCAGTTCCTGATCGCCGTCGCCATCGGCATGATCAGTCCCGGCCCCGTTGTCATCACCGCGACCTTTGTCGGCTATCTCGTCGCCGGTTTTTGGGGTTCGCTGGTGTCCACCGTCGGCATCTTCCTGCCCTCGTTCATTTTGGTGCTGATCGCGGCGCCGCTTCTCGCCCGGCATCGCGCCAACCCGAACGTTCAGGGCTTCGTGAAGGGCGCCTATGGGGCGGCGATCGGGACTATTCTTGGGGCGTGCGTGTTGCTCAGCCGGATCGCGATCGGCGATTGGCTGACGGCGCTCGTCGGTCTGGCGTCTCTTGCCGTCTTGTTCCGTTGGAAGGTGAGCAATCCCATGCTGATCGCCGCAGCGGCGGTGGTCGGATTGATCGCCTTTCCGCTTCTTCATCCGACCTGGGTGACCGTGAAATAGGAAAGCGGGTCCGGATGAGAAGCTACAATGGCCTGCCGCCAGCAAGCGCGACTCTTGCACTGTTCGTAGCGGCGCTGACGCTCCTGTCGTGCGCGGGATTTGGCCACGCGGCGCAGGATGAGGCGCCGGTCCAGTTGGAGCTTGAGCGGACGATCGCGTTGCCCAATGTCGCAGGACGCATTGATCATCTTGCGGTTGACGTTCCGCATCAGCGCCTGTTTGTAGCGGAGCTTGGCAATGGATCGGTCGACGCTGTCGATCTGTCATCTGGCGAGACACGCCGGATCGGGGGACTGAAGGAGCCGCAAGGGCTTGCTTATTTGCCCGATCGCAACGAGCTCGTGGTTGCCTCGGCTGGCGACGGAACAGTTCGCTTTTTTGACGCCGGCTCGCTCGCGCTCCGGGGTTCGGTCGCGCTTGGAGACGACGCAGACAATGTCCGGGTCGATCCGAAGACCGGACAGGTCGTAGTGGGCTATGGCGCGGGCGCTCTGGCGATCATCGACCCCGCTCGCCCCACGGTCGTGCGAACCATAGAGCTCGGAGCGCATCCGGAGGGCTTCCAGATCGATAGCGAAGGCCGAAAGGCGTTCGTGAACGTTCCTGACGCGCACAAAATCGCCGTCGGTGATCTGGACTCCGGCCGCGTGCTCGCGAGCTGGCGCGCCGCTCATGTCGCGAACTTTCCCATGGCCCTCGACCAGTCTGCGGGGATCGTTGGCATCGTCTACCGCATCCCCGCTCGCCTCGTGGCGCTTGAAGGGGCCTCTGGAACAGCCAAGGCGGATTTAGCGACGTGTGATGACGCGGACGACCTCTTCTTCGACGCCAAGAGGCGCCGCATCTACGTCAGCTGCGGGTCGGGAGCGATTGACGTCTTCGAGCAGTCGGGCGGCAAATATGTTGCATCCGCGCATATTGAAACCCGATCTGGCGCGCGAACCTCGCTGTTCGTTCCGGCGCTCGATCGATTGTTCGTCGCCGCGCGGGCCGGTTCGAGCGGCGAGGGCGCCGCCCTGCTCGTCTATCGTCCGGCGCCATGACGCGCCGCCTTAAGCGCTTTCATGAAGCTCAGCGACGCCGAGCCTGGCGGCGGCCCGACGCGCGCTCGCTTCGCGCCGCGCGATCAGCTCGGCCACATCTCGACGCGCCGCTGCCGCGATCTCCGGAGGAGCCGTGCGGGGCGTGCCGCTCTGAAAAGGCGGCTCGGGCGCATAGGCGATGTCGAGCTGGATGCGCTGGGCGGCGGGGACCCCGCGCACGTCGGCGGCGAGGCGAAGGGCGCCGTCGATTCCCGCCGTGACGCCGGCGGCGAAGATCCAATCTCCGTCGACCACGACCCGTTCGTCCACCGGAATGGCGCCGAACCAGGGCAGGAGGTGGAACGACGCCCAGTGCGTGGTCGCCCGCTTGCCGCGGATCAGACCCGCCGCCCCGCAGAGCAAGGCGCCGGTGCAAACGGAAAGGACCTTCCTCGCGCCTTCTGCTTGCCTGCGCAGCCAGCCGAGGACCTCCTCATCCTTCATCAAAGCCTCCTGACCGGGGCCGCCGGGGACGTGCAAGATGTCGAGTTGCGGCGCTTCGTCCAGTGTCGCGTCCGGCATGATCTTGAGCCCCATCACGTCGCGCCCCGGGCCGGCGGACTTTGCGTAGATGCGGTAAGTCGCGTTGGGGAGGCGGGAGAGCACCTCGAACGGGCCGGTCAGGTCGATCTGGTCGAGATCCTCGAACAGGAGCGACCCAATATTCAGGTGAATGGTTTCAGGAATCATGAGGTCCCCATCTTGTTAGAGAGTGACCAGCGTGGCGATATCAGGCCGCCACGCGTGCGGCTGGAACATCGGCTCGAGCGGCGGCTCGGCGATGTTCAACGCATAGTTGGTGATGGTGGAGGCGGCGCTCACCGCCAGCGCCTCAAGCGCCTGGTCCGGCTTGAAGCCCGCGGACAGGAAGGCCTTAACCACCGCCTCGCCGACGTGGCCGCGCTTTTCGATCAGGCTGCGGGCATAGATGGAGAGGGCCGCGTAACGCGGCTCCCGCGGCGCGCGGCGTTGGCGGATCGCCTGCACGTCGGCGGGAGTGAGGCCCGCCTTCAGGGCGAGATAGCTGTGGAAGGCGATTGCCCAGGCGCAGCTGTTGGTGACCGCATTGGTCAGAAGCAGAGTCTGGATCTCGGCTTCGGTGAAGGTTCCGCCGTGCACGGCCTCGAACAGGGATATGAAGATATTCGCCAGAACCGGCGAATTGGCGATGATTCCGGCGACGTTTGGGACCATGCCGAAGGCCTGCTGCAATTTCTCGAGCGGCGCCCTGGACCCTCCGGGCGCCCGGTCGATCGTCTGAACTTCAAAGATGGACATCAGTCCGCTCCTTGGCTTTATGAATTGGACTCGACATTGCCAATTTAGTCGGGCACGGTTTGGCGATGTCGCCAAAGACCCCACAAATCCCGCCAACTCTGCCGCGGCGTATCGAGGTGCTGGCCTTCCCGGACGTTCAGATGTTGGACGTGGCTGGACCCGTCCAGGTGTTCGCCGACGCCAACCACCAAGCCGCCAGGCCCCACGCGCCCTTCGCCTACGGCATCCGGGTGATTGCTCCGGAAGGCGCCCAGATACGAGCCACGTCGGGACTGGCGTTCGCGACCGAGGCGCTGCCGGACCCGGCGGCTGAGCCGCTCGACACGCTGATCGTGGCCGGCGGACAGGGCGTCATGCGGGCCGCCGAGGACGCCAGCCTGGTCGAATGGCTTAAGGTCCGCGCCGGCGTGGCCCGGCGGGCCGCGTCCGTCTGCACCGGCGCTTTCCTGCTCGCTGCGACGGGCCTGCTCGATCAGCGCCGCGCCGTGACGCACTGGGAAAAGTGCGATGAGCTCAGCCGGCGCCATCCCGCGGTGACAGTGGAGCCCGATCCGATTTTTGTGCACGACGGCCCCATGTGGAGCTCGGCCGGCGTGACGGCCGGCATCGACCTGTCGCTGGCGCTGGTGGAAGAGGATCTCGGACGCGGGGTCGCGCTCAGCGTCGCGCGACATTTGGTGATGTTCCTGAAGCGGCCCGGCGGACAGGCGCAGTTCAGTGCGGCCCTTTCGCTGCAATCGGCG
The DNA here is from genome assembly GCA_036502965.1 of Roseiarcus sp. GTDB lineage: Bacteria > Pseudomonadota > Alphaproteobacteria > Rhizobiales > Beijerinckiaceae > Roseiarcus. The sequence continues at coordinate 8,852 of DASXXT010000042.1, read as the reverse complement.
GACGACCATTTCGCTGATCTGCACGGCTGGCTCGCCGAACACCTCGCCGAGTACCTGCCGCTTGCCCGCCTGGCGGCGCAGGCGGGCATGAGCGAGCGGACCTTCCTGCGCCGCTATCGGGAGGCGACGGGCCTGACGCCCGCGCGCGCGATCGAGCGGCTGCGCGTCGAGGCTGCGCGTCAGCTCCTCGCCGACACCCGCTTGCCCGCCAAGCGGATCGCGGCGCGCTGCGGATTCGGCTCGGAAGAGACGATGCGGCGAGGTTTCGTGCGGCTCCAGGGCGTGAGCCCGCAGGATTATCGACAGCGCTTCGGCGGTTGAGGGCGCGGACAAGGTGACGCAGCCAGGCAAAGAGACCTCCGCCGCGCCCGCGGACGCTCTGCGCCCCTGGCTCATCTTGCGGTCTTTCGCCGGCTGGCGTCCCCACGACTTCGGCGCCGACGCCGTGGCCGGCTTGACGCTGGCCGCCATCGCCATCCCTGAGCAGATGGCGACGGCCCGCCTCGCCGGGTTCCCGCCGCGGATCGGCTTTTTCGCTCTGCTGGCGGGCGCGATTGGGTTTGCCATCTTTGGCGCGAGCCGGCGTCTTTCGGTCGGGGCGGATTCGACCATTGCGCCCATTTTCGCCGGCGCGCTCGCCGTGCTTGCGGGCGCGGGACCGGCCCATTACGCCACGGCGGCTGCGGCGCTCAGCCTCCTGGTCGGGCTCATTCTCATTTGCGGCGGCGCGCTCAGGTTCGGTTTCATCGCCGACCTCTTGTCCATTCCCGTGACGACCGGCTTTCTCATCGGCATTGCAGGCCATATTCTGGTTTCGCAGGCGCCATCCGTGCTCGGCCTCGAACCGAGCCCCGGCCCCTTCGCGCAACAAGCTTTGTCCCTCATCGCGCGGGCTCAAGCGGCCAATCCCTGGACATCGGCCATCGGCTTGGGAGTTCTCGCGGTCATGCTTGCGAGCGAGCGCATAAGCCCGCGTTTTCCCGGCGCGCTGATTGGCCTTTGCCTCGCCGAATTGGCGACAGTCGCGCTCGGGCTCGAAGCGCGAGGCGTGGCGACGCTCGGGTCGCTCGGCGGCGCTGCGCCCAGTTTTTCGCTGCCGATGATTTCCTGGGACGACTTTCGCCTCATCGCGCCGCTCGCCGCGCTCATCGCGCTCGTGGTGATGGTGCAGACCGCGGCGACGACGCGCTCCTTCGCAGATGGCGGCGAGGGGCCTGACGTCGACCGGGACTTCATCGGCGTCGGCGCCGCCAATATGCTCGCGGGGTTGATCGGCGCGTTCCCGGTCAATGCGAGCCCGCCGCGCACCGCGATCGTGGCGGAGACTGGGGGCGTATCGCAGCTCGCCGCGCTCACCTCGGCGGCGCTCGCGCTTGCCGTTCTTCTCGTCGGCGGCCAGGCGCTCGGTCATGCGCCGCGTGCGGCGCTGGCGGGCGTCCTCCTCTTCGTCGCAATGCGTCTCGTGCGGGTCGGCGTGATGGTCGACGTGTGGAGGCGAAGCCGGGCTGAGTCTCTGCTGATCCTCGCGACTGCGCTCGCGATCCTGGCGCTGCCGATCGAGCAAGGGGTGAGCGTCGGCGTCCTGCTCTCGGTGCTGCATGGCGTGTGGACGACCACGCGCGCCCAGGCGATCGAATTCGAGCGCATTCCCGGCACGTCGATCTGGTGGCCGCGCGATAAGGATACGAAAGGCGAGCTCCTGCGGGGCGTGCGGGTGATCGCCTTGCAGGCGCCGCTGTCGTTTCTCAACGCCTACAATTTTCGCCGCGCCATTCAGCGCTTCGTCGGCGAGGATAAGTCGACAAGGCTGATCGTGATCGAGGCGAATGCGCTGGTCGAGATCGACTATACCGGCGCGACGGTGCTCGCCGAAATCGTTCGCCGGCTGCGTGGCCGAGGCGTTGACGTCGCCGTCGCGCGGCTCGAATCTGTGCGCGCGCAGCAAAGCTTCGCGCGGCTCGGACTGGACGCCGTCCTCGGCCGGGATCATATTTTTCATAGTGTGCAGGAAGCCATTGATGCGCTGACGGCGCCGAGCCATATGCGCGTCGCGCCGACACCGCTTCCGGCGGCGACAAACCGGAAAAGTGCGGGAGCTGGAGACGACCCATGAGAAAGCAAACGCTGATCGCCGGCCTCGTGGCGCTTGCGGCTTGCTCCCCTGCCTTCGGCCAGGTCGAGGCGCCAAATCCTGTCCCGGGGCTCGATCAGGTCGAACACATTATCGTTATTTATCTGGAGAACCGCAGCTTCGATTCCCTTTACGGCCATTTTCCCGGGGCCGACGGCTTGCAAGACGCAGGGCCAACGTCGGTTCAGGTCGACAGGGACGGCAAACCCTACGACACACTGCCGCCGGTGCTGGACACCACGTTCTCGCCGCCCCAGGTCGACGCCCGGTTCCCGCCCAACCAGCCGAACGGCCCATTCGCCGCCGACGCCTACGCGCCCCTGGCCCAGACAACTGGCGACGCGGTGCACAGGTTCTATCAAGAGCAACTCCAGATCGACGGCGGCAAGATGGACAAGTACGTCGCCTGGACGGACGCCGGAGGACTCGTCATGGCGACCTGGGACAGCAGCCGGGAGCCGTTGTGGCGATATGCGAGCAAATACGTTTTGCTCGATCATTTCCATCACGCGACCTTCGGCGGTTCCTTCCTCAACCACATCTTCATGATCTGTGCTTGCGCACCGTCCTATTCCGATGCCCCTTCTAGCCTCATCGCCAAGATCGGCGACCACGGGCAGCTCGTCAGCGACGGCGCTGTCACGCCCGAGGGCTACGCGGTGAACACGCTGCTACCGCGAGGCGGCCCATTGCCGCCAGGCTATCCGCTCGCGAAGACTCTGCCGCCGCAAACCCAGACGACGATCGGCGACCGGCTTGATGAAAAAGGAATCGACTGGGCGTGGTACTCGGGAGGGTGGAACGACGCCGTCGCCAACCACGCGGACCCGCAATTCCAATATCATCATCAGCCGTTCGCCTTTTTCGCGCACTATTCCTTGGGCACGCCCGGCGCGAACGCGCATCTCAAGGATGAGACTGATTTCGTCGCGGCGATCACGAAGGGCGAACTGCCGCCGGTCGCCTTCTTCAAGCCCATAGGCGAGGAGAACGAACATCCCGGATATGCGAGCGTCGCCGCTGGCGAAGCCCACACCGCAATGCTGCTTGGCCTGATCGAGAAGAGCCCGCTGTGGAAGGACAGCGTCATCATCGTGACCTATGACGAAAACGGAGGCATGTGGGATCACGTCGCGCCGCCGGCCATCGACCAGTGGGGCCCGGGGACGCGGGTCCCGACGATCATCGTCTCGCCGTTCGCCAAGCCCGGTTTTATCGACCACACGACATATGACACGATGGCGATCGCGAGGCTCATCGAAACCCGCTATGGCCTAAAACCGCTCGGAACGAGGGACGCAATTAGCGGCGACCTCACCTCGGCGCTGAACCTCAACTAGAGAGAGGGTATGTTGGCCGACATTCCCATCGGCGTCGTCACCATATCCGATCGCGCCTTCCGAGGAGTCTATGAGGATAAGGGCGGCCCGGGCGTCGAAGCGGCGCTGAATGAGCTTCTGGCCACGCCGTGGCGGCCAGAGCGGCGCCTCGTGCCCGACGAGCGGTCGGCGATCGAAGCCGCTTTGGTGGAGCTCGCCGACGACGCCCGCTGCCCGCTCATTCTCACGACAGGGGGCACGGGACCCGCGCCGCGCGACGTGACGCCGGAAGCGACGGAGGCAGTCTGCGACCGAATGCTGCCGGGCTTCGGCGAACTCATGCGGCTCAAGAGCCTGGCCGAGGTCCCAACCGCCATTCTGTCACGGCAGGTCGCCGGCACCCGCGGCTCGGGCCTGATCATCAATCTGCCGGGGAAGCCCGCGGCGATCCGCACCTGCCTCGACGCGGTGTTCGCCGCCGTGCCCTATTGCATCGATCTTATTGGCGGCGCGCGGCTGGAGACGAACGCCCAGTTCTGCACGGCCTTCCGACCCAAGGGATGAAATGGACGCAATGGGTGTTTCCACTCTCCTGTCGGCAGTCCTTCATTCGCGACGATCGGCGCTGAAATCGCCGAGCCGCCGCAATTTTGTCATTTTCCAGCGCTGGACTGCTATATTGAAGGAATGGTCTTTTCGCCCCCGGCTTCCTAAGTCGGGAGTGTCGCAGCGCGGTGGGAGCGTTATGTCGGTTGTTCAGATCTTCCAGCCAGAAACCGATGTCCGCGCCGCGATGCGCGAAGTCGGAGCGAAGGCGCGTACGGCCGCGCGTGAGATCGGCAATGCGCCGGCGGAGAAGAAGAACCGCGCGCTTCACGCCGCGGCGCGAACCTTACGCGAACGCGCGGGCGAGATTCTGGCCGCCAATGAGCTCGATTGCGCCGAGGCCCGGGCCAAGGACTTGACCGCGGCGTTGATCGACCGGCTTACGCTCGACCCGGCCCGGATCGAGGCAATTGCGCGCGGACTCGAGGAGGTGGCCGCCTTGCCCGATCCGGTCGGGCGGGTGCTCGCGACCTTCACCCGCCCCAACGGCCTCATCATCGAGCGCGTGGCGACGCCACTTGGCGTCGTCGGCGTGATCTACGAGAGCCGCCCCAATGTGACCGCCGACGCCGGCGCGCTCTGCCTCAAGAGCGGCAATGCGGTGGTGCTGCGCGGCGGCTCGGACTCTCTTCGCTCGTCGGCGGCAATTCAGGCCTGCCTGGTCGCAGGCTTGAAGGAAGCCGGTCTGCCGGAGGCTGCGATTTCGCGCGCACCTTTCGCCGCGCGCGAGGCGGTCGGCGAGATGCTGGAGGGCCTCGGCGGCGCGCTCGACGTTATCGTGCCACGCGGGGGAAAAAGCCTGGTCGAGCGGGTTCAGCGCGAGGCGCGCGTCTCGGTGTTCGCCCATCTCGAAGGCGTCGTGCACGTCTACGTCGATCGGGCGGCGGATTTCGACAAGGCGCTGAAGATCGTCGTCAACGCCAAGATGCGGCGCACCGGAATCTGCGGCGCGGTCGAGACGCTGCTGGTGCATCGCGCCGTCGCCCCATTCCTGCTCTCCCCGCTGATCGGCGCGCTGATCAAGGCCGGCTGCGCGGTGCGCGGCGACGCGGCAGCGCGCGAGGCCGATGCGCGGGTGACGGCGGCGAGCGAAGAGGACTGGCGCACGGAATATCTCGATGCGATCATCGCTGTGGGCGTCGTTGACAGTCTCGATGCGGCGATCGACCACATCGAGACCTACGGCTCGCATCACACCGACTGCATCGTGACCGAGGACAAGGCCGCGGCGGAGCGGTTCTTGAAGGAGGTCGATTCGGCCGTCGTCCTGCACAACGCCTCGACCCAGTTCGCCGACGGGGGCGAGTTCGGCTTCGGCGCCGAGATCGGCATCGCCACCGGGCGCATGCACGCGCGCGGGCCGGTGGGGGTCGAGCAGCTCTGCACGTTCAAGTATCGGGTGCGCGGCGACGGGCAGACGCGGCCGTAAACGCCGGAGAGCAGTGGTTCGCCAGCGACAACTTGGGCGCAAAACGCAGCCGCTCGCAGCGAGCTTGCTGTCTCGCCGCTGCGGCGATCCGTCGGTTTCGCACAAGTTTTCTTCGCGTCGGGGTTGATTGCGCGACTCCCCTATGGCCGCTAAGCCCTGCGTGGGCCTCGCGAAAAATGATTCGCCGCAGGCAAAGACGATGCGAGCGGCGCAAAGTGCGCCGAGCCGGACCGAAGGGTCACGACGATGAAGTTCGAGCGCTTACGCCTGACCGGCTTCAAGAGCTTTTGCGACAACGCTGAGTTCAGAATCGAGCCCGGACTGACCGGCGTCGTCGGGCCGAACGGTTGCGGCAAGTCGAATCTCGTCGAAGCTCTGCGCTGGGTGATGGGCGAGAGCTCGTTCAAGAACATGCGCGCCTCCGGCATGGAGGACGTCATCTTCGCCGGCTCCGGGAGACGTCCCTCACGCAACAACGCCGAAGTTGGGCTTCTGCTCAACAATTCCGATCGACGCGCGCCCGCCGTCTTCAATGATTCCGAGACCATCGAGGTCACGAGGCGCATCGAACGCGACGCGGGATCGACTTACCGCGTCAACGGCAAGGAGGTGCGCGCGCGCGACGTCCAGCTCCTGTTCGCCGACGCGTCTACGGGAGCGCGCTCGCCCTCGCTGGTGCGCCAGGGCCAGATTGGCGAGATCATTTCCGCGAAGCCCCAAGCGCGCCGGCTGATCCTGGAGGAGGCCGCAGGCGTCTCCGGCCTCCACTCGCGACGGCACGAAGCCGAGCTTCGGCTGAAGGGCGCTGAGGACAATCTTACCCGCGTCGAGGATGTGCTCAAGCAGATCGACGCCCAGGTCGACAGCCTCAAGCGGCAGGCGCGCCAGTCGAATCGCTACCGCGAACTCGCCGGCGCGATCCGCCGCCACGAGGCGCTGGCGCGCCTCATCGCCTGGCGCGAGCATGAGGCGGCGTTCGCCGAGGCGCGCCGGCGGCTCGACGCCGACCTCGTCGAAGTCGCCGAGCGCACGCGGGCGCAAGCCGAAGCTGCGCGCCTGCAGGCGCTCGCCGCCGCAGCCTTGCCGCCCTTGCGCGAGGAGGAAGCCCGCTGCGGCGCGGCCTTGCATCGCATCGCGCTCGCCCGCGAGGCGCTCGAAGCGGAAGAGAAGCGCGCCAGGGAGCGCGAGGCGGAGCTCGAGCGCCGCCTGGCGCAATTCGCTGGCGATCTTCAGCGCGAGGAAGCGCTCATCGTCGATGCGGCCGGCGTCATGGACCGGCTCGCGGCCGAGGACGCCGCGCTCGCGCACGAGGGCGCCCAAGCCGACGAGGATGCCGCGCGGGCGCGCGAAGCGGAGGACAGCGCCGAGCGCCGGCTCGCCAGCGCCGAGAGCGCGCTCGCCGAGGCGCAGGCCGCCGCGTCGGACCTCGGCGCCCGTCGCCGGGCGCTCAATGATGCAGCCGAAGAGGAGGGGCGGCGCCTCACGCGCCTCGAGGCGGAATATTCCGCAATCGAACGCGAGCGCGCTTCGCTCAGCGGGGCGGGCTTTGAAGAGTCGGAGCACGCGGCCCGCGCTCAAGCCGTCGCCGAGGCTGCCGAGGCGCTCGCCGCGGCCGAGCGCGAAGCTCTGGCCGCCGAAGAGCGCCACGCCGAGGCTCGCGACATTGAGGCGCGTCGCCGCGGGCCGTTGGCTGAAGCCGAACGCTCCGCGCAACGGTTGGAGACGGAGGCGCGCACGGTCGCGGGCCTTCTTGGCTCCGACACGAGCGGCCCGTGGCCTCGGGCGGTCGACGCAGTCAGCGTCGCGCGCGGCTATGAGGCGGCGCTTGGCGCGGCGCTGGGCGACGATCTCGACGCCTCGGTCGACGAGGCGGCGCCCGCGCACTGGTCGCTGATCGAACCGGCCGACGAGGATCCGTTGCTGCCGGTCGGCGCCGATCCGCTCGCCGGCCGCGTCGCCGCGCCGCCGGCGCTCGCCCGTCGCCTGGCCCAGGTCGGCGTGGTCGCTCGCGCGGAGGGCAAGCGGCTCGCTCAGAATCTCAAGCCCGGCCAGCGGCTGGTCTCGCTCGAAGGCGATCTCTGGCGCTGGGACGGCTTCGTTTCCGCCGCCGAAGCGCCGACTGCGGCCGCCCGGCGCCTGGTTGAAAAGAATCGCCTGGGCGACCTTGAGCGCGAAGCCGAGGCGGCGCGCCAGGCGGTGGCGGCGCTGAGCGTCGAAGCGGCGAGCGCGGCCAGCGCGGCCAAGGAAGCCGCCGCGGCGGAAACGGAATGGCGTGGGCGGGCGCGCGCCGCCCGGACTGCTTCCGACGCCGCCCGCGACGCCTTTGCGCAATTCGAACGCGAGCGCGCGCAAGCCCTCTCGCGCCTGTCGGCGATCGAGGAGGCCTTTTCGCGCGCCGGCGCGGCGCGCAATGAGGCGGCCGAACGCAAAGCCAACGCTGAAACCGCGCTTGCGGGCCTCGGGCCAGGCGACGATGTCGCGCAGAGCCTCGAAAGCTCGCGCGCCGTGGCGGCGCACGAGCGGATCGCCTTCGCCGAAGCGCGCGCGGCGGCGCAATCGATTGCTCGCGAGACTGCGGCGCGCGCCGCGCGGCGCATTGCGATCGTCGCAGAGCGGTCGTCCTGGCATGAGCGGCGCGATCGGGCGCAAAGCCGCATCGCCGAACTCGCCGACCGCCGGGCGGAAGCGGAGCGCGAGCGGGACGGCCTCGCCGACGCGCCGACCGATTTCGCCCGCGCCCGCCGCGCGCTGACGGACGAACACGCTGAGGCGGAAAAAGCGCGCAAGGACGCCGCCGACGCGCTTGCGCTGGGCGAAACCGCGCTCGCCGACGCCGATCGCGCTGCCCGCCAGGCGCTCGAAGCGATGAGCGCCGCGCGCGAGCAGCGCGCCGCCTCCGAAGAGCGCCTGGAAGGGGCGCGCGTGAGGGACGAAGAGCTTAAGCACGCGATCGTAAGCGAACTCGATTGCGAGCCGTCGGGCCTCCTCGCGCTCGCCGGCCACAAGGCCGATGCGCCGCTGCCCGGCGGCGTCGAGGTCGAACGTCGGCTTGAGAATTTGCGCCAGGAGCGCGAGCGGCTCGGCGCGGTCAACCTGCGCGCCGACGACGAGCTGGTCGAGGTCCTTGCGAGCCGCGACAAGCTCATCGCCGAGCGTGACGATCTGACCGAAGCGATCAAGCGCCTTCGCAGCGCAATCGGCACCCTCAATCAGGAGGGGCGCGAGCGGCTCGTCGTCGCTTTCGATGTCGTCAACACCCATTTCAGGGATTTGTTCTCCACCCTGTTCGAGGGCGGCCAGGCGGAATTGCAGCTGATCGAATCCGACGATCCGCTGGAAGCGGGACTCGAGCTTGTCGCCCAAGATC
>DASXXT010000041.1:0-8710 GCA_036502965.1 Roseiarcus sp. | reverse complement strand
GGTCCAATTGCCCATCGGCAGTGGCGGACCGTCGCCGTGCTCTCCCGGATTCTTGGCGCCCAGATTGCGGTAGAGCAGAGCGTTTGAGCCGCGATTGAGCTGCAGGATGTCGAGGCGTCCATCGAGATTGAAGTCGGCGATAAGCGCGCCGCGGCCCTTGGCCTCGCAGGCGATGCCCGCTTCATCGCCGGCTTCGGCGAATTTGCCGTTCCATTGGCCGAGCAACAGATTGCTCGGATCGTAGGCGGCGAAGTCGGGCATCTGCTCCAGGTTGCCCTTGGAGACGAAGATGTCGCTGAGTCCGTCATTGTTGAAGTCGGCGAATTCGGCGTGCCAGGCGGTCGACGGCCGCTTGTCGCCGCCGGCGTAGGGAATATGCGCGGTCACGCCAACCTCGCCTGCGATGTCGCGGTAGACGGGCGCTTCGCCGCGCTCGGCCCCTTCGGGATCGAGCTTCTGCAGCTTCTCGTCGCCCATCGAGGTGAGGAGATATTGCGGGTAGCCCGAGCCGTCGAGATCGCCTTCCGCGATGCCCATGCCGTAGATCGACAAATGCCGCCAGCCGTCGGCGCGCGAGTAAAGCCTCGGCGTCTTGCCCGGGTCGATGCGCCACATCTGTTCTTCGCCGCCGCGGTAATATTGCCGGTCGTTCGAGACGCGCAGCGATGGCACGCCTGACTTGTTCCAATCGGTGAACAGCATCGAAAGGGCGCAGAAGCCGGGCGTAAGCGGCGCTCGTACCGAATAGTCGGGCTTGTCGCCGACTTGAGGGCGATAGAGCGAATTGTCCGCGCATGTGCCCCAGGGCGCGCCCGGCGCGTCGCGGTCGACGTAATGGCCAATCGCGAGCGTCGGAAATTTCTGCCCCGGCTCCCATTCGGCGGCGAACGACGTTGTCCAGCCCGTATCGCCTTCGAAATTCCATTCGTGGTTGGCGAGCGTGAACGCGCAGTCCGGACCGCCCTTGAGCAGCAGGTTCTCGCCGACCCTGAGCACGAACAGATCCATGTGGCCGTCTCCGTCGATGTCGAGCGGATAGGCGCCGATGACGTTGCTCAGGAGTTTGGAATCGGCGCCGATGTCGAGCGCCTTCTCCTCGAATTTGAGCGGCCCGCTGGCCTTGGATTTGTTGACGAAGAGTCTCGCCGGATTCTTGCCGCCCGCCAGGAACACCGAGGGAAAGCCCGAACCGTCGCAATCGAGCGCCGCCCCGCCGCCGCCGACGAAGAATTCCCACGGACCGTCATAGACGCTATGGAGGCCCGCCGCCTCCGCCTCTTCATGCATGAGGGGTACGTCGCCCTGCGGCTTTTGCCGGTCGTCGGCGGCGCGCGCTCCCGGCACGCACAGCAAGAGCGCGAGGACGCAGAGGAGGATCCGCATCATTGCGCCTCGATGACGAGCGACCGCAGGAAAGCGATAATTTCGTCGCGCTTCTCGGGGTCGAGCGCTTGATACGCGTCGCGCGCAAATCGCGCGTCCCCGCCGTGCGCCGCGATGATTTCGTCGAGCATACGGAACGAGCCGTTGTGGCCATAGGGCGGGGTCGAGCCAACGCCCCAAAGCCGTGGCGTCAAGAACACGTCGCGCTCGACGAAGCGCTGCGCCTGCAATTCGTTGCCCAGCGCGTTGACCGTTTCGTCGACGATAAGGTGGCGCTTGAGGTCGCTATAGAGCGGGATCAGCCACTCGCCCTTGTCGTTTCTCTGAAGCGTCTTGGCGAAGGGCAGGGCGCCAAGATCGATATGGATCGGCGCCTTGACCTCGCCCGCGCGCAGCGTGCCCGCCATGTCATAGGGCGCGGGATCGCTGAACACGAGCGACTTCAGCGGCAAGATCTCCATGTGACACGAGGCGCAGCCGATCGTGTTGAACGTCTCGGCGCCGACCTTGGCCGCCGCCCGCCAATCGTCGGGCAGGTCGGCCTTCACCCTCGGCGGCGGCAGGGTCGCCTGGAACGCGACCAGAGCCGAGACGTCGCCGGCGGTGATCGCGTCCGGCACGCCGCTTTCAGCGAAGTCGTGGCTGCCGGTCCAACGAACACCGAAGCGCTCGACCGCCTCCATGCCATGGTGAATGTTGAGCGCGTTGATGGTGAACTGGCGCAGCGACGTGAACACGCCCTTGCGGCTGAACGGCCTGACGATCAGATCGGAGTCGACGCCGTCGATGCCCTCGAGGTCGACGATGCCGTCGGGATGAGCGACGATCAAGCCGAAGCGCACGCCCTTGGTCACGAGGTCGGCGCGCGTATCCTTGGCGGTCGCGCATGCCTCGGCGATCGCCGCGGCGCGGATCGCCTGCAATTCTGCAGTCATCTCGCGCGCGAGAAGCTCGATCAGGCCTGCGCCCATCAGCGCGATCGTGTGTCGCTCGCTCGAGAACGACGGGTCGGTTGAGTCGAACTGGGCGCTCTCGAAGCCTTCCGACACGAACACATTGGCGACATCGTCGCCCGAACCGCCGACGACCGGATCGTTGTGGCAGCCGAAACAGGAATTCGAATCCGGCCCGCTGGTGCGGCTGAACGGCGGATTGACGCCGTTCTTGCGCTTGGTCGGGATGATGGCCTGGGTCGCCTTCGGCCGTCCGGCGCCGTCGACGGTGGTGAATTTCGCCTTGAACAGTTCACGCCCGCGCTCGATGAGGGCGGGGAGAGCCGCTGGCCCGGCGGCGGCGATCTGATCGAAATCGAGATGGGAGCCGGCAGGGAAGACGCGCTCGTCCCAACTCCCGCCCGACGCGGCGCCGGCCGCGCACAGGGCTGACGCCGCGCAAAGAGCGATCGACACGCCCAAAAGCCGCGTCATGGTCCTCCCGTTGCACTTATCGAAGGGCCGAGGAGCCCGAAGCCCAATCATTCTCATGTCAAGGGTGGGTGCCGCAAGCGCGTTCCACGCGCCGCCGAATCCGCCCGGCCGCGGCGAGACTTAAGCCCCGAAACAAGTTGGATACATAGCCCATTTGGCGCATTGACAGCCGCAGCGAGCGTCACCATTGTGCCGGCCACGGAAATTGTCCGGCTTCGGCTGGAGGGGCGCGCGCTTCTATCGCGTCGCCGCCGGGTCCGTGGATCCTACGGGAGGAAGTCTATGAAAGCACTGAAAAACTTGGCGATTGGGGCGATTTTGCTGGCAACTGCGAGCGTCGCCTCTTTCGCTGCGCTGGCGAAAGATGTGACCGTCGGCGTCTCGTGGTCGAACTTCCAGGAAGAGCGCTGGAAGACTGATGAGGCCGCGATCAAGAAGGCCCTCGACGCCCATGGCGCCAAATACATCTCGGCCGACGCTCAAGGGTCGCCAACCAAGCAGCTGACCGACGTCGAAAGCCTCATCTCGAAGGGCGCCAACGTTCTCATCATCCTCGCGATGGATTCGGAGGCGATTCTTCCAGCGGTCAAGAAGGCGAGCGACGAAGGCATTCCGGTCATCGCCTACGACCGCCTGATCGAGAGCCCGAACGTGCTTTATGTCACCTTCGATAACGTCGGCGTCGGACGGATGATGGCCAAGTCTATTCTGGCCGCCAAGCCTGCCGGCAACTATGCGTTCATCAAGGGCGACAAGGGCGATCCGAACGCCGACTTCCTGTTCTCTGGCATCAGCGAAGTGCTGAAGCCGGCGATGGACGCCGGCAAGATCAAGAACGTCGGCATGTCGTACACGGACGGCTGGAAGCCGGACAATGCGCAAAAGAACATGGAGCAGATCCTCACCAAGAACAACAACAAGGTCGATGCTGTCGTCGCTGAGAACGACGGCATGGCGGGCGGCGTTGTCGCGGCGCTCTCGGCGCAGGGAATGGCCGGATCGGTGCCGGTGTCGGGGCAGGACGGCGACCACGCGGCGATCAACCGCGTCGCGCTCGGCACCCAGACCGTCTCGATCTGGAAGGACGCGCGCGATCTCGGCAAGACGGCCGGCGAAGCGGCGGTTGCGCTCAGCGCCGGCAAGAAGATGACCGCCATTCCCGACGTCAAGCCGTTCACCGGCGGGGCCAAGGGGGTCAAGGTCAATGGCGTCCTTCTAACGCCGCTCCCCGTCACCCGGGAGAACCTCAACGTGATCGTCGACAAGGGCTGGATCACCAAGGCGGAAGTCTGCGCCGGCGTGAAGCCCGGCACGCTGAAGTTCTGCGGCTGAGTTGACCACGCCGGTATGGAGTGAAACAAAAGAGGGCCGCGCCGTTCTTAAAAGCGGCGCGGCTTTCTGTTGAAGCGCCGCGGTGAGGGCGGTGACGGCGTAAGGTTAAGAGGATCGGGAGGGAGCATGACCTCTGCGGCGTCGAGCGCGACTAGCGCGGCTCCGAACGAGCCGGCTATTCGACGGTTCCTCCGAGCCACCGAAGTCGACACCCGCATGCTCGGCATGATCGCCGCGCTGGCGCTGATCTGGATCGGCTTTCATCTCTACACACTGATTTCGAGCGGCGAGGGCTTGTTCCTGACGCCGCGCAACTTGTGGAATTTGAGCGTCCAGACCTCGTCGATCGCGATCATGGCGACCGGCATGGTGCTCATCATCGTCATGCGCCATATCGACCTTTCGGTCGGGTCGATCGTCGGCTTCGTGTCCACGATCATCGGCGTCGCCCAGGTCCGCTTCCTGCCGGTCTATCTCGGCCTCGACAATCCGACGATCTGGATCATCGCCGTGCTGATTGCGTTGGCGGTCGGCGCGGCGATCGGCGCCTTTCACGGATCCCTGGTCGCCTATCTCGGCATTCCGGCCTTCATCGTCACGCTCGGGGGCCAATTGTTCTGGCGCGGCGCCGCGTGGTGGGTGACGACCGGCCAGACGATCGCGCCGCTCGACGACCGCTTCGCACTGATGGGCGGGGGCCCGCATGGCTCGATCGGGGCGACGGCGAGCTGGATTCTGGCCGCGATCTGCTGCGCGGGCATCGTGTTCGGTCTATACGCCGGCCGTCAGCGGCGGGCGCGGTTCCGTTTCCCCCAGCGGCCGATGTGGGCGGAATATGTCCTCGCGGTCGTCGGCTGCTTCTTCGTTCTCGGCGCAACCACGATCGTCAACGCCTATCCCTGGCCTGAGCGGGTTGCGGCGGCCTATGCGGAGGCCAACAACATTCCAGTGCCGGAAGGCGGACTGATCATCCCCACCGGTTACGCGATTCCGGTGCTGATCGCGCTCGTAACCGGCCTTGTCATGACCTTCCTCGCCCGGCGCACCCGGTTCGGCCGCTATGTCTATGCGATCGGCGGCAACCCGGAAGCCGCCGAGCTCGCCGGCATCAACACCAAGCGAATCACGATTCTCGTCTTTGCTCTGATGGGCGCGCTGGCCGGGATCGCCGCCTGCATCGACTCGGCGCGGCTCGACTCGGCGACCAACGTGCTCGGACAGTTCGACGAGCTTTACGTGATTGCGGCGGCGGTGATCGGCGGCACCTCGCTTGCCGGCGGCGTCGGCACGATCTACGGCGCGCTCATCGGCGCGCTGGTCATCCAGTCGCTTCAATCGGGCATGGTGCTGCTCGGCTTCGACTCGGCCTTTCAGCAGATGGTGGTCGGCGTGGTGCTGGTTGGCGCGGTCGGCATCGACACCTTCTACCGCCGCAGGACCGCCAAGGGTTAGCCATGGACGCGAACGCCCAAACCCCGCTGGTCGAGATGAAGGATGTCTCGATCGCCTTCGGCGGCGTAAAGGCCGTCGATCACGCCTATATCGATTTGTACCCCGGCGAGGTGGTCGGCCTGCTTGGCCACAACGGCGCCGGCAAATCCTGCCTCATTAAGATCCTGTCCGGCGCCTACAAGCGCGACAGCGGACAGATCTTCATCGACGGGAAGGAAGCCAAGATCGACAACCCGCGCGACGCCAAGCACTATGGCATCGAGACGGTCTACCAGGCGCTCGCGCTCGCCGACAATGTCGACGCGGCGTCGAACCTCTATCTTGGCCGCGAGCTCCGCACCCGCTGGGGAACGCTCGATGACGCTTCGATGGAGGCGGAGGCGCGCAAGGTGATGGGCCGGCTCAATCCGAACTTCCGCCGCTTCAAGGAGCCGGTGGTCGCGCTGTCCGGCGGTCAGCGCCAGTCAGTCGCCATCGCGCGGGCGATCCATTTCGACGCCAAAGTGCTCATCATGGATGAGCCGACGGCGGCGTTGGGGCCGGCGGAGACCGCCCAGGTCGGCGAACTCATCAAGCAACTCAAGTCTGAGGGCCTCGGCATCTTCCTCATCAGCCACGACATCCACGACGTGTTTGACCTCGCCGACCGGGTGACGGTGATGAAGAACGGCCAGGTCGTCGGTACCGGCCGCGTCGGCGACATGACCAAGGACGAGGTGCTCGGCATGATCATCCTCGGCAAATGCCCGCCCGGCGCGATTCCCGGGCCAGGCGCGATGATGAGCTGAGGCCAGAGGCTCCAAGGGTTAAAACTCGATCAGTCGGACCGGTTTCGACCCCCATTCCGGACATTCGATCTTTCACTGTCGGCCCACGGTTGTGACGAACTGCACACTCGGCTTGGGCCGCGTGAGTCGCTAAAGTCCGCCAAAGGCCAAGGTTTGAGTCGATCGACTGTAGTGGTTCGAAGCTATGCCGGGCGTGCATTCTTCTTGGCGATTTGGGTGACCACCTCGCGCAGCCAGCGGTGCCCCGGCTGATCGTCGAGCCTGCGGTGCCACAGCATGATGCTGCGCAGTTCGGTAGACTTGAAGGGCAGCTCCTTGATTTCAATCGGATGAGAGTGGCGGAACTCGCCCGCGACGTGAGAGCCGAGCACGGCGACCATATCCGACTGCGCGAGAATCGAACCGGCCGACAGGTAGGGGGCTTCCAGAGCGACCGTTCCTGCGCGCCCATGCGCGGCCAATTCGGCCTCGACGAAGCTAACGTCCTCGCCGCTCGAGGAAATGACGAGCCGCGGCAGATTGGCGAAAGCCTCGATGTCGAGCGCGAGCTTCGCGGCCGGGTGGCCGCGCCGCATGACGACGACGTAGCGATCAACAACCAGAGTCTCGGCTGCGAAACGATCGGCCGGCGCGTCGAGAGGGGAGATCACAAGGTCAAGTTCGCCTCGCTCGAGAAGGTTCAAGACATCGAGCGTGCCGCTTGGCCGCAGCGATAGGCGGAGGCGCGGCGCCTGCTTGCGACATTCGCCAGCGAGCGGCGCCGCCAGCGCGATCGCGCCGAAATTGTTGACCGCAACGACGAAGCTCCGGTCCGAGGTCTCCGGTGAAAAGACCTCCGGCTCCAGCGCAAGCTGAAGTTCGTCTAGCGCGCGCCGCACTGGTCGCGCCAGCCGCTCGGCGCGTGGCGTCGGCGTCATGCCGGCCGGCGTGCGGATAAACAACTGGTCCTTCAACCGGCGGCGCAGCCGGCCCAAGGCGTGGCTCGTGGCGGGCTGGCTGAGATGCAGGCGTTCGGCCGCGCGGGCGACGCTCCCTTCGCGTAGAACCGCTTCGAAGACAAGCAGTAGGTTCAGATCGATGGTGCGCAGATTCGTCATTCATTTCATGCATTCGCGTTTGCATTCAATGCACTTCCCGCAGCCTGCAGCAAGACCTATATCGGCGCCGCGCCAGTAGCCCGCCACACAGTGGGGCGCCCATCGTTTCTAGCGCCGATGACGCGCTGGCCTTGGCCCGAAGAAGACGCCCAGCGGCTCTTCGTCGGCTCAGCATCGATGACCCGAGGCTCATATCGCGATGATCTCTGCAGTGGCGAAGAGGGCAAGGCGCTCCACGCTGACCGGCCTCGCATCAGAAGGAGAATCACCATGTCAGTTCGAAAGTCGACCCTGGCGCTGATGCTGCTCCTGAGTCTTTCAGCGACGTCCGTCATCGCCGCGGATGTTGCGGGGGACTTTCCAGGCGCGGCGGTGGCTTTTCCACCGGCGGTGCGCGATCTTTCCAACGTCAGGACGGCCGTCGCTGACGCCGAAGCCTTGGTCGACAAGGGCGACCTGGCTGCTGCTAGGGTCCGGATCAAGGATCTTGAACGGTCCTGGGACGGCGCCGCGGCCGGCTCAACGCGGCAGACCGTCGCGCAGTGGAGCGTGGTCGACAGGGCGATCGACCGCGGGCTCGATCGCGTGCTCCTTGCGCTTCGACCCCGGTCGCCGAATGCGGCGATGGGCGGAAAAGCACTCGCCGACCTCCTCGCCGCCGTCGATCAGGTGAACGGAAATGATCGAGCCCCCGCCCATGGAGGGCGCCCATGACCTCGGATCGCGCTGCGGCGGCCCCTAGACGTTCGTAGGCAGCGCCGGCGATCGAGCCGAGGCTCTCGCTTATCGACCGCACTGACGCTCGACAGCGAGCAGCTAACAAACAGGGAGCGGTCTCGGATGAAAATATATGCGAAGAAATCTGGCGCCGCGCCGCTGGCGATAATGGCCATTTTTGGCGGCCTGCTGGTTACGGCAGCGAGCGCACAAAAGACGACACCCGCCCAGGAGCAAAAATCGATCGAGGAATCGCAAGCCGCAAAAGAAAAGCGGGCGCTCAAGCTGGTGCAAACGATCTCTTTACCGGGGGTTGTTGGCCGCCTCGATCACATGGGGGTTGATCTGGAGCAGAAGCGGCTGTTTGTCGCTGCGGTCGATAATAACACTCTGGAAGTCGTGGACCTCACTGCCGGGAACGTGATTAAGAGTCTTCAGGGGTTCAGGGACACTCAGGATGCTCTGTTTTTAGGCGGTGATTTCAATAAGCTGTTTGTATCCAGCCTCGATGGCC
>DASXXT010000040.1:0-2018 GCA_036502965.1 Roseiarcus sp. | reverse complement strand
TGAATGATGGGCTGCATTCTACTCAGGTCGGACGTGAGGATGCGAACTTCGCAACACAATGAAGGGCGGCGAACATGAGGCTCAACGGCAAGGTCGCCGCGGTGACAGGTGGGGCATCGGGAATCGGCGAGGCGACGGTCAGGCGTTTCGTCGCCGAGGGCGCGAGCGTGGCGTTCTGCGATCGCGACGGCGACCGCGGCCGCCGCGTGGCGACCGAACTCGAGGCCACGGGCGCCAAGGTCGCCTTCACGCAGGCTGACGTCGGTACCGAGGCCGCATGCCTCGCCTTCGTCAACGGTGCGGCGCAGCAGTTCGGGCGCCTCGACATCCTCGTCAACAACGCCGGCATCCGCAAATACGAGAAGGTCGACGAGGCGAGCGCGGCGAGCTGGAACGAGATCCTCGGCGTCAACCTGATGAGCTATGTCTTCTGTGCCAAGGCGGCGGTTCCGCTGATGCGCCGCGACCAGGGGCGCGATAGGGGCGGCGCCATCGTCAACGTCGCCTCTGTCCGTTCCGTCGTCGCAGGCGGCGGCAATCTCCAGTATGACACGACCAAGGCTGCAATCGCGGGGTTGACGCGGGCGCTCGCCGCCGACCATTCGTCGGAGGGCATTCGCGTGAACGCCGTCGGTCCCGGCCCGATCTTCACGCCGTTCCATGAGCGCCGCATCGCGGCGGCCGGCGAGACCGTCGAGCAATACAACGCCCAGGCGGCACGAGGCACCATGCTGAAGCGCCCGGGCAGGGCCGACGAAGTCGCTGCCGCAATCCTCTTTTTGGCCTCCGACGATGCCTCCTACGTCACCGGCGCCCTGCTGTTCGTGGATGGTGGTATGACGGCGCTGTGAGACGGACAGCGATACGCGGATACGTTTGATAAGGCGTCCATGGAAGCAAGGATGAACGCATGGTTGAAAAGAATTCTGCGTGGCGTGCGGAGCCACTGACCTGGGGGCAAGGGCCGAGAGTGTTCGAAGTGTTCCTCGAGCCGACCTGCCCGTTCTCGGCGAAGGCCTTGGGCAAGCTCGACGAGACCTTGCAATCAGCGGGCGCCAACAACGTCACGCTCAAGATCTGGCTGCATTCGCAGCCATGGCATCTTTTTTCCGGCGTGATCACGCGGTGCGCGCTCGCCGCCTCCACTCTCGGCGAGGGCAAAGGCGCCGCCAGGAAAGTGCTGGCAGGTGTCGCCGCTCACCGTGACAAGTTCGAACCCGCCGATCATTGCAGCGGGCCACTTCTCGCGTTGTCACCCGCCGATATCATTGCGCGCGTCGAAGAATATTCGGGCCTGAAGCTTGCCGAGGCCTACGCCCTCCCCAAGCTGGACCAGGAGGTCAAGCGACATACGAAATATGCCCGTCAGAACGGCATCCATGTTTCACCGACCTTCATGATCGATGGCCTGGTCCAGAACGACATGAGCAGCGGCGACGCGGTGTCCGCCTGGGTTTCCCGTCTGTCGGCGAATTAGCCGGCGCAGAAAATCCTGGGTTTCTTCGTCAGTGATTTCGTTGCTATCAAGGGGGTGATCGCCCGCAGTCTTCCGACTAGCATGGGCGGCGGCGGAGAAGAGGGAGCGCGACCATGGACCAGGCCTTGTCAGGCGTCCGCATCATCGACATGACGCACAACCAGGCGGGGCCCGCCTGCACGCAGATTCTCGGCTTCCTCGGTGCCGACGTGATCAAGCTCGAGGAGCCCAAGGGCGGCGACATCGCGCGGGTGAACATGCGCGACCAGAAGAACAGCGACAGCCTGTTCTTCCTGATCTTCAATGCCAACAAGCGCAGCCTGACGCTGAATCTCAAGACCGACGCCGGCAAGGATCTGTTCCGAAAGGTGATCGCCCAGTCGGACGTGCTGGTGGAGAATTTCGGGCCGGGCGCGCTCGATCGCCTCGGGTTCGGCTACGCAGCGCTGGCCAAGATCAACCCGCGACTCATTTACGCCACCATCAAGGGCTTCGGCACCTACGGGCCCTACAGCGGATTCAAGAGCTTCGAGCCGATCGC
>DASXXT010000039.1:0-10292 GCA_036502965.1 Roseiarcus sp. | reverse complement strand
TGCCGGAGCGGTCTGAACGCGTGGACGCGCCGAGGCGCAAATTTTCGGCCACCGTCAGCGAACCGAACAGGCGCCTGCCCTCCGGCGAATGGGCGAGCCCCAGGCGCACGATGCGCGTCGATGGGATGCAATCTATGCGCTGGCCGAGGAAACGGATCTCGCCGGATTTTGGGAGCATGAGGCCGGAAATGGTGCGCAGCATAGTGCTCTTGCCCGCGCCGTTTGCGCCGAGCAGCGCGACCACCTCGCCCCTGCCCACCTGCAGGCTCACGCCCCGTAGCGCCGAGACTGCGCCGTAGCTTACGACAAGGTCGCGCACACGAAGGATCTCAGACGCATCGGCGATGGGGGCTGCGGCGGCTTCAGGCACGGCCGAGATAGACCTCCCGAACGCGCGGATGCGCCTGCACCTCGGCGGGCGAGCCCTCGAAGATAACGCTGCCATGCGCCAAGACTTGGATCCGCTCACACAGGTTCATGATCAGGTCCATGTCGTGCTCGACAACGATGACCGCCAGGCGGAAGCGGTGTCGGATGTCATCGATGATGCGCAGCAGCGAGCGTGTCTCAGAGGCGTCCATTCCGGCGGCCGGCTCGTCCAGCATCAGCAGCCGCGGTCGTGTGGCAAGCGCCCGCACCAGTTCCAACCGACGCTGGTCGCCATAAGGCAGGTCGCGGGCGCGCTCATCGCGCCGGTGGGCGAGGCCGACAAGATCGAGGAATTCTCTTGTCATCGTCTCGACCTCGCGCTCGGCGCGGGAACGCCGGGGCGTGCCGACAAGTGCCTCGAGCATGTTCGTCCGATGGCGCAGCTCCGCCGCCGCCCGAACGTTCTCCGCCACTGTCAGCCCGGGAAAAAGCCGCGTGCCCTGAAAGGTGCGGGCAATGCCGAGGTGCGCGATCTCGGCCGCCGGACGGCGCGTGATGGGCGCGCCGCCGAACAGCACCTCTCCTCGGTCCGCCCGAAGAAAGCCGCTCACCAGGTTGAAGAAGGTGCTCTTGCCCGACCCGTTCGGACCGATAACACCCACGATCTCGCCGGCATGAACGGCGATTTTGTGATCCCTTAGGGCGACGAGGCTGCGGAAGGACTTCGTCAGTCCTCTTGTGGCGAGCAGCGGTCCGGACGAGGCGGAGGAGGCCATCGCGTGCTGCCTCTCAACCGATCCGGCTCGCCCGCGCCAAAAGCCGCATTGCCGCCGCCGGATATGTCCGGTCCACGACCTTGGGATTGTCCATCCGCACAGCCTGTTCCCCTGTTCTTGCTTTTGTAACAAAAATTTCCATGCTGTCTGGAATATGTCAATGCTGTAATATGTGCGTTAAGGAATTCGGGCAGGAACGATGGACGACAGCGAGAGCAGCTCCCGCTCGGTGGCGGCGCGTATCCGCCGTCGCCTCGGCCGGCTGACGCCGACGGAACGGCGGCCGGCGCTGACATTGTTGGCCAACTACCCGGTCGCCGGACTGGAGACGGTGGCGCAGTTCGCTGCGCGCGCCAATGTCAGCGGCCCGACGATCTTGCGCCTGATCGCCAAGCTGGGGTTCGACAGCTATCCCGATTTCCAGCAGGCGCTGCGCGACGAACTGGAGCTTCGCCTGCAGACACCGCTCGCCAAAGCCCCGCCGGAGTCCAGCCATCCTCCGCAGGGCGATTTCCTCTCCACCTACACGCGCGCCATCATCGAGAATATCGAAGCGTCAATCGCCGATCTGCCGCGCGCGGAGTTCGAGGCAGCGGTGGCCCTGCTCGCCGATCCCCGCCGGCGCATACTGCTCCTGGGCGGCCGCTTCACCTCCAGCCTGGCGATCCATCTCTACCTGCACCTGCGTGAACTCAGGCCACGCGTGCAACTGGTCGAGGGCCAGACCGCCACATGGGTCGAGCACCTGCTCGACCTCGGCCGCAACGATGTGCTCGTCGTCTTCGACATCCGCCGCTTCCAGGAGGATGTGGTTCTCTTCGCGCGCGAAGCGGCAGCAGGCGGGGCTCATGTCCTGCTCTTCACCGATACCTGGGTTTCGCCGGTGGCGGCGGTGGCCCATCACGTCTTTTCGGTGCGCACCACTATGCCCTCCTCCTGGGAGAGTTTCGCAGCCCTGTCCGCCCTGTCAGAGGCGCTCATCGCGCGCCTGCATGCGCAACACTGGAAGGACAGCAAGCGGCGCATGGAGAAGCTGGAATTGCTGCGTGCGCATCTTTCAGCCGAGGAGCCTCGGCCATGATCAGCGAACCGATTGCGCTGGTGTGCACCTGCGAGATCGCCGGCCGCGTGCGCGGCCAGGGCTTTCCCGTCGCCTATTTGTCGGCCAGGCTGAAGTCGGACGTCGGCCGGGCGCGCACCAACACGATGATCTCGGCGCTCGGACCGATCGGCGACACGCCCCTTGGCGTGACCGGAGACTTGAAGGACGTCGCCGGGCTCGAGCTCCAGGGCGCCTTCGAGCAGGAATTCGTCTACACCGGCGTCGAGGACCATCCCGGCTCGCCCTCCATCCTTGGATCCTTCCGCCGGCAGGCAGGGGAAGGAAAATCATGGATTTGTTGAAACGCCGGCTGCTTGAGCCGGACGAACCTGATCCGGTCATCGTCAGGCATGCGGATGGCGCCTCGCCCTTCTTCCTAACCTGCGACCACGCCGGCCGGCGAATCCCGAAAACCCTTGGCGATATGGGGCTGGCTGCCGCCGAATTCGACCGGCACATCGCCTGGGACGTAGGAGCGGCCTGCGTGTCGCGCCTGGTGTCGGACGCCCTCGATGCGCCGCTGGTCGAACAGGTCTATTCGCGCCTAGTGATCGACTGCAATCGCGATCCGACCGTTCCCAGCGCCATACCCGAGATCAGCGAGTTGACGCCGATTCCGGCCAATGTCGACATTTCGCCGGCCGAGCGGCACGCCCGGATCGAGGACGTTTTCCTGCCTTACCAGAGCGCGATCACCGGCCTCCTCGACCGGCGGGCCGCCGAAGGGCGCGAGACGCTGCTGGTGGCCATGCATTCCTTCACGCCGGTCTTCAAAGGGTTCGTACGGCCCTGGCATGTCGGCGCGCTCTATAACCGCGATCCGGGCCTGGCCCTCGTCCTGTTCGATCTGTTTCGTAAGGAAGGCGACCTCGTGGTCGGCGACAATGAACCCTATCATGTGAGCGACGCCACGGATTATGGCATTCCCGTTCACGGCGAGCGGCGGAAAATCCCCCACGTCGAGATCGAAATCCGGCAGGATCTCATCGCGGACGAGAAAGGCCAGAGGGCATGGGCCGAGAGGCTGATACGGCTTCTGCCGCAGGCCAGGCGCATTCGGCTCTCCGCCGGCACGGCCTGAACGGGTCGTAGGACGCGCGGCGCCACCGAGCGTCATTCACGGACCGTTGGAAGGCTGACCATGCCCTTGAAGCCGATGCTGGATGAAGACGGAAGCTCCGATACGAAAGCCGTTGCGATCCCTTGGAAGCATTCGACGGAGTGGTCAGCCTAAGGCGCCAGGCGACGGAATACGCCGAGAAGTGCGGAGCGGAGGATGCGGCCGAAAGCCGCCAAGTGGCGTAGGATCATCGATCATGCAAGCGCGAGGGGCGGCTTTCGGGGTCCACCCTTTGCACATCGAAAGCCTCTTTCTCGGCTCCTGGCCCAGCCAGGTCAAATTTGGCGTCAAATCCCGCGCAGACCGAAGCGCCTCGTGACGGCGCCACAAGATCGTTGCCCTGGCTCGTCTCGCCTGACCGGCTGAAATTGGCTGAGCCGGTCCGCAGAAGGCGATGATCGACGCAATAGCCTTTCAGGTGCGTCAATTCGCCGCCAGGCGCGTTTGAACGAAGCTCGAGCGCCTGGACCCGGGCGCTGAGCTGCGCTCAGCATCGAACTCGCGCGCCCCCGGCAGCCAACAAGCAAACGCCGAGGAACTGCTGGCTGCCGAGACTGTGTCGGAGCCCACCCGGGCGGACACGGAGCCGATGCAACTACCGGCGGCTGGCCGAGGGCGAATCGCTCCTCGCCGCCCTCAAGCTCGATCCCGCGACACAGGTACCCCGATTGCGCAGCTGGTTGACATCCCGTCCCGCCTGAGCGCTTGCCAAGCCTTCCGCCGGAGGAGATTCGTCGCAGGCAAACGGCGGCGATGGTCGAATGGGCGATTGCCGGCGCCCGCAAGCAGCCGCTCGTTCTTGTCCTTTGTGAGCGCCAAAGGCGCGTCTCGAAGGAGAGTCTAGAAAGCTGCAACAGGCTCCGCTCCTTGTGGTTGTCCCTGGAGCGTTCGTCGAGGCCGCTTCGCGGCGCCTCAGAACGAGGTCCTTGCGGCGAGACAAAAGAGCGAAAAATTTGCACAAAAGAGCAGCTAAGCCGCTGAGATCATTGGCGCGCGTAAACTTGTGCGCGGGCTTAGCGCCTTGCCAGAACCTCGCGCACCCGCTCAACTAGCTCCGCCTCGGGCGCGGGAAATTGGGCGCGCTGCCGCAATTCCAGATAGTCGGCGCGGTCCTTGGTCGTCTTCGCGAGCTCGGCGCCGAGCTTAAGGTCCCGGATCGTGACCTGCGGGCCGCCGGGCGCTTTGCGCTCATTCGAGCCTTGGATGACGGCGACGCGGCTTCTGCGCCGATCCGCATATTTGAGCTGCGCGTTCATGCCCCCCGAGCCCAGATAGAGTTCGGCCGCGATCCCCGCTTTGCGCAAGCTTGCGACCAGCCGCTGATAATTCCCCATCGAGGCCGCGTCGCGATCGAGAGCGAGCACCACGACCGGCCCTGGCGCTTCCGACGCGGCGACGATCGGGCTCTTGATCGCGCGCAACGCCGCGAGCAGCCGCGACACGCCGATCGAAAAGCCGGTCGCGGGGACTGGCTCCTCGCGGAAGCGCGCGACGAGGCCGTCGTATCGCCCGCCGCCGCCGACCGAGCCGAAGCGGACCCGCCGGCCGTCGTCTTCCTTGAAGGTCAGCTCCGCCTCGAAGACTGGGCCGGTATAATATTCGAGCCCGCGCACCACGGAGGGGTCGATGCAAATTACCGATTGGGGGAATCCCCCGCTCTCTGTGAATCTGGCGAGCTCGGCAAGCTCGTCGAGACCTTCATCGTACTTTTGCCCATCGAACAAGGGTCGAAGCGAGTCGATCGTCGATGCATTGCTTCCCTCGACTCGAAGAATCGCCTCAACGCCGATCGCATTAGCTTCGTCGTTTTGTTCGTGAATTCGGTGCCCGTCCTTCAACACGAGAATGTCTTGCGGAAACTTCGGCTGCAAGAAATCGAGAAGTCGCTCGATGTCCGCCTCGGCCAACCCCGCGCCCTTCGTGAAGTCGCCGCTCTCGTCTTTGCGCCCGGCCCCAAGCAGCGCGCGCACCCCTTCGAGGCCGAGCCGGTCGAGCTTGTCGATCGCGCGCAAAACGGTCAGCCGACGTCCGGCGTTTTCCGCGCCGCCAAGCCCGATCGCCTCCATCACGCCGTCAAGCACCTTGCGATTGTTGACCTTGACGACGTAGTCGCCGCGCTTGATGCCGAGCGCTTCGAGACAATCGGCGGCCATCATGCAGATTTCCGCGTCCGCGGCCGGCGACGCCGAGCCGACCGTGTCGGCGTCGAACTGCATGAACTGGCGGAAGCGTCCCGGACCAGGCTTCTCGTTGCGGAACACCCAGCCCGCGCGATAGGAGCGGTAGGGCTTCGGCAGCCGGTCGTAGTTCTCGGCGACGTAACGGGCGAGCGGCGCCGTCAAGTCGTAACGCAGCGACAGCCACTGCTCATCGTCGTCCTTGAACGAGAACACGCCCTCGTTCGGTCGATCCTGGTCGGGCAGAAACTTGCCGAGCGCGTCGGTATATTCGACGAACGGCGTCTCGACCGCCTCGAACCCATAGAGCGCGTACACCTCCCCGATCTTGGCCATTATCGCTTCGGCGGCGGCGATATCGCCGCCGCCGCGGTCTGTGAATCCACGGGGCAGCGTGGCGCGGGCGCGGGGGGAAACATCAGCGGTCTCGGTCATTGCCGCTCTATATCCGGCAAAAGCGGCGGCTAGAAGAGGTTCGCGGCGACGTTGATGGTGAGGGCGAGGATGATCGCGTTGAAGAAGAAACCGACCACGCCCTGAATGACGACGATCCGTCGCATCCGCATCGAGGTGACATTGACGTCCGAAGAGGCGAACGTGCAGCCGATGACGAAGGCCTGATAGAAGAATTCCATCCACCTCGGCTCGGAGCAGCCGGGAAATTCGAGGCCGCCCTGATACGTACCCTTCCGGCGCACGAAGTAGACGCCAGCATAGTGCAAGGCAAACATCACTTGCAGGAAGGTCCAGGCGCTGAGCACCGTCACGGCAACCAGCGCCAGATGCCCGGCCTTCGGCCAGCCGGTCATGGTCTTCACCGGGCCGAGCTCCCACACGATCGCTGCGATGGCCGCCAGAGACGCAACAATCCCGAGGACCACCAGCATCCATTGGTTCTCGTCCTCCGGCCTGGAGAAAACGCTCGCCTCGCGCCTGGGGTCCATCACCATGTGCAGAATCATGATCAGGAACGCCCAAGCTCCAACATTCCAGGCGATCAAGAGGCGCGTCGCCTCGCGGATCTCCACCCCGAGCTGCAAAGGGATATACGCCGCGACCATCAGGATCGCTCCCGCCAGGAGACGAGGCCGATGCGCAAACGTGGCCAGGAACCCGGTCGGGGTTTTGGCGGGTGGCTTGGCGGCGCTTGGCGGAGGCGTCGGCTTGGGCGTTCCGGCCGCCTTGTCGGCTCTTGGCGGGGGCGGCGACTTGGGCATGAAAAGGCCATTCGGGTCCAGACGGGGCCTGCCTTGCCCGAGGCGGCGGCGAGGGTCAAGCGGCGCTAACCGCGCTTGCCTTCGATGCTAGACAGGGCCATGCAAGCGCCAGCGCCCTGAAGTAGAGCGGCGCGCCGCAAGTTTCGTTGCAGGGAGGACTTGGCCCATGAGTTCGGACCCCGGAGACCCCGACGATGAGGCCGCGGCGCTGCGTGCGCGGCTCAATCGGCTGTCGGGCGAACTGAAAGGGCGGGCCGCCCCGCACCCCGCTCCCGAGCAAAAACCTGAGTCCAAATCGAGCCCGGCCGGCTCTGCAATGTCGCTTGGCTTGCGGGCTGGCAGCGAGTTCGTCTCGGCGGTGATTATCGGCTTGGGGATCGGCTGGGTTCTCGACCGCGTGCTCGGTACAAATCCTGCGTTTCTGATTGTATTTTTCTTGATCGGCGTGGCCGCGGGGATCTGGAACGTGATCCGGCTGACTTCGCCAAAACGGTCTCCTTGAAGCGCAATTCGCCCTTGTCTCGCGCAAACTCGCCGGATAAAGACGTGCGGCGCTCGGCTTCCCGAGCCGAACGGGACGCGTCGTTGGGGGGCGCGGAGCCGCTGACGGGGCGCTTTAAGCCTCGCAACGAGGCGGACGACAACGAGGACGATAGGACGTGGCGACAGAGTCGGGACCGGCGATCGATCCGATCCACCAATTTGCCCTGCACCCTGTCGTTTCGATTCTGGTCGCGGGCCACGACGTCTCCCTGACCAATTCTGGTCTCTTCATGCTGCTGGCAGTCGCGCTTACCTGCCTTTTGGTCGCGATCGGCGCCCGTGGCGGCTCAGGGGTGCCGGGGCGCCTGCAGGCAATGGCGGAAATGGCCTACGAATTCATCGCCGGCATGGTGCGCTCAGCCGCCGGCGAGACTGGCATGCGGTTTTTCCCCTATGTCTTCGCGATCTTTTTCTTCGTCCTCCTGTCGAACCTGATCGGCTTCATTCCGTACTCATTCACAGTGACGAGCCAGATCATAATCACCGCCGCCTTGGCGCTCATGGTGTTTTTCACGGTTGTTGTCATCGGCATCAAGGAGCACGGGCTCCACTTCTTCAAACTATTCGTTCCTCCTGGCGTGCCGATCTACATATTGCCGCTGGTCGTGGCGATCGAGATCATCTCCTTCTTGTCGCGCCCTGTCAGTCATTCGGTGCGTTTGTTCGCCAACATGCTCGCCGGCCACATCACGCTCAACGTCTTCGGCGGCTTCGTCGTCATGCTGCTCGGCGCCGGCGCGGCGATCAAGGCGTTGGCCGTGCTGCCGTTCATTATGACGATCGGCCTCGACGCCCTCGAACTTCTGGTCGCGTTCCTGCAGGCCTACGTGTTCGCGATGTTAACCTGCATGTACCTCAACGACGCGCTTCACCCCGGTCACTGACCTCAGCAACCCGAAACGCGAATCTTCGCCAGCGAAATAGGAGCACCGCATGGAACCGCATGAGCTTGCCATCGCCGCTAAATATGTCGGGGCTGGCCTCGCCGCGATCGGGACGGGGGCGGCCGGCATCGGCGTTGGCACGCTGTTCGGCCAGTTCCTGAATGGCGCGCTGCGCAACCCATCCGCGGTTGAAGGCCAGTTCGGCCGCCTGATTTTCGGCTTCGCGGTGACCGAGGCGCTCGGCATTTTCGCCCTTCTGATCGCGTTCCTGTTGCTGTTCGCGGTGTGACGAGCCAGAGTTCGGCTCGCTTTCTGAGAGGGCGCTCGGCGTGACTACCAAGGATTTAACCGCGACGGACCCCGACGCGACACAGGCGCAGGTCGGTCAGGACGGCGGCGCGCATTCGAACTTTCCGCCCTTCGACGCCGGCACGTTTCCGTCGCAACTCGTATGGTTCGCGATCGCGTTTGGATTCCTCTATTGGTACTTGTCGAAACGGGGCTTGCCGCAACTCGGAGCCGTGATCGAGGGCCGCAAAGCCCGAATCGCGCAGGACCTCGACGAAGCGACGGCGATGCAGCAAAAGGCCGACGCGGCGGCGGCCGCGCACGAAAAGACATTGGCCGAGGCGCGGGCGAAGGCGCAGAGCCTCGCCCAGGCCGCTCGTGACGCCGCCGCGGCGGATGCGCAGGCCAAACGGCAGGCGCTCGAGGTTGAGCTTGCAGCCAAGCTCAGCGGCGCCGAGCGCGAAATCGCCGGAATGCGCGCCGAGGCTATGGCGAATGTCGCGGACGTCGCCCGCGATGCCGCCGCGGCGATCGTCGAGCGCCTCGGAGGACGCCCGGCTGATCCATCGTCGATCGCGGCCGCAGTGAGTTCCGTTAGGGCGCTAAGCGGAGCCGCATGATGGACTATGATGCGGAGTTCTTCGTCCTTCTCGGCTTCCTCGTCTTCGTCGGCGTTCTCATTTATTTTGGCGCCCATCGGATCGTGCTCAAGGCGCTCGACGCGCGCGGCGAAGCGATTGCGGCCGAACTCGCTCAAGCTGCCAAGCTCCGCCAGGAAGCGACCGCGCTCTTGGCGAGCTTCGAGAAAAAGTCTGCTGAAGCCGAAGCGAGCGCCGCCGCCATTGTCGCCGAGGCGCGCGCTCAAGCCGAGCAGTTGAACGTCGAGGCCGCCGAGCGGCTGAAGGAATTCATCGCCAGGCGCACCAAGCAAGCCGAAGCCAAGATCGCGCTCGCCGAGGCCCAGGCGTCGGCCGAGGTTCGCGCCGCCGCGGCAGAGCATGCCGCCAAGGCGGCGGAAATCGTGCTTACCGACCAGATGAAGGGGTCCGCCGGCGTCGATCTGGTGGCGCACGAAATAGGCGAGATCAAGCGCCGCCTCTCTTGAGGCGCTCGGAGCGGGACGTCGGGCTCCGCTCGTTCTGCAACGGCCCGGGACGGGACCCGTCGACCGCAGACCTTCGCCCCTGGCTTGATTTGCCGCGCGCCGGGCGGCATTGTGGCCAGGCGGCGCGCGCCGGGGAAGTTTGGTCGCAGAGGGGAGCAACGGCGTTGAAGAGAGCGATCTTCGGCCTTATGGCCTTTTTCCTTCTCGTTCCGCTTGCGCGGGCCGGAGAGGGACCAGCCCAGCTGAATCTTTACGACACGCCGGCTGAGGCGCGCTGGGCGCCGTTTTTCGACGATATGCCCGCCTGCAACGACAGCGGTGTCCTCTCGACGATCAGCGGCCGGTTCGCCGGGACCCAGCGCGAGTTTTGGAATTCAAATCTGGCGATCGTCGGCTTCGAGCGCGTGCGCGAAATCGGCTTCCGGTCTAACGGTCTTTCCTATATTCCCCGCCGCTATTGCGTCGCCCGCGCCGCAACGACCGATCAAAGGCAGAGGACCGTCGTCTACGCCGTTGGAACGCAACTGGGCATCATCGGAAATACCTGGGGCGTCGAATGGTGCGTCGTCGGCATTGACCCGACCTTCGCCTACGCGCCCGATTGCGAGGTCATCCGGCCCATCCTCGAGCGCGAAATCGGCAAGACGAAGTGGCTCGCCGAATACGGCCTCAAAGCGCATTACTGACCGAGCCAGGCCGAAGGCGGAGACG